>NZ_CP108996.1:2458881-2766242 GCF_036226565.1 Kribbella sp. NBC_00709
GATCTCTTCGGGCGACAGCGAGGCATCCCGCAGCGGCACCTTGTCCAGCGACACCCGCATGCCACCGTCACCCGCGCTGGCGAGCTCGGAGGTCGCACAGGACAGGCCGCCGCCACCGAGGTCCTGGATGCCCTCGACCACGTTCGCGGCGAAGAGCTCGAGCGTGCACTCGATCAGCAGCTTCTCCATGAACGGGTCGCCGACCTGGACCGCCGGCCGCTTGGTCGGGCCGCCCTCGGCGAAAGTCTCCGACGCCAGCACCGACACACCGCCGATGCCGTCACCGCCGGTCTTGGCGCCGTACAGGATCATCTGGTTGCCGACGCCGGTCGCGTTCGCGAGGTGCAGGTCCTCGTGCCGCATCACTCCGATGCAGAGCGCGTTCACTAGCGGGTTGCCCAGGTACGTCGGGTCGAAGACGACCTCGCCGCCGATGTTCGGCAGGCCGAGACTGTTCCCGTAGCCGCCGACGCCGGACACGATCCCCGGTAGCACGCGCTTGGTGTCCGGAGCGTCCAGCGGGCCGAAGCGCAGCGGGTCCATCACCGCGACCGGCCGGGCGCCCATGGCGATGATGTCGCGGACGATGCCGCCGACGCCGGTCGCCGCGCCCTGGTACGGCTCGACGTACGACGGGTGGTTGTGCGACTCGACCTTGAAGGTGACGGCGTACCCCTCGCCGATGTCGATCACGCCGGCGTTCTCACCGATACCGGCCAGCATCTTCCCGGCCGGCGTCTCCTGCGGAATCTCACCGAACCGCTTCAGGTGCACCTTGGAGGACTTGTACGAGCAGTGCTCGCTCCACATCACCGAGTACATCGCCAGCTCGCAGCTGGTCGGGCGCCGGTCCAGAATGTCCCGGATCCGCTGGTACTCGTCCGGCTTCAGGCCGAGCTCGGCCCACGGCTGCTCGACATCCGGGGTGCTGACGGCGTTGCTAACGGTGTCGGTAGACACTTCAGGACTCCTGCACTAGGTGGGACTCAGGTGAAACGGTAGCGGGCTGCCGGGAAGCCATCAGATGAGCCACCAGCAGTGGGACAGCGAAACCGGCCATGATCGCGGGCAATGCGACCCCGGCGTCGTTCAGAAGCATGCCGACCAGACCGCAGGTCGACATGGCCAGCAGCGTCGGCCGAACCATCGGCCTGCTGTTGTAGAACTCGCGGTAGGACTCCGACGGCACGCGGTGCGGCAGGACCGTGGCCAGCATGAGGAGGATGACGGCGACGAGCATCAGCCAGCCGGCCGGTCCGCTGAAGAACTGGACGGCCATCTGGAGCTTCCGGATCAGTACGTCGCTCACGTCGCCGTCCAGCAGCCGCGCAACGAACGTGCCGAAATGACTGCGTTGCTCAGGAGGACGCAGATAGTCGAGGAAGGCCACTGCAGACACCGCCAGCACACCGGCGACGCCCACTCCGATCAGCGCACGCAGTGAGATGCTGCCCTTCCAGGTCAACCAGGCCATGAGCAGCACGGCCGGCGTCAGCGCGATGATGCCGCCGAAATCGGTGCCCCAGCCCGGCTTGCCGTCCACAACGATCGCAGCGCCGCCGATGGCCAGCACCGCGAGTGCGGCCTGCACTCTGCTCTTGTCGATCAGCTTCTGTGCGGCCCATGCGGCAGTGACGAGCGCACCGACCGCCAGGGTGGCAAAGGTCGAGTTGCCGAAGCCGTAGAACCGCCCACCGATCACAGGTCCGTCAGCGAACATGCTGCCGACCTGCATCGGCGTACCGAGCACGCCGTCCACCAGCAACAGCAGGTACGCCGCCAGGGCGAGCCCGAGGTACGCGTACCTCTTCAGGAACACCTGCGCGAGGACTGCGGAGAGCGCGCTGAGACCGATCGTCACGGCGTACAAGGAGAACGCGGGCGACGGCCACCGCCACCAGACGGTCGCTTGCGCCAGGAAGACCGCGATGTAGAACCCGCCCTGCAGGAGCAGCGTGAACACCGCGGTACGACGGGACGCCGGGCTGCGCCTCAACACGAACCAGACCAGTGCGAGCACCTCGGCGCCGACGATCGTCAACGCCACCGCGAACAACACCGGCCGCGGCTGCTCGAACCGCTGGTTGGCGTCGAGGCGGTCCTCGATCACGGCCGCAGCGTTCGTGTGCAGGCCACCGGTGAAGTGGATCTCGGCGCCGTCCAGCGGCCCTGCCTTCTCGGACCCGGCCGGGTCCACCGACTTGGCCTCACCACGCAGCACAGTGGCGGTGATGTCGGTCAGCTGGATCATGCCTGGACGACGGGTCGAGTCGCTGGTCAGCCAGCGCGGACCGTTGTCCGGCGGGAGCTGCATCGCTACGAGCGTTTGCTGGTGCGCGTCGGCCGTCTCCTGGCCGATGCCGACGAGCAGCACCCAGCCATCGGCGGCCCTGGCCTGCGACACCAGGTCGGCCACGTGCTCCCGCGCCTCGTCGCGACCTTCATGTAGCGGCATCGCGCCGGCGTCGACGATTGCATCGCCACAGGCCGAGAGCTTGGTCGCGTCGAAGTCCGGGCTCCAGTTGGCGACTGTCCCGTCCGGCTTCGCGACCGCGATCGCTGCGCCCGGCCCGAAACCACAGACTCGTTCGCGACTGATGCCTAGGCGGCCGATCGGGGCGCCGGTGTGGTGCTCGGCCTGACGGTCGACGTATGTCTGCCAGCCGGCGACCTTGCCGTCGGTGACCGCGGGCAGGTCGCCACACGCCTGGTCGGGGACGTTGCCCCAGGCGCGCGTACCGGCGCTGATCGTCAGCCAGCCGTCGATCGGGCAGGTGTGCGGGCCGGCCGTCTTCACCGAGATCGAGCCCACATGCGACTGGTCCACCAAGGCGGTCAACTCCGGCGACGCCTGCACATCGCTCCAGGTCAGCCCCGGCACGCCGATCACCACAACCTTCGCCAACAGGTCAGCCGCGCCGGCCGGCGCCGCGTGAGCCGCGGCCGCCGGTGTGAATGCGGCAGCTGCTGCAGCCACTACGGCAGCGGCACGGAGCAGAGTGCGGCTCTGCCGCCCGGGCCGCAACAGCTTCATCAGGAGGCGACGACGGCCTTCAGCACCGAGGTGAAGAAGCCCAGGCCGTCCGTGGTCGGTCCGGTGAGTGTCTCGACGCAGTGCTCCGGGTGTGGCATCAGGCCGACCACGTTGCCGCGCTCGTTGCTGATCCCGGCGATGTCGCGGTACGAGCCGTTCGGGTTCTCGTCCAGATAGCGGGCGACGACGCGGCCCTCGCCCTCCAGCCGGTCCAGCGTCGCCTCGTCGGCGACGAACGAACCGTCCTGGTTCTTCAGCACGATGGTGATCTCGTGATTGGCGTCGTAGTCGCTGGTCCAGGCGGTGCGGTTGTTCTCGATCCGCAGCGGCTGGTCCTTGCAGATGAACTTGCGGTGGTGGTTCTTGATCAGGGCACCGGGCAGCAGGTGCGACTCACACAGCACCTGGAAGCCGTTGCAGATCCCCAGCACCGGCATGCCCTCGCCGGCCTTCTTGATGATGGTGTCCATCACCGGGGCGAACCGGGAGATCGCACCGGCCCGCAGGTAGTCGCCGTACGAGAAGCCGCCTGGCAGGACGACCGCGTCCACGCCGTGCAGGTCGGCGTCTCCGTGCCAGAGCGCGACCGCCTCGGCGCCGGCGACCGCAGCCGCGCGGCGGGCGTCGGCATCGTCCAGCGAACCCGGGAAGGTGACGACCCCGATCTTCACTGTCCGTTCTCCACGTGCAGCGTGTAGTCCTCGATCACCGGGTTGGCCAGCAGGGTGTCCGCGGCCTTCCGGATCTCGGCGACCCGCTCCTCGGTCGCCTCACCGTCCAGGGTGATCTCGAAGCGCTTTCCCTGCCGAACATCGGCCACGCCGTCGAAGCCGAGCCGGCCGAACGCGCCGTGCACCGCCTTGCCCTGCGGGTCGAGGATCTCGGGCTTGAGCATGACGTCGACGACAACGCGAGCCACTGACTACTCCAGGTTCGTTCCGGGGTGACGCCTGAATCCTACCGAGCGAGGACCAGAATGCCGCATCGCGGACTATTCACTGAGTACATACACGCAGTGTATAGTCACGGATATGGCCACCGCGGAGCTCGTCCTAGGGCTACTGTCCGCGGGCCCGGCCCACGGGTACGACGTGAAGCGCGGCCACGACGCCTGGTTCCCGGACAGCCGACCGCTGGCCTTCGGCCAGGTGTACACGACGTTGGGGCGACTGGAGCGCGACGGCCTGGTCGAGGTGGTCGACAAGACGTCCGGCGGCGGCCCGGACCGGACCGTCTACGCGCTCACCAGCAAGGGCCGCGACCACCTGGCCGACTGGCTGAACGATCCGGTCCCCCCGGCCTGGGGCAGCGCCGACGAGGTACTGCGGAAGCTGGTGGCAGCGATCCGCACCGGCGGGGACGCGGCCGGGTTCCTGGCCCGCCAGCGCGCCAGCCACCTGCGCCGGATCCGCGAACTGCGCGAGACACCTGCCGACGACGACCCGACCTCACCACTGGTCCGCGAGTACATCGTGGCCCACCTCGACGCCGACCTGCGCTGGCTGGACAGCGCCCTGGACCGCATCTCAGAGCAAAGGGGGGCTCGCTGATGACACAACCTGTCCTGGAACTGGAGGGCGTCGAGTACTCGTACCGGCGCAACACTGCACTCCGTGGCGTCAGTCTGCAGCTGAAGCCGGGTGAGGTGGTCGCGGTGACCGGCGCCAGCGGATGCGGCAAGTCCACGCTGCTGCACTGCGCAGCCGGCATCCTCACCCCGGACGCCGGCACCGTCCGAGTGGACGGTGAGGACCTGGCCACTCTGCCTGAGGAGAGGCGTGCGGCCCTCCGCCGTACCAAGGTCGGCATCGTGCTGCAGTTCGGGCAGTTGGTGCCCGACCTCCCACTGATCGACAACGTGGCGCTCCCACTCCTGCTGGACGGGCATGAGCGCGGTGAGGCACACGTGGCCGCTCTGCATTGGCTGGACCAGGTGGGGATCGCCGATGACGCGGACGCGGTCCCGTCCGAGCTGTCCGGCGGTCAGACCCAGCGTGCCGCGTTGGCGCGCGCACTGGTCACCGGACCGTCCATCGTGCTCGCGGACGAGCCAACTGGCAGTCTGGACAGCCGCGCCGGCCAGGAGCTGCTCGATGTCCTACTGCAGGCCGCCCGCTACCGGGGCGCCGCGCTGCTGATGGTGACGCACGACAATGTCGTCGCCGCCTCCGCAGACCGGGAGATCAGGCTGCGCGACGGCCTGATCCAGCACGAGGTGTCGCTCGGATGACGCTCGAGACACTGGTGCAGTTGGCCCGCTCACGCACGCTGGCGGACCGTAGCCGAGTCCAACTGGCCACTGCGACCCTCGCACTCAGCGGAGCCCTGCTGCTGGGCGCACTGCGCGTCGCACGCCTCGGCAAGGGTGAGCTGAGCGAGGCCATCTACAGCAACTACGTCGCCGAGAGCGGACTCCGCTCCGGACTGATCGCGATCCTCGTCATCCTCGCTGTACTCACCGGAGGCCTCGCAGTCCAGGCCTTGCGCCTGGGTACGGCGGCCCGCGAACGGCGACTGGACGCGCTGCGACTGGCAGGTGCGTCCAGCAAGCAACTGCGTCAGCTGACCGTCGCCGACGCAGCAATGGCCGGCCTGGTGGGCGGACTGCTCGCCGGACCGGCGTACCTGCTGCTCAGCCTGCTCTTCGGCGCGCTCCCCCGGATGGCCCGCATCCTGCCCGGCGCGGAGGTGCTGGACGCCGCCCTGTGGATCCCAGTGGTGATCGTGATGACGGCGGCCGGTGCGCTGATCGGGAGCCTGCTGCACCGGGACGGACCAGTGCCACCCGGACCACAGTCCGTGGCACAGCGTCGTACCGGCATCATCGCCGGACCGGTGCTGATCGTGCTCGGCCTGCTGAGTTCGCCGTACCTCGGCTACGTGGCATCGACCATCGCACTGGCCGGGATGGCGCTGTTCTTCCTCAGCACGTCGGCGGTGTGGATCAGGGCGATCGGACGGCGGCTGCAGCGGTCGGGCGACCCGGCATACCTGCTGACCGGCGTCCGGCTGGTCACCGACTCGCGCCCTGCGTCCCGGATCTGCATGCTGCTCGGCTGTTGCGGCTTCCTCGTCGGCACCATGGCCAACGCGATCGCCAGCATCTCGGCGGACGACCAGCTGCACGGCTCCGCTGCGTTCTACAACACCGGATTCGGGCTGACCATCGCCGGCCTCGTCCTGCTCGCGCTGACCGCGATGGCCGCACTGATCGTCGGTGTCGCGGACCAACTGGTGGACCAGCGTCGCCAGTTCGCCAGCCTGACCGCATTGGGCGTGGACCTGCACTTCCTCCGCCGCGTGATCCGCCGCCAGCTGACCGCGGTCGCCGCGCCGGCGCTCGCGTCCGGTCTGCTGCTGGGCACTCTGGTCGGCCTCGGCCGGGTGGTCGGCGGCGCGGTGGATCCGTTCGAGCCGAGGACGCTGCTGATCGCAGCTGCCCTGACGGCGGGCGGCTGGCTGCTCGGTCATCTCGGCGGCGCGGCCGCCGGTTTCCTGCTTCGCAACCAACTCCGGGACGCACTGGATCCCGAGAATCTGAGGGCCGCATGACTTCGACACCCCTCGCGGTCCGGCCTGCGCTGCTGCTGGGCGTGCCGAACCGCATCACGCTGGTCCGCACCGTGATCGCGATGGCTGTCGCCACGATCGCCTTCCGCACCGGCGACCTGGAGTGGCTGGTGCTCGGGTACTTCTCGTACTGGTTCGGCGACAGCCTCGACGGCTGGGTGGCGCGCCGCCGCAACGAGGAGTCGCTGTCCGGCGCGGTGTTCGACATCGTCTGCGACCGGGCCTGCTCGTTCCTGCTGGCGGCGGCCTTCATGGCGACGTACCCCGTGACCATCGGGCCGCTGGCGATCTACCTGGCGCAGTTCGGCGTCCTGGACACGATGCTGACGTTCTCGTTCCTGCTCTGGCCGTGGATGCTCAGCCCGAACTACTTCTACAAGGTCGACCGGCCGATCTACGTCTGGAACTGGTCCAAGCCGGCCAAGGCGATGAACACCGGCGCGGTGGTGATCTCGCTCGTCGTCGCGGGCCACACCGGCGCCCAATGGCTGCCGTACGCCGTCGCGATCGCGGCCTTGCTGGTCAAGGTGGTCTCGTCCTACCGTCTGATCGAGATCCTCTGCGGCCGCCGGCTCGCTTCCCCGGGACAGCCGCGATGACTGTCAAGGATGCCTGCACCAGGGTCGGGTGTGACCCTGGTCCCTCCCGGAAGTGGGGCTGAGTTCCGTGGCAATGGCCGCTGTGGCACATAGCCTCGGAGTCATGTGGGTATGGCAACTGGTACTCGCGGTGGGCTTCGGCATCGGCTCCGCAGTCGTACCGGTGATGAACGCCGAGGCGTACGTCCTCGCCGTCGGGGCCACCCACGCCCTGAACCCGGTCGTCGCCGCGGCCGGGATCTCCGTCGGCCAGACCATCGGCAAGGTCGCGATGTTCCTGGCCGTCCGGTACCGCCCCGGTTACGCGGCCCGTAAGACCAAGGAGCCCAAGCCGGTCAACCTGGACACCCGCCGGGGCCGCTTCGTCCAGTGGAACCGCGACCTCACCAAACGCCTCCTGGACGCCATGAGCGACAGCCGCTGGGGCGTCCCGGTCACACTGCTGAGCGCCTTCGTCGGCGTCCCGCCCCTGTACGGCGTGGCGCTGATCGGCGGCGCCTCGCGGATGAAGACCGTCGTCTTCACCCTGTCGGTCCTCGCCGGCCGCGGCGCCCGCTTCATCCTGCTCGCGCTGGGTGTCAGCGCCTTCTAGGCGTCGAACTTGCGACCCGTCAGCTGCTCATAGGCGCTGATGTACGCCGACCTGGTCCGCTCGACCACCTCGTCGGACAGCGGCGGCGGCGCCTCACCCGACGTACGGTCCCAGCCGGACTCGAACTGCAGCCAGTCGCGGACGATCTGCTTGTCGTACGACGACTGCTGCTTGCCCGGGGACCATTGGTCGGCCGGCCAGAACCGGCTGGAGTCCGGCGTGAGCACCTCGTCGGCGAGCACCAGCGTCCCGTCCGCGCGGGCGCCGAACTCGAACTTCGTGTCGGCCAGGATGATCCCGCGGTCCTCGGCGATCGCCCGGGCCCAGGTGTAGATCCCCAAGGTGGTGTCCCGCAGCGTCGACGCCGTGTCCGCGCCGACGGTCGCCACCACCGCGTCGTACGAGACGTTCTCGTCGTGCTCGCCGAGCTCGGCCTTGGTCGCCGGGGTGAAGATCGGGTCGTCCAGCCGGGACCCCTCGACCAGGCCGTCCGGCAACGGGATGCCGCAGACGGCGCCGGTGGCGTTGTAGTCGAGCAGGCCGGTGCCGCTCAGGTACCCGCGGGCCACGCATTCGACCGGGTAGATCGCCAGCTTCTCGCACACCACCGCACGGCCCGCGACCTCGGCCGGCACATCGGTGGAGATGATGTGGTTCGGCATGTCCAGCTGCTCGAACCACCACAGGCTCATCGCGGTGAGCACCTTCCCCTTGTCGGGGATCGTCGACTCCAGGATCCAGTCGAAGGCGCTCATCCGGTCGCTCGCCACCATCAGCAGGTCGCCGGACTCCAGCTCGTACAGGTCCCGGACCTTGCCGGAGTGAATGTGCTTCGCGCCTGGGATCTCCGGCGCCTGCGGCGTTGTGATCACAGCCGCGAGCCTACTTGCGGGCGCGCAGCGCCATCAGCTTGCCCCCTAGGCCGAACAGGCCGTCGCGGGTGGCGCGGAGGAGCGGATTCTCGACCTGGGCTACTCGACCGAGAGCGCGCGACCGCTTGACCAGCTTGGTCGTCGCGGGCCGCCGTTCAGCGTCGTACGCCGTCAGTGCCGTCGGGAGCTCGCCGCCTTGCAGGTGGCGGGCCAGGGCGCCCGCGTCCTCGATCGCGGAGCAGGCGCCGCGGCCCAGGTTCGGCGTCATCGCGTGGGCCGCGTCGCCGACCAGGACCACTCGACCCTGGACGAACGGAACCAGCGGCAACGTCAGGTCGTAGATGTCGTTCTGCAGCACCTTCTCGCTGCCGGCGACCAGCCTCGGGATCGGGTCGTGCCAGCTCTGGAACACCGTCGGCTCACTCGTCGCGCCGGCCGGCTGGTTCACCGTCCCGTACCAGTAGAACCGCCCGTCGATCAGCCGCGCGAACCCGAACAGTTGCCCATGGCCCCAGGTCTCCCCGCCGCCGTCGTCGAGATCCACGGCCGCGATCCCCCGGTACGCCGAGAATCCCGAGTACCGCGGGCCCTTGTACTGCGGGTACAACCCTCCCCGCACCGCGCTCCGGATCCCGTCCGCGGCGACGAGCAGCTCGGCCCGGAGCTCACCGTTCACCGTCACCCCGTCGGCATCCTGCTCGACCGACGTCACGTCGCACCCCGTCCGCACCGTCACGGCCGGACCGAACTCGGCGGTGATCAGGTCGTGCAACTGCGCCCGGTGGATCATCACCGGCAGCTCGACACCGAGCTCGGCCGCGCTGACCACCCACCGGCCGTCCGGCCTCCGCATCCCGGCCGGCTTCGACTGCACCGACGCCTTCTCGACCCCCTTGACGCCGAGCTCCTCGAGCACGGCGACCGCCGACGGCCAGACCGAGATGCCGGCCCCCACCTCGCCCAGCTCCGGAGCCCGCTCCAGCACTGTGACCTGCCAGCCGCACTGCTGCAGCGCGACAGCAGCGGTAACCCCTCCGATACCCGCTCCGACCACGATCGCCGTCTTCATGATCTTGACTCTACATCTGTAGAGTTTGGTTGGGAAGTGCGAGACTGACCCGCGTGACGAAGCAGGTTCCGCGGGGTGCGGATCGCCAGGACGCCATCGCGGACGCCGCGATCCATCTGGTCGCGACCCGCGGCCTGCGCGGGCTGACCCACCGCGCCGTCGACACCGAGGCGGGCCTGCCGCCGGGCTCCACGTCGTACTACCTGCGCACCCGGAACGCGCTATTGACCGCCTGCGTGAGCCGGATGCTCACCAGGGACGTGAGCGGGATGCCGCCGGTCGACGCGGATCCGCTGGAGTTGCTGATCGGGATGACAGTCGGGCTGGCGCAGGATCGACCGGACGATCTGGTCGCGCGGTACGAGCTGTCACTGGAGGCGAGCCGTCAGCCGGACCTACGGACCGCGATCGAGGAGGGCGGGCGGCAGTTGCGGACCATGCTCGCGCAGTTGCTCGGCGGAATCGGCGTACCCGAGCCGGAAGCCGCCGCCTGGCCGGTGGCCGCGATGATGGACGGGCTGCTGTACGACCGGGTCGCCGGGGCCGGGGCAACGCTCTCACCAGAAGCGTTCGAGGCCGCAGTACGACGCTCTGTCACGGCGCTGATCGCAGGACTCACAAGCGCTCGGTGACCGTGACGAAGGTGAAGTAGCAGACGCCGATCAGCATGCCGACGTGGCCGAGGACCGACAGGCCCGCGCCGGAACCCCAGGCATCACTCTGTGTGTCCTCGGAATGCTTGCCTCCGCTCGGCAACCAACGGGCCAGAAGCAACAATCCGATGACGGTCAGCAACCACCACCCGGCCAGCATCACCAGCGCGATCTCCCGCCGACCGGTGATCAGGGCAACGACCCAGCCGAGGAGCGTGATCACTCCGACGACGGTGTGCAACCGCAGCAGGGCAGCGGAAAACCCGTGCCGGCCCGCGCCGCGAGCGGTACCGTCCACCACCGTCCCACCGAGCCGGACGCGTGTGATCAGTACGACGACCGCACCGAGCGCGGTCAGGAACCAGGTGACGTTCGACCATTCCACGCCCCCATCCCTACCCCACCCGGTGCGCCGGTGAACCATTCCGCGTGTCGTTCCACACTTGACGATCGTCCAGAAAACAGCGCCCGGCGGGCCGAGTGTCCGCTCGTGACCCGCCGGGCTGTCTACTTCAACCGACCCTCACCCGTTCTGCGTCGTCCCCGGCTGGGTCCCCTGACCTTGCTGGGTTCCTTGGCCGGGCACGGTGCCCTGGCCCGTGCCTTGACCCGTGCCCTGACCGTTGCCCTGTCCCTGGAAACCGCGGCCGAAGCCGCCACCGCCCGGCCCACCGAACTGGTTCTGCTGGTTGCTCGTCCCGTCCCACGAATGCCCGACCGCCATCCCACCAAGGAATGCGAGCACGGCAAGCACAGAGCCCGCCCCAGCAAGAACCACGTTGCTCGGCCGCTTCCCACCCGCCCCAACCTGAGCGGGCTGAGTCGCGGGAGAGGGGGCGACCGCCCCGGGACCCGCCTGCTGCGCAGCATCCGGTTGCGGGGAGGAAGCGGCTTTGGCTGCTTGCCACTGGGCTTCTTGGGGTTGCGTCATCTTCATGCTCCTGTTCCGGTGGAGAGGTCGTACACGGTGGTGCTGCCAACGGTCTGGGCGGTGAAGTTCTCGCTGACCCAGGTGGCGATCTCGCTGGAGGTGCCGTCGCGGCCGCCCATCATCCCGCCGCCACCACTCCCGATGAAGTAGTGAACCTTGCCCTGGGCAACCAGCTGCTCGAACTCGGCCAGCGACGGCGCCGGGTCGGTCCCGTTGAACCCGCCGATCGCCATGATCGGCTCGCCGGACGCGATCTGCAGCGGTGAGGCTCCGTTCGCAGTCACCGCGGCGGCGGCCCAGGTGTACCCCTTCGCGCCGTTCTGCAGAAGCGTCACCAGCTCACTCGAGACCCCACTCGTCCCGCCACCACCAAGGAACCCGCCGACACCACCACCAGGCAGTCCACCTCCAGTAGTCGTCCCGCCAGTCCCGGGCTGACCCGTGGCCCCAGTTCCAGTCCCGGTCCCGGTCTGCCCAGGCGGCGTACCCATCCGTCCGCCGAAGCCACCGCCACCACGTCCACCGCCCATGCCACCCATCCCGCCAGGACCAGCGGTCGGAATCGCGCCGGCATGCGCCGTGCTGATCGTGTCGATCGAGTACGCTGTAGGCCCGGCCAGCGCGCTGAACGTCAGCACCGCCGCAGCTGCAATCCCGGCCCGTCGAGCCGCCGAACGATGCAGCTTCAGCTCGGGCAGAAGCAACACCAGCCCGGCCGCGAGCACACCGCTGATCAGCACCACCCAACGCAGCCACGGGTGCCAGGTCGGAGTCCCGTTCAGCAGCGCGAAGCTCCATCCGGCCGTCAGCAATGCTCCACCGGCAAGTGTTGCCCGCGGCAACCACTCCGCCCGGCGCCGCCACAGGATCGACATCGCGCCACCGATCACCGCACCGAAGGCCGGTGCCAGCGCGATCATGTAGTACGGGTGGATGATGCCCTGCATGTAGCTGAAGACCAGGCCGGTGACCACGAGCCACCCGCCCCACAGCAGCGCGAACGCGCGAGTCTTGTTCGTCCGCGGCGCCTTGCCCGCAGCAACGACCAGTACGACGGTTGCGAGCAGCGCAGCCGGCATCAGCCAGGAGATCTGCGACCCGAACTCACCACCGAACAGTCGCTGCAGCCCGGTCGCACCACCCCAGCCGGGGTTCCCGACGCCGCCGCCGACCGACCCGGACTCGTTCCCGCTCAACCGGCCGAGCCCGTTGTACCCGAGCGTCAGCTCCAGAATGCTGTTGTCCGACGACCCACCGACGTACGGCCGCGCCGACGCCGGCAGCAGCTCGACGATCGCAACCCACCAACCGGCGCTCACGATCAGCGAGACAGTCGCCAGCACCAGGTGCAGGAGCCGCTTCCCGAGCGCCGGCTTCCCGGCCACCAAGTACGCCAGCCCGAACGCCGGCAGGATCAGGAACGCCTGCAGCATCTTCGTGAGGAACCCGAACCCGACCAGCGCACCCGCGAGAATCATCCACCGCGCCGAGTACTTGACCGAGTCGATCGCCCGCATCACTGCCCACGCACCGGCGCACAGCAGCAGGATCAGCAGCGCATCCGGGTTGTTGAACCGGAACATCAGCACCGCGACCGGCGTCATCGCGAGAATCGCACCGGCCAGCAGACCGGCGTTCGCGGAGAACCACCGCCGCACCGACACGTACACGAAGCCGACGCTCGCGACGCCCATCAGGGCCTGGGGCACCAGCATGCTCCAGCTGTTGAAGCCGAAGATCCGCGCGGACAGCCCCATCACCCACAGCGAGCCCGGGGTCTTGTCCACGGTGATGAAGCTCGACGAGTCGAACGACCCGAAGAACCAGGCTTTCCAGCTCGTCGACCCGGCCTGTACGGCGGCGGCGTAGTACTCGTTGGCGTACCCGTTCTTGGACAGACCCCACAGGTACGCGATCGCGGTCAGCACCAGCAGACCGCCGTACAGGACCTTGTCCCGGCCGAGCGTGTACTGCGTGCTGATCGCGCGCGGCGGCCGTGTCGCCTCGACGGGATCGGTCAGCGTTGTCATTTCAGTTGCTCCGGGTCTGGTCGAGAACCGCTGGGGGTTCGAAGGCGGGCAAGGTAGGCGCGTCGTCGTCGAACACCCACGTCTGGAAGAGGCTGAACCGGACCACGGTGGCGGCCAGGTTCGCGATGGTGAGCACGGTGATCTCCACCGCTTGGTGCGGCGCGGCGATTGCCGTGTGCAACAGCCAGAGCGAGGCCGCGGTCAGGCTCCAGCCGATGCCAAAGGCAACCAAGCCACGCAGCTGGTGCCGCCAGCGGCCCTCGACTCCGCGGACACCGAAGGTGATCCGGCGGTTGAGCGTCGTGTTGCCGACGGCGGTGATCAGCAGCGACAGCAGGTTCGCCACCTGGGCCGGCATGCCCTGGCGCAGGACGAGATAGAGCAGCGCGTACGCCGCCGTGCTGAGCACGCCGACCGCGCAGAATCGCAGTACCCGGGCCGCCATCGCCGTCCGAGGATCGAGGATCCGTGGCCGCCCGTACTTCTGCCGGATCGGCTCAAGATCGACGCGGCTGCGCATCAGTCGAGCGATCCCCCGCAGATCCTCGCCGACCGTCTTCGCGATCGCGACCCGGGAGTCGAGGTCGTCGACCCAGTCCACCGGTACTTCGTGGATCCGCAGCCCAGCCTGCTCGGCGAGCACGAGCAGCTCGGTGTCGAAGAACCAGCTGGTGTCCTCGACCAGCGGCAGCAGCTCGTGCGCCACGTCGGCGCGGATCGCCTTGAATCCGCACTGCGCGTCGGAGAAGTGTGCGCTCAATGTTGCCCGCAGCAACAGATTGTACGAGCGTGAGATGAACTCCCGCTTCGGCCGCCGGACCACCCGGGAGCTCTTCGCCAACCGGGTGCCGATGGCAACATCACTGTGCCCGGCCAGCAGCGGCGCCACCAGCGGGAGCAGGGCGTTCAGATTGGTGGACAGGTCGACGTCCATGTACGCGAGCACCTCCGCGGTGCTCGCGGACCAGACCTGTTTCAGCGCACGGCCGCGACCGGACTGCTCGAGCCGGACGATCCGGACCCCGGGCAGCTCGCTCGCGAGCAGCATGCCGATCTCATATGTCGCGTCTGTGCTTCCGTTGTCCGCGATGCAGACCTCGGCCGGGAACGGGAAAGCGGTGTCGAGGAACTCCCGCAGCCGTCTGATGTTCGGTCCGAGGTCGTGTTCCTCGTTCTTGACGGGTACGACGATCTCGACCCGAGGATGACCTGGAATCTGCATGACACCGATGCTGTCCGGTCAACCTGTGCCAGCCCCTGTGTGTGGCTGGCAGTTTGCTGGCAGTTACCGAGTGCGACGCAACCAGAGCAGCCCGAGCACCGGCAGCACCACCGGCACGAACCCGTAGCCCTGGCCGAAGTGCGACCACACGGTCGCGTCCGGGAAGTCGTCCGGTGCGGCGTAGCTGAACGCGCCGATCGCGAGCACGCCGACCAGCTCGATCGCGATCGCCGCCGTGGCTACCTTGCGGGACACCTTGGTTGCCTTGGCCAACGCGAACGTCGCCGCGCAATAGATGACCGCGGCAACGGCCGACAGCAGGTAGGCGATCGGCGCGTCGGTGAACTTGGTCGCGATCTGTACGCCGGCCCGTGCGGTCGCGGCCAGCGCGAACACGCCGTACACCGCGATCAGGACTCGTCCGGGTCCGTGCTTGGTCGCTGCGGGATCGGTCATGTCAGGCCGTCCACACGTCGTACAGCCGGAGCTCGAGGATCGGGATCACCAGGCAGGCGACGGCCAGCACGCCCGCGCCCCAGCGGCTGCTCTCCGCCAGCGCCCAGAACGCCCCGATCGGCAGGATGATCAGCGAGCCGATCAGGTAGCCGATGAAGAACGGCCCGGACACGTCCCGGTCGGTGCCGCTCAGCTGCACGATGCCGATCACGAGCTGCACCAGGAGCCCGACCTCGATGACGCCGAGCGCGCCGAGCAATGTCCAGTTGATCCGCTTGTCGCGCGCCGCCAGTACGACGGCGAACACTGCCGCGGCCAGCGACAGCGCGACCAGGATCCAGGTGAGCGGTGCGAACACGGGTTAGAGGATGTCACCCGGCGTGTAGGCGGCGGCCTCCGGGTAGCGCTTCGCGAGGTCGTCGATCTTCGCGACGACCGCCCCGACCTGGGCGACGGCGGCTCCGGTGAAGGACAGGGGCTCACCGACGATCCCGACGATCTGCGCCTCGTCCAGCCCGAGCCGGCCGTCCGCACCGAGCCGGTGGAACAGGTCGTTCGCCGGCAGGCCCTTGCGCAGGTCGAGCGCGGTCGCGACCGCGTGCTCCTTGATCACCTCGTGCGCGGTCTCCCGGCCGACGCCGTTCTTCACCGCGGCCATCAGCACCTTGGTCGTGGTCAGGAACGGCAGGTACCGCTCGAGCTCGCGCGAGACGACCGCCGGGTACACCCCGAACTCGTCCAGCACGGTCAGGAACGTCTCGAACAACCCGTCCAGCGCGAAGAACGCGTCCGGCAGCGCGACCCGGCGTACGACGGAGCAGAAGACGTCGCCCTCGTTCCACTGGTTACCGGCCAGCTCGCCAGCCATCGAGGCGTACCCGCGGAGGATGACGGCGAGGCCGTTGACCCGCTCGCAGGACCGGGTGTTCATCTTGTGCGGCATCGCCGACGAGCCGACCTGGCCCTCCTTGAAGCCTTCGGTGACCAGCTCGTGCCCTGCCATCAGCCGGATCGTCGTCGCCAGGCTGGACGGCCCGGCCGCCAGCTGCACCAGTGCAGAAACGACTTCGTAGTCGAGCGACCGGGGATACACCTGGCCGACGCTCGTCAGGGTGTGGCTGAACCCGAGGTGCTGGGCGATGTCGTGCTCCAGCTTGTCGAGCTTGGCGGGGTCACCGCCGAACAGGTCGAGCATGTCCTGTGACGTCCCGACCGGGCCCTTGATGCCGCGCAGCGGATACCGCTCGATCAGCTCCTCGATCCGCGCGATCGCGACCAGCAGCTCGTCCGCGGCCGACGCGAACCGCTTGCCCAGCGTGGTCGCCTGCGCGGCGACATTGTGGGAGCGGCCGGTCAGCACCAGCGACGCGTGCTCGGCCGCCTTCTGCCCGAGCTGTACGGCGGTTGCCACCGCGCGGTTGCGGACCAGCTCGAGACCGGCGCGGATCTGGAGTTGCTCGACGTTCTCGGTCAGGTCACGACTCGTCATCCCCTTGTGGATGTGTTCGTGCCCGGCGAGCGCGCTGAACTCCTCGATCCGCGCCTTCACGTCGTGCCGCGTGACCCGCTCGCGGGCCGCGATCGACGCCAGGTCGACCTGGTCGATGACCCGCTCGTAGTCCTCGACGACCCCGTCCGGAACCGTGACCCCGAGCTCGCTCTGGGCCTTGAGCACCGCGACCCAGAGCTTCCGCTCGAGCACGATCTTGTGCTCCGGTGACCACAGCTCCGCCATCGACAGACTGGCGTAGCGCGCGGCGAGAACGTTGGGGATCAGGGGCTTGGTCACGAGCCCCATTCTCCCAGACGGCTACTACCCGACCGTCACCAGACCACAGAGCTTGGCGCCGGACAGGGTGCACAGCTGGTAGGAACCGGCGGCGAGGCCCTTCGGCATGGCCAGCGTGTACGGCCCGGCGCTGGTGTACTGCGGGATCGCGATCCCGACCTCACCCGGGTTCACCTTCATCGAGTACGGCGTGGTGGCGTCGCCCGGCACCTTGGCGACCAGGGTGTAGAGCGCCACGTCCGGCTTGGCCGCCGACGCGAGCGTGAAGGTCACGTTGCGGACAGCCTTGTCCGGGAACGACGCGACGACCTGGCCACCGGCGACCAGCGCCTTCGCCGAGGTGAGCGTCAGCGGACCGGCCTTCTCGACCGGCGCCGGGTTCGGCTGGACCGATACCTCGGGCGGTGCGACCGCGTTCGTCGGGACCGGGCTGTCGGCCACGGGCACGTTGTTGCTCGCCGGCCGCAGCGTGGGGACGACCGCGACGGCGCCGACCACGACAGCCGCACCGAGCACGGTCAGACCGGCGGTCAGGCGGCGCTTGCGGGAACGGGCCGCGGTCAGGACGGAGTCGAAGTCACCGGCGGACTCGGCGGCCTTGCGGTCCGCCAGGGCCTGCAGATCTTCCTGCAGATCAGGCATGGTCGTCACTCCTCAACAGCAATGAATCGGACAGGGAGTCCCGGGCGCGGGAGAGGCGCGACTTGACCGTGCCTTCCGCGATCCCGAGCGTGTCCGCCACCTGAGCCACGCTCAGGTCACAGACGTAATGGAGGACGACGACCTGCCGGGTCGGCATCGGCAGGCCGGCGAGAGCCTGCTCGAGGTCACCGGCGTACCTGTCGGCGGGGTCCGGGACATGATCCGCCGGCAGCCGGTGGAACAGTTGCGTGAACCGGTTGCCGTCGCGGTGCCGGTTCGCGGCCAGCCGCACGGCGACCAGGCGCACCCAGGCCTCCGGAGAGTCGTACCGCGAGACCTTCTGCCAGCGGGGCACCAGCCGGACGAACGCCTCTTGGACGATGTCTTCCGCCTCGGCCCGTGACCCGGTCAGCAGCGAGATCACCCCGACCAGCCGTGGCTGGTGTGCGCGGTAGAACTCCCGCAGCCCCTCCGTCTCCATACCTGCCTACACCCCCGACCCATCGATCCGGTTCCATCGGACGACTGACCCTATCGAAGGTCACTCTGAGTACATGGACAGTCTGACACCGTACGAGGTCGCCTGGCTGGTCGGCGGCGCAGAGCGAGCCGCTGTCGTTACCTTCGTGGCCTTGGCCACCGACGGCCGGCTGGATATCGCCTACAAGCGGCAGCGGGTCAAGGTGGCCCGCGCCGAGTCGGTCTACCCGATCGAAGCCGCCGCCCTGGCCGTGGTTCCGGAGACCGGGCTCGGCGTCGGCGATTTCCTCGCACAGGTCGCGGCCACCCCGGAGGTCGCGGACCTCGACAGAGCCGTCCGCGCCAAGGGTCAGCTCCGGTTCCTCCGGTGGTTCAGCCCGACGTACCGCGGGCTCGCCGAGCACCCCGGCACCGGGGTACGACGGGTCGCGGTGCTCGGCGTACCGGGAATCGAGGACGAGCAGCTCCGCAACCTCTTGGAGCACCCGCTGCCAGGCGTGCCGAAGATCGACCCGCTCACCCCGGTGCGGGACAACACTTTCGACGGGTCGATCGGCCCGTCGAACGGCACCTGGACCGCCGGGTAGGTCAGACGGTGATCTCGCCGCGCTCGGCCTTGAGGGCGATGTCGGTACGGTGCTGCGAGCCCTTGATCCGGATCTGACCGACCGCGGCGTACGCGCGCTGGCGGGCCTCGGCGAGGTCCTTGCCGACGGCGCTGACCGCGAGCACGCGTCCCCCGGACGTCACGAGCTCCTCGTCCTCGAGCGCGGTACCTGCGTGGAAGACGCGGACGTGATCGCTCTCGGCCTGGTCGACGCCCGCGATCGGGTCGCCCTTGCGCGGGCTGGCCGGGTACTTCTTCGCGGCGACCACCACGGCGACCGAGGCGGCGTCGCGCCAGCTCAGGTCGCCCTGGTCGGCAAGCTTGCCGGTGGCGGCGGCGAGCAGCAGACCGCCGAGCGGGGTCTTCAGCATCGGCAGCAGCGCCTGCGTTTCCGGGTCGCCGAAGCGGCAGTTGAACTCGATCACCCGGACACCACGGGACGTCAGCGCGAGACCGGCGTACAGCAGGCCGCTGAACGGCGTACCGCGGTGGCGGAGCTCGTCGATCGTCGGCTGCAGGACCTTCTCGGTGATCTCGTCGACCAGGTCGTCCGGTGCCCACGGCAACGGTGTGTACGCGCCCATGCCGCCGGTGTTGGGACCTTCGTCGTTGTCGGCGAGACGCTTGAAGTCCTGCGCCGGCTGCATCGGCAGCACGGTGGTGCCGTCGGTGATCGCGAACAGCGAGACCTCGGGCCCGTCCAGGAACTCCTCGATCAGCACCTGCTCGCACTCGGCCGCGTGCGCGAGCGCCGCCTCGCGGTCCGACGTGACGACGACTCCCTTACCCGCGGCGAGCCCGTCGTCCTTCACGACGTACGGCGGCCCGAACGCGTCGATCGCGGTCGCGGCCTCCTCGGGCGTCGTGCACACGTACGCGCGACCGGTCGGCACGCTCGCCGCGGCCATCACGTCCTTCGCGAACGCCTTCGAACCCTCGATCTGCGCGGCTTCGCGGGACGGACCGAACACCGGGATCCCGGCGTCCCGCAACGGGTCGGCCAGGCCGGCGACCAGCGGCGCCTCCGGGCCGACCACGACCAGATCCGCCTCCAGCTCCTGCGCCAGCGCGACGACCGCGTCGTGGTCCGAGATGTCCACCGAACGGCAAACGATCGTTTGCCCGTCGTACGCCGGACGCAACACGGCGATGCCAGGGTTGCCCGGGGCCGCTACGACCTGCTCGACCTCAGGGTCCTGGGCCAGCGCCCAGGCCAGTGCATGTTCGCGGCCACCGGAGCCGATCACCAAGACCTTCACGGGCGATCAGCCTAGCGTGCTCTGGCCCCGGCGGCCCTCGGCGGTGTAAGACTGCGCATTTACTGGAGGTGAGCGATTGACTACAACAACAGCACCGGCGCGCTCCAGCCGCCGCCCCACCGCCGCCTCGTTGCTGTCCTGGCTGCTGCTCCTGCCGTGCCTGGTGGTGTTCGCGCTGTTCATCGTCTGGCCGCTCGGGAAGTCGGTCTCGCTGTCCCTGCACGGCTCTGACCTCTTCGGCCGTCCGGACGCGTACGTCGGGCTGCAGCACTACCGCGACATGCTCGGATCGTCCGACTTCCGGCACATCCTCGGCGTCACGTTCATGTTCGTGCTGCTCACCGTGATCCCGGGCGTGCTCGGTGCGCTGATCGTCGTCCTGCTGCTCGAGCAGCACATCAAGGGCATCCGGATCTTCCGGACCGCGTTCGCGCTGCCGTTCGCGTTCTCGGTCGCCAGCGCGTCGGTCATCTTCGCCACCATCTACAACCCGGCGATCGGTCTGGCCAACGGTCTGCTCGGCCACTTCGGCGTCGACCGGATCGGCTGGCTGACCGACCCGTCCTGGGCGTTGATCAGCGTCGCGATCACCACGGTCTGGATGAGCATCGGGTACAACGTGCTGGTCCTGTCCGCGGGCATCGGCGCGATCCCGACCGAGATCAACGAGGCCGCCACGCTGGACGGCGCCGGCGGGTTCCGCGCATCGCGGTACATCACGATCCCACTGCTCGGGCCGCAACTGTTCTTCCTGATCGTGATCTCCACGATCCAGTCCCTGCAGGGCTTCGGTCAGATCAAGATCCTCACTCCCGAGGGCGGGCCGGAGCAGTCCACGAAGACGCTCGTCTACTCGATCTACCACACCGCCTTCGCGAACAACGCCAGCGACTTCGGCGCCGCGTCGGCCCAGGCGATCGTGCTGCTGGTGATCCTGCTGATCTGCACGGCGATCCAGTTCGGCGTCCTGGAGAGGCGGGTGCACTACAAGTGAGACCAGGCCGCATCATCACGTACGCCGTTCTGATCCTGGCCGCGATCGCGGTGATCTTCCCGGTGTACTACGTCGTCGCCGGATCGATCATGTCGCCCGGGCAGATCTCGTCGTACCCGCCGGATCTCTTCCCGCACGGGCTCTTCACCGGCAACTACAAGGGCACCGCGTCGTCGGGTACGCCGATCGGGCAGCAGTACCTGAACTCGATCCTGCAGACGTCGATCATCACGCTGTCGCAGCTGATCACCAGCGTGCTCGCGGCGTACGCGTTCGTCTTCATGAAGATGTGGGGACGGGCGGCGCTGTTCGGTCTGTTCCTGGCCACGCTGATGGTGCCGTGGGAGTCGATCGTGCTGCCGAACTACCTCACCATCACCAGCTGGTCGCTCGGCGGCGAACGGCTGACCGCGTCGTACGCCGGGACGATGATCGCGCTGGTGCTGCCGTTCCTGGCCAACGCGTTCGGGGTGTTCCTGCTCCGGCAGTCGTTCCTGCAGTTCCCGCTGGAACTGCGGGACGCGGCCACGATCGACGGCGCCGGGCACTGGCGGTTCCTGCGCCGGATCCTGCTGCCGCTGAACAAGCCGGCCCTGACTGCGGTCGGGCTGTACGTGTTCCTGTCCGCGTGGAACCAGTTCTTCTGGCCGTTGCTGATCGGCGACTCGGCGTCCCGCCGTACCTTTCAGATCGGGATCAGCCAGCTCAACGACGCGGAGGCCGCCGACCCGGGACTCATCCTGGCCGGCGTCACGCTGTCCATCCTGCCCACGCTGGCCATCGTCGTCTTCGGCCAGCGCTTCATCGTCCGCGGGCTGACCGCGGGTGCAATTCGCTAGAAAGGTTGGTCCTGATGAGATCCGTCCTCCAACGACGTACGGCGGTCGCTACTTCATTGCTGGCGGTGCTGGCTCTGGTCGCCGCCGGCTGCGGTGGCAACTCCTCCTCCGACAAGAACTCCGGCAGCGGTGCGCAGGACGTGCCCGACGCGAGCGCGCTCGACAAGGCCACCGGGGTCACCAAGGTCACCTTCTGGCACGGCATGAAGGGCGCCAACGGCACCGCCGTCGACAAGCTGGTGAAGGCGTTCAACGCCGCGCACAGCGGCAAGATCGAGGTCACCGCCGTGTACCAGGGTGACTACGACGAGACCATCACGAAGTACAAGACGTCGGTCCAGCAGGGGAACACGCCTTCCGTCGTACAGATCTACGACATCGGGTCGCGGTTCATGATCGACTCCAAGCAGACCGTGCCGGTGCAGAAGTTCGCCGACAAGGACGGCTACTCGCTGGACTCGATCGAGCCGAACATCGCGAACTACTACTCGATCGACTCACAACTCAACTCGATGCCGTTCAACACGTCGATGCCGCTGCTGTACATCAACAAGGAAGCCTTCGTGAAGGCCGGCCTCGACCCGTCGAAGCCGCCGACGACGCTCGACGAGATCATGGCCGACGCCAAGAAGCTCACCGTCAAGCAGGGTGGGAAGACGGTGCAGTACGGCTTCAACGCGGCGATCTACGGATGGTTCCTGGAGCAGTTGATCGCGCAGTCCGGTTCGGCGTACTGCGACAACGAGAACGGCCGCAAGGACCTCGCGACCAAGGTCAACTTCGCCGACGAGCAGGGCGTCAAGGTCGCCACCTGGTACCAGCAGATGGTCAAGCAGGGCCTGATGCCGAACACCGGCAAGAAGACCGACGACGCGCAGGCCGTGTTCAAGTCCGGTACGTCGGCGATGTCGCTGGAGTCGACCGGGGTACTCCGCGGCTACCTGGACGCGGCGAAGGGCAAGTTCACCGTGCTGACCGCGCCGTACCCGCACCTGACCGCCTCCGACACCGGCGGCCCGATCATCGGCGGCGCATCGTTGTGGATCGACGGCCCGGGTCACTCCGACGCCGAGAAGCGCGCCGCCTGGGAGTTCGTGAAGTTCGCGTCCTCGCCGGCACAGCAGGCCGCGTGGCACACGGGCACCGGCTACTTCCCGATCAACTCCAAGGCTCTCGACGAGCCCGACGACAAGGCCTGGGTGGCGCAGTACCCGCAGTTCACCACCGCGATCACCCAACTCCACAACACCAAGCCCACCAACGCCTCCTCCGGCTGCATCCTCGGCGTCATGCCCCAAGCCCGCAAAGCCTCCGAAGACGGCATCGAAAAGGCCGTCCTGGGCACCGACCCGACCCAGGCAATGAAGGCCGCCGCCGACTCCATCAAGCCCCAGATCGACCAGTACAACAAGACAGTCAAGAAGTAGCCCGCTAGCACCGCAGCCGCCCGAAGACCTGCTCTTCGGGCGGCTGTTGTTTGCCTCGGCCGGTCCGCGCTGACCTACACCCGTTCATGCATGGGCCCGGGTGTGACTTTCCCCTTGTGGATAAGGCGTCTGGGCGTCCATGGATTTGGTCACGAGTCGATCGCGGCATAGAATAGAACACATGTTCGAAGCCGATCTGAGTGAGTTCGACACCGCGGGCGTGCTGTCCGCGGCATCGGAGTTCGCCCAGATCCAGGAGCGCGCCGCCGTGCGCATCCTCGAGGCCGCGTTGGCCTTCGCCGATCGCAACGCCGTCGTGTCCAGCGACCCGCTCCCCGGATGCGAACGCCTCCAGGTGTACGGCGGTGCCGGCTGCCCGGGCGTGGCGGAGTTCGCACCGATCGAGTTCGGCGCGGTGCTGCGCATCTCGACTGGTGCGGCCGCTTCGCTGATCGGCGAGGCGCTGGCGCTGCGCCACCGTCTGCCCAGGATCTGGGCTGCAGTGCTCGGCGGACACGCCGTCGCCTGGCGCGCCCGCAAGATCGCCCGCGCCTGTCTGTCGCTGTCACCGGAAGCCGCCGCGATCGTCGACCGACGCGTCGTCGGAATCGTCGACACCGTCACGCCGGGCCGACTGGAGACCATCGTCACCGCGGCCGTCTGGCAGGCCGACCCCGAGCTCGCCAAAGCCCAGTCCGAGGCAGCCGCACGGGCGCGAGGTGTGTTCGTCGCGCCCGCGGATGCCCATGGAACGAAGCGGTTCTGGGTCCGCGCCGCCGCAGGTGACGTGATCCGGTTCGACGCAACCATCGACGACCTGGCGCGCGCCCTGAAAACGTTGGGCGACACCGACACCCTGGATCAGCGCCGCGCCAAAGCCATCGGCTGGATAGCCGACCCGGCCGCAGCACACCAACTCCTCGAAGTCGCCCGCCACCTGGCCCGTACCACCACCGCCGACGCTTCCCGCAACGGCTCGGCCGCACCAAGCCGCAACCAGCCAGAGCAACACGCAGACATGCACGAGGCTCCGGTCGAGGACGAGGCTGCGGTCGACGCGGCTCCGACCTCGGCCAGCCCGGACGTAGACGCGTTCACGCGGCAGATGCTTGCGGGCGAGCTGCCCGCCCGGCTCGCCGCCATCAAGCAGCATGCCCACAGCAACGGCCTTGGTGCAGGTAGCGGCCGGCGCAGGCAGCACACCCTGTTCGTGCACCTCACCGACCGGACACTCGCGACCGGCGACGGCGTACTGCGGGTCGAGGAGCTCGGACCGCTGCTGGCAAACCAGCTGAGCGAGTTACTCGGCCACGATCAAGTCGTCATCAAGCCCGTGATCGACCTTCACGACCAGGTCAGCGTTCACTGCTACGAGATCCCGGACCGAATCCGCGAGCGGGTCCGGTTGCGACACCCGGTCGACATGTTCCCGTACAGCGGCGCCGAGGCCACCGCGCGGATGGACCAGGACCACATCACGCCGTACGACCGCACCGGTCCACCCGGACAAACCACCACCCACAACCTCATACCGCTCGGCCGACTCCACCACCGCGCCAAGACCTTCGGCGGCTGGCGAAGCCGACGCTTGCCCACCGGTGCGATCGAATGGATCAGCCCCCACGGATTCCGCTACCGCGTCGACCACACCGGCACCCATCCAGTGTCGCCGAGACACCGCGCGGCTCAGTAGTGCCAGTAGTAGCGGGCGTCGGCGTTCCAGGTGAGGGGGACTGTGGTGCGGTTGGTGAACGCCATGCCTAGGCCCCGGGCGATTTCCACGGTTCGGGAGAGTTGGAGGGAGTAGGGGTGTTCGTTGTCGTCCCACCATTGTTCGTACTGGGTGATGCAGGTTTGGGCGGTGTAGTACGGGTTGCTGCAGGGGTGGGGTGGTAGCCACTTCTGGAGGTGGCGGAAGGTGACTGTCGTGGAGCCGTTGGGGGGCTTGATGGTGCCGGTGGCGTCCAGGCAGTAGCCGGTGGTGGGGATGGTCCATTTGACGTAATGCTGGCGGCCACCGTCGGAGGGGATGGGCTGGAGGTTGTTGCAGTTGGCGTCGCCCAGCTTTTCGCTGGTGACGCGCTGGATCTGCGTGAGGGGGCGGCCGGCACCGTCGTTGTAGCCGTCGAGGAGGACCCAGTCGCCGGCGTGGATGAAGTGCTCGGCGGATTTCGGCGGCCATGCCTTGGGGTCGCCCCAGGAGATGTCGGACTCGGTGGCACTCAGCGGCGTCCAGGCCCACTGGCCGGCAGCCGTCCCGCCGGCGAAGTACTGGCCTGCTGACTTCTCGAACATCAGCGAGTACTGCGCATAGTTCTCGGCCGGAGCTGCCACGGCAACAGCTGACGTCAGGACCGCGGCCAGGCAGGTCAACACAGCGAGCCTTGTGATCACAGAGTGCGACAATAGTGCACCTTGAGTTCCTGTTCCGTGCAGCCGGAGCGGTCTAGGCTCTCGATCACGAGACCGACCGCGGAGGAGCTGCAATGCCAGAGCCTGTGACCCAGACGCTCGACGTGCCCGGAGCCACGCTGACGTACGACGTTCGCGGCGACCTCGCGAACCGCCCGGTGCTGCTGATGATCGGCTCGCCGATGGGCGCCAGCGGATTCCCGACCCTGGCCTCGCATTTCGCCGATCGCACGGTCGTCACCTACGACCCGCGTGGTGTCGAGCGGAGCGTCCGGACCGGTGAGATCACCGAGCTCTCCCCCGACGACCACGCCGCCGACCTCGCCGCGCTCATCGAGCACCTCGACGCCGGCCCGGTCGACATCTTCGCCAGCAGCGGCGGCGCGGTGAACGCGCTGGCCCTCACCGCGAAGCGCCCCGACCTGATCAACACCCTGGTCGCCCACGAGCCGCCGCTCGCCGCGGTCATCCCCGACAGCGAGTCCGCGCTGGCCGTGGTCGCCGATATGTATGCGACGTACCAGCGCGACGGCATGGGCGCGGGCATGGCCAAGTTCATCGCCTTCGTGGGGTATGACGGCGAGGTCCCGGCCGACTACACCGAGCAGCCTGCGCCCGACCCGGCCATGTTCGGCCTGCCCACCGAGGACGACGGCTCGCGCGACGACGCACTCCTCGGCCAGAACCTCCGCGGCTGTACGTCGTACCTGCCGGACTTCGATGCCCTCGCCAAGGCGAAGGACCGTATTGTCATCGGTGTCGGCGAGGAGTCGGCGAATCAGATGGCCGCCCGTGGCGGCCGGGCCGCGGCCGCCCAGCTCGGTCTGGATCCGGTGACGTTCCCGAGTGGCCACGGTGGCTTCCTCGGCAACGAGTACGGCCAGCCAGGCAAGCCGGAGGAGTTCGCCGCCACCCTGCGAGAGGCTCTCACAAGTCGCGGCTGAGCGAGGCGGGTGACGACAACCACCAGCGTGTCTGCTTAGCTGGTGGCATGACTGACAAGCCAGAGATCGACTTTCCGGACGGTCCGCCGCCTGCGGATCTCGAGATCACCGACATCACCGTTGGCGACGGCGACGAGGCCAAGGCCGGTTCGCGGGTCAACGTGCACTACGTGGGCGTGGCCCACTCGACCGGCGAGGAGTTCGACGCGTCGTACAACCGCGGCGCCCCGCTGGCGTTCCAGCTCGGCGTCGGCCAGGTCATCCAGGGCTGGGACTCCGGCGTCCAGGGCATGAAGGTCGGTGGCCGCCGCAAGCTGGTGATCCCGCCGCACCTGGGGTACGGCGACCGCGGTGCCGGCAACGCGATCAAGCCGGGCGAGACCCTGATCTTCGTCGTGGACCTCGTCAGCGTCAGCTGATCCGAGCGCTGTCCGGAACCCCCGCGACTCCGTCACACTGACGGAATCGCGGGGGTTCTTCGCGTAGTTGTACTCATCCGCCTCGCCCAGCGGCCCGATTCACTGGGAGGCATGACGACGATGGCTGTGACCACGGTCCCCGGCACCCGGCCGAACTGGCTCCGCTACGCCGCCCTGGCCGCGAAGGTGCTGCTCTTCGCATTGTTGCTCTCGGCCCTGATCTGGCCGGACCTGAGCGGGATCAAGGGGAAGGCGTCGACCGCCCGCCTGGTCGTGTACCCGATCGGCGCGATGGTGCTCCCGCTGTGGTGGTGGGCGTACGGGCGGACTCGCAGCAAACTCCACCGCACCTTCCCGTGGCATGCGGATCTGTTGATGACGCTGCCGTGGCTGATCGACCTGATCGGCAATCGGCTCAACCTGTTCGACACCGTCGACTGGTGGGACGACGCGATGCATTTCGTCCTCTGGGGCTTCCTCACCGCCGGCGTCCTGCTCGCCTTCGCGCCGCACGGGCTGTCCCGGGGCCTCACCGCCTTCGTAGCTCTCGGCTTCGGCGCCACCGCTGCAGTCGTCTGGGAGCTGGGCGAGTACGTCACCTTCGTCCGCAACTCTCCCGAACTACAGACGGCGTACACCGACACGCTCGGCGACCTCGCCCTCGGCACGCTCGGCGCGTTGCTCGCCGGGCTGATCGTCTACCAGGCCCGCATCAGTCTGCTGGACGGTGGAGGGCGTCGATCAGCTGCGAGGTAACAGCCTCCGGGGAGCGGGTCCAGTCGGTCGTCAGGACGTGGTGGACGCGCCAGCCGGTGGTGGTCAGGGCGCTGGGGTGGGTCGTGAGGCGTTCCAGGAGGGTGTCGGCGGCAACTCGGTCGGGGGTGTCCACGAGGACCGCGATGCGGTGGCCCGGATCGTCAGGCAGTTTGAGGGCCAGGTCGCAGCGGAAGACCGACTCCCCGACAGCGGTGTCGACCTCCACCCCGTGTGCCTCGAGGGCCGCGGCGAGCTGCTCGATCACAGCGCTCGGTCGTGCTGATGGCTTGGCTTTGACGGCGTACGGCGTGAGGGCAGCCTTCGCGGCGGCGTGGTCGCCGCGGGACACAGCGGCGGCGTACGCGAGGAAGCGGCGGAGGGTGTTGGCGCCGTCGTTGTAGGTGTTGGTGATGGCCTCGGGTTCGATGCTGCTGACGATCACCATGTGTTCGCGGGCGCGGCTGAAGATGACGTTCAGGCGCTTCTCGCCGCCGGAGGTGTTGATCGGGCCGAAGTTCATCAGCATCCGGCCGTCCGGACCGGCGCCGTAGCAGACGCTCATCAGGATGATGTCGCGCTCGTCGCCCTGCACGTTCTCCAGGTTCTTCACGAACAGGCCGGCGTCCTGTTCGCCG
This sequence comes from Kribbella sp. NBC_00709, assembly GCF_036226565.1. Classification (GTDB taxonomy): domain Bacteria; phylum Actinomycetota; class Actinomycetes; order Propionibacteriales; family Kribbellaceae; genus Kribbella. Next base: position 2,487,113 of record NZ_CP108996.1, read on the forward strand.
TGCGTCCGCACCTGCTCCGCCTCGTACAAGGCAGCGAACTCCGGATCCGCCTCGGCCAACTCGTCCAGGGCCCGCTCGATCTCGCCCTGCTGAGCTTCGGAGAACGCAACGATCCCCAGACTCTTCCCGGTCTGCCGGACCAAGGTCTCCCGCACCAAGGCAGCGATCCATCGCGCCTCGGCCGGATTGGTGCGGCGGACGTACACCCCGTCGACGAGCCGAACCGCCGTGACGCTCCCCGCCAGCATGCTGTCGCAGACCTCGGACACCATCGGCGAGTCCGAGCGCACCGTCCACGGCGGCGCCGCGTGCGGCGGCAGCCGATCCGGAACCGTCGCGAGCTTGCCCTGGTAGAACGCCGAGTTGCTGAACGAGATCAACGCCTCCGACCGGCTCCGGTAGTGCCACGTGAGCATCGTCGACGCCAGCCGCAGCGCGCTGATCGAGAGGAAGCTGTCCTCGGTGAGGGCGATCCCGACCTGTTCGGCCGCGTCGTCTTCCGCGTCGAGGTCGGAGTCCGTGCGAACCCGGAAGTACTGCGTCGGCGGCAACTGCATCTGGTCGCCGACGACGATCACCTGCGGAGCACGGTGCAGCGCCGGGATCGCTTCCTCGACCGGGATCTGACTGGCCTCGTCGTACACCACGACATCGAAAGAAGTTGTCAAGGGCAACGTGTCGGAGACCGACGACGGGCTCATCAGCCAGACCGGTCGCAGGACCGCAACCACTTCACCCGGCGCACCGGAGGCGAGATCGCGGATCGACCGGTACCGCATGACCTTGCCGAACTCGTGTTCCAGCTCGCGCCGGCCGGTCGCGAAGCTCTTCTTCCGCTCGCGGTCCTCCGGCGACATCCCGGTCACGCTCCGCTCGGAGTGCGCAACCTCGGCGAGGAAGCGGCGGCGGACCTGGGCGGTGACGACCTCCGCGTTCAGCTCGGTCAGGTCGTCGTACAGCATGCTCAGCTCGCCGACGATCGCGTCGACTTGCGCGGACGAGAGCTGAAGGGGTCCGGCTGCGCGGGCGCGCTCCCATTCGGCGGCGCAGACGGCATACTCGAGCTGGTCAGGTGAGGCGTCGAGTTGCCGGAGCGCTGCGAGGACGGATGGCGGGGCGGTGGCTAGGTCGCGCAGCTTCGGGCCGACTGCGCGTACGACGGCGCTGTTGGCGATCAGGCGGTCGGCCAGGTTACGAAGGCCGTCGACTGTGAGGGTGTCCCAGTGGTCGGCGAGCAGGTCCTGGGTCGATTCCTCGGCCTCGTCCAACGCGTCGGCGAGGCGGGAGAGCTCGGCGGGGGCGCCGTCGCGGAGGACGAGGCGCCAGTCGGGGACGGTCTTGCGGGCGGCGGCGAGTTGGTCGATCAGCTCGCGTGGATCGTCGACGGCCCAGTCGCGGCGGGTCTGCTCGGCGTGTCGCTCGACGGCGGCCGAGGCGGAGTGGGCGGCGACCAGGTCGGTGAGGGTGTCAGTAATGGAGGGTTGTACGGCGCGGGTTGTCGCGTCGAAGCGGGTGTGAACGAGGTTCTTCACGCGGCGCCAGTCGCCGCTGAGGAAGGAGAAGATGCCGCCTTCCTTGCTCTGGGCAACCTTGAGCGCGGAGCGCGCGTCGGCCGGCGCCAACGGGTCGCGCCAGCCGGCGGCCTCCTTCCAGGCAGCTCGCTCCGCCGCCACGAACTGCTTGCGCTCGTCGCCGGCAGCTGCCAGTTCGCGGGCTGTCGCAGACCGCGGCACGATCGCCTCCACGCGATCCACCCCCACCAACGGCTCCAGCACCCGCCCAAGTCGAGCCAGCGCCCGGACTTCCCTCACGTCCGCGCCGCCTACGACAGAGGATGGCTCCGCCGGAGCGGCGATGGCACCCGGCACATCCAGCACCGCCAAGGCGGCAGCCACCAGGTCCCACGTTCTGCGGAGTTCGCGGGCGGCGACGGTCCCGTCGGTCCCGTCCCAACGCTCGGTGGTGAGAAAGGCGAGCGAGCTCCGCGCGAGCACCCCACCGGTCGACGGATCAGCCGACGCAAGCTCCCGCGCGATCTCGCGCACGACATCCCGCGTCGCCCACCACTCCGTCACGCCAGGAAGCTCCGCCGGGTTGGACGGCGGGCCTGCGGTCGGGTCAGCGAGGGCAGCGGGATCCCACGCGTGGTTGTGGAGTTCGGCCAGGCGGTTGATGACGTCGCGGAGGCGAGGTTCGCCAGCAGCCAACTGGTGTTCGAAGGTGGCGACTGTGGACAGCAGGCGGTCGACGCGCGCGACCAGGTCGGCGCGGCGGATGGTCAGGGTGTCCAAGTCGTCCTCAGCGGACAGCCAGGCTTCGTACGTCTCCCGCAACCCATGGACGAACGCCTTCTTGTCCCCCTGTGAGTCGTGGATCAGCGCGCACAACCCGTCCAGCCGCCGGCTCGCCAACCGCGCGTGTACGACGTCCAGCGCGGCCCGCTTCTGGCAGACGAACAGGACCCGCTTCCCGCGCGCCACGAAGTCCGCGATCAGGTTCGTGATCGTCTGCGACTTCCCCGTCCCGGGCGGCCCCTGGATCACGAAGCTCTCGCCTCGCCGGGCCCGCGCGATCGCCGCCACCTGCGAACCATCAGCAGGTACGACGAGATGCCGGTCGGACGGAGCCAGCTCCGGCGGCGTACTCCCGATCGGTCGCGGCCGGTCCGAGAACAGCTGATCGAACGACGCCGCCGACTCCCCGCTCGTCAGCAGCTCGTCGTAGTCGCGGACCAGCCCCAGCGTCCGGTAGTTGAAGTTCGCCAGCGAGACCGCGCACAGGTCGACGTCCCACGAGTACGGTCCGCCCTCGGTGTCTATCGAGTAGACATCCGTCTCGAGCGCCCCTGGCCGCCGCGGCGAGTCACCGAGCGTGATCCCCAACGGCAGCGTCTGCTCCGCGAGCTGCGTCCGGTAGATCTGCACACCCAGCGGCTGATAGTCGGTACGCCGATACGAGTACGGATACTGCTTCCCGCCGAACCCGGTCGCCACGTTCCCACGCCGCCGCCGGTTGTACGTCCGCAGCCGCGTCATCGCCCGCTGCCGGACCAGATCGATCCGCGGCTTCTCCCGCAGGTGCAACTGCAGCCCGGGCTCGGTCGCCTGGATCTCCTTCGCCAACCGCTCGTGCAACTCCTGCAGCGCACCCGGCGCGGACAGGTCGACAGTCTCCGGCAGGGCGATCCCGTACAAGACCCGAAGACTGTGCCGCAGCGTCGGATTGACCTCCGCGATCGGATCGGTGATCCGCAGCGTGTACGAGTCCCGCACACCGCGCTTGCGAGTCAGCTCCACCTTCGCCAGCACCAACGGCGACGCGATCCGGGTATCCCGATCGTTCTTCAAGTCGTGCCAGCGCAGGAACGCCGGCACCAACCGCAGCTGGTCCTGCCCGTAGTCGGCCCGATCGCGACGAGCCGTGGAGATCAGTTTGTCCAACGTGTTCGCGGCGTACGGCGCCTCGTCGTACCGGATCCACTTCCCGAGCGGCTGTGGCTTCTTCAGCAGTTCGGAGGCTAGCTCGTCCCGCCACGTGAACAGCTGTTCCGAGCGGATCGTCCGTACGTCGAGCATCAGCGGCACGGACACCTCGGTGAGGTTCAGCGTCTGCGCGGTCACCCGGAAGTTGATCAGCCGATTGCGCCGGGACAGGTCGAACAGCCGATCACGGAGCGCGCCAAGAACCGCCGTACGCCGGTCCGCCGCGCCGCGAACGATCGCCTCGACGTCGAAGTCCAGCGGCTGATCGCGGTAGTTCTCCAGCTGCTCGATCAACGTGTGCAGGTCCTGCGCGCGCCGGTGCCGGTCCGGCTCGACCATCTGGGCGGCGACCGACACGATCACCGGATGCAGATCGGGATCGAGCCGATACAAGTTGCCTCGGGCATTGATCAGGGTGGCGACGTCCGCCGTACGGGACAGGTCCAGACCGCAGCCGAGCCCGAGCAGCAACTGTCCGAGGCTGAAGATGTCGGTGAGCTGGTCGTGGTGACCGACCACGTGCTCCCAGCTCTGCCAACCGGCGACGAGCGTCGGCGCGGTGATCGCGTCCGGCACCGGGTCGGGGACGACGGTCTTCTCCTGGCCGCCACTCTCTCCCAGGTCAAAGTCGGACTGCCGGTGCGCCACGACCTCAACAGCAGTCGGCCGTGACCCCTGCCGCGCATCGAGCTCCCGCACAGCCAGCGCCGGCCGGCCGGCATCCGCAGGCGCGAACCCGAGCCGGTTCTGCTCGTCGACGACGATCCGATCCAGACCTCGCAGCGGCGCGACCAGGCCGCGCTCATGCACAGCGGCCGTCTCGTGGAACAACGGCAGCACGGACGCGAGCAGCGCGTCGTTGCCCAGGCCGCCTTGAGAAACGGCGAGCGCGACGAGATCCTCCACGCTCATCCGATCACCTCCGAAGCCTGCACAAACCTGGCTCGCTGCTTGTCGCTCCAGCCCAGCTCGTCATCCGCGACATCGACGTACCCGGGCAGGCCTGACCGCCGGGCGAGGGCCAGCGACGCGATCAGCCCAGCGTCGCCGGCATCCGGATCGGCGGTCGCGAGATCGAGCAGCAGGTAGCACAGGTACCGCTTGGTCGCCGCCGCCAGCGGCCTTGGTCGCGGTAGAGGTGCACCATCCACCGGACGCACAGTCAACGGCTCGTCGAACCGCACAGTTCCCGCCGGCCCGCCCGGAGCATCCGCGAATCCGGCGGCCGCCGTGGCGACCGCATCGGTGCGCAGGCCCTCGGTCTGCGCGATCGCGGCGGCAAAGTCGCGGCTCAGCTCACGCAACAGCTGAGCGTCGAGCAGGTCCGGAGCATCCACATCGAGCGGCCCGGTGACCAGCTCCTCGACGTACTCTCCGTCGACCCAGTTCTTCAACGCCCAGGCCCGGCCGACGGCCTCGGGATGCGTGGTCCCCCGACTCCCGGAGCGCAGATCGAGCGACTCCGCCTGGCGCAGGTACGCCGCGGGGTCCGCCGTACTCAGGCCCGTCTCCAGCTTCAGCAGCGCACGGATCGTCGTACTCAGCTCGCCGCAAGCCGTCAACGCGCCCCGGTCCGCGAACAACTCGGTCGCGAGCGACCACCGCCGATGCGTCTCGAGGTACTGCGAGGGCGTCCGCGCGTCGCCGGCCGCAGCGTCGAGGAGCCTGTCGACGGCGAGGTACCCGCCGTCCTCGGCCTGCCACAACAACCGATGCGCGAGCTCATGCCCGATCACCGCGGTCAGCTCGTCCTCGTCCAGCCGATCGAGCAACGGCCCCTGGAACAGGATGACCGGCTTGGCCTGGTGGATGTACGCCGCGTTCGGCTCGCCACTCACCTGGAAGTACTCGACGTCCTCCCCCAGCTCCAAGGCCCGGGCCGCCCGCTCCCCGGCCCGGAACACCGACGGATGCGCGTCCGGCTCCAACCGGTACGCGTTCCGCATCAGCACGTCGTCGAGGGAACCCTCGGGCCCACCGTGCAACGCTGCCCACGCGTGCTCGTCCGAGCGGCGCACAACCGCGAGGACGGACCGGTGATACCCGAGCACGGACAACATGGCCGCAACCATAACCACCCCGACCGACGAAAACCGAGAGCCCTTTCGCCGGCCTGTGCACGAAGGTCAGTGGTTGGTGGGGCGACAGACTCCGTTGGCGGCAGCGCTCGCGGCCAGGGCGGCGGCCGCGGGATTCGCCCTGGCGGCGGTATCCCGAGTGTCGGTGCGGGTCGTGTGGCGGCCGATCGGTACGACCATCGGCGTACCGGCGACCGGGTCCGGGACGACCTTGACGGCCAGGCCGAACACGTCCTGGACCACGTCCTCGGTGATCACCTCGGTCGGGTTGCCCTCGGCAACGATCGCGCCGTCCTTCATCGCGATCAGGTGGTCGCCGAACCGGCAGGCCTGGTTGAGGTCGTGCAGCACCAGCACGATCGTCCGGTCGTCGGACTTGTTCAGGTCGACGAGCAGATCGAGCACCTCGAACTGGTGCGTCAGGTCGAGGAAGGTCGTCGGCTCGTCCAGCAGCAGGATGTCGGTCTCCTGCGCCAGCGCCATCGCGATCCAGACCCGCTGCCGCTGACCACCGGACAGCTCGTCGATCGGCCGGTCCGCGATCGACAGTACGTCGGTCGACGTCATCGCGTCCGCGACCGCCTCGTCGTCGGACTTCGACCACTGCCGGATCCAGCGCGTCCGCGGGTACCGCCCGCGGCCGACCAGGTCGGCGACCGTGATCCCCTCCGGCGCGGTCGGCGACTGCGGCAGCAGGCCGAGCTTGGTCGCCACCTCCCGCGTCGGGATCTGCTGGATGCTCTTACCGTCCAGCAGAACGGTCCCGCGCGACGGCTTCAGCAACCGCGCCAGCGTCTTCAGCAGCGTCGACTTGCCGCATGCGTTGGCGCCGACGATGACCGTGATCTTCCCGGTCGGGATCCGCACCGACAGGTCGTGGATGATCTCCCGCTGGTCGTACCCGACCGCGAGACCGTCGGCAGCCAAGCTGTGTTCCACAAGGTTCTCCATCTGTCAGCCACCACTTCCGACACGGTTGGCCCGGGCAAGCAAGAACATCAGGTACGGCGCGCCCACCACGCCTGTCACGACCCCGACCGGCAACTGCGTCTCCCCGAACGCGTGCTGTGCCACGAGATCCGACAACCCGACCACCAGCGCCCCGAGCAACGCGGACGCGATCATCGCCGGCCCCGGCGACCGGGTCAGCCGCCGAGCGATCGGCGGCGCGACGAACGCCACGAACCCGATCGGTCCCGCCGCGGCGGTCGCCACCGCGGCCAGCAGTACGGCGACCACGATCAACCCGAGCCGCGACACCTCCACCCGCAGCCCCAGCCCGTACGCCGTCTCGTCGCCGAGCTGCAGGATCCGCAGCTGATGGGCGAGGAACACCATGAACGGCAGCAGCACGACGAACGTGATCGCCAGCGACCGTACGTTCGACCAGTCCCGCCCGTTCAGACTCCCGGTCAGCCAGATCAGCGCCTGCTGAGCGATCTCCACCCGCGCCTTGGTCAACAGGTACGACGTGATGCTGGTCGCGATCGCGCCGATCCCGATGCCGATCAGGATCAGCCGGTAGCTCGATACCCCATGCCGCCAGGCCAGCACGTACATGATGAACGCCGTCAGCACCGCGCCGACGATCGCGAACGCCGACACCGCGACCCCGGTCAGTCCGAGCGTCACGATCGCGAACACCGCGAACGCGCTGGCGCCGTACGTCACGCCGATGATGTCCGGGCTCGCCAGCGGGTTGCGGGCGATGCTCTGGAAGATCGCGCCCGACAGGCCCAGCGCCGTCCCGACCAGCAGGCCGGTGAGCGCCCTGGGCAACCGAAGGGTGTTGACGATGAACTCTGTCGCGTGGTCGCCGCCGCCGAACAGCGTCTTCACCACATCGATCACCGGGATCTTGAAGTCACCCAGCGACAATGAGACACAGAAGGTCGCGAACACCACGACCGCCAACACGACGATGACGACGAGCGAACGGCTCTGCCGGGCAGCACGAGCCCGCGCAATGACTTGAACCGCTTCGGCCGTCACAAGTCCGCCAGCTTTCGGCGGCGTACGAGGATGATGAAGAAGGGCGCGCCGAGGACCGCGGTCACGATGCCGACCTGGAGTTCACCGGGCAGCGCGACGACCCGGCCGATCACATCGGAGCCGAGCAGCAGGATCGGTGCCAGCAGCATCGAGTACGGCAGGATCCATCGGTAGTCCGGGCCGGTCACCAGCCGCGCGATGTGCGGGATGGTCAACCCGATGAACCCGATCGGCCCGGCCGCCGCGGTCGCCGCGCCACACAGCAGTACGACGACGACCGCGACGAACAACCGGGCCAGACCGACCCGCTGACCGAGCGACTTCGCCACGTCATCCCCCAGCGACAACGCGTTCAGCACCCGCCCGCAGAACAGCGACAGCACGATCCCGACCAGGATGAACGGCGCCACCTGGGCCGCAACATCCGAACCGCGGCCGGCGAACGACCCGACCGACCAGAACCGGAACTGGTCGAACGTGTCGACGTCGCCGATCAGCAGCGCCGTCGTCAACGACCCGAGCATCGCGGTCAGCGCCGCGCCGGCGAGCGCGAGCTTCAGCGGCGTCGCGCCGTCCCGTCCGAGCGACCCGAGCAGATAGACGGCGACGGACGCCGCGGCGGCGCCGGCGAACGCGAGCCAGACGTACGCCGTCAACGTCGACAACCCGAACCAGTAGATGCCCCCGACAACGAACAACGCGGCGCCGCCGTTCACGCCGAGGATGCCGGGATCGGCCAGCGGGTTGCGGGTCACGCCCTGCATCAACGCTCCGGACAGCCCGAGGGCAGCGCCGACCATCAGGCCGATCAGGGTCCGCGGCACCCGCAGCGACCGGACGATCACGTGATCGGTGTTCGCCTCGTTGTAGTGGCGCAGGGCATCGATGACGGTGGACAGCGGGATCTGCTTCGACCCGATCGCGATGCTGAGCAGCATCACCAGCACCAGCAGGACGACGCAACCGATCAGTCCGAGGACAAGGGTGGTCCGGCGGGCACGCCGCCGCGGCCGCGCCGGAGCGGAGGCCAGGTCGGGGTCGGCGGAAGCGACAGCACTAGGCGGGGGCATTGGACTTTCGGGATCCTCTTAGGTAAGGCTAACCTCTAGATGTCTCACCATAACCCGGCCGCCCTCGGGTCCGCACCCTGCGTCTCCCCCGCGAAGTTTATGGAGAAACCACAGTATGACGACTGTGCTCGAGCGACCGATCGAGTTCGACTCGCTCCTGGCCACCGTGGCGGCCGTCGACGACCTGAGCCCGCACCTGCGCCGCGTGACGTTCGTCGCACCGCGGATCGCGGACGCGGTCACCGCCGGCCCCGACCAGCGGATCAAGGTCCTGCTCGCCCCACCGAACGGTACGGCGATCAAGCTGCTGTCCGGCCCGGAGTGGTACGCCGAATGGTGCGCACAGCCTGCCGACGAACGTTTCATCATGCGGACGTACACCGTGCGAGCCCTCCGGCCGGAGGTGGCCGAGGTGGATGTCGAGTTCGTGCTGCACGGGGTCAACGGGCCGGCGTCGGCGTGGGTCAGCGAGGCGCAGTTGGGTGACGAGGTCGGCCTGCTCCTGCCGTTCGCGGTCGACACCACGAGCATCAAGGGTCTGCTGCACTCCGGTGTCGACTACGTTCCGCCGGCGAGCAGCGAGCGCCGGATCCTGGTCGCGGACGAGACCGCGCTCCCGGCGGTGGCGGGGATCCTCGAGGAGCTCCCGGCCGGAGTACAGGCCACGGTGTTCGTCGCCGTACCGGATGCTGCCGACGTACGGCCGCTGCCCGGGAACGCCGACATCACCTGGGTCACCGACGGATCGTTGCTGGAGGCACTCAAGTCGGCGGCGCTGCCGTTCGACCCGGACTACGCCTGGGTCGCCGGCGAGTCGTCGATGATCAAGTCGGTACGCCGGCACCTGGTCAACGTCGTCGGGATGCCGAAGGCCGCCATCTCCTTCCAGGGGTACTGGAAGCGCGGCGAGGCGCACTGCTGAGGATCCGGGAGAGCTGAAGGGCAGAGGTCCAGCCCTCCCGGAAGCCTTGTTCTACGAGGGATTCTCGGCGTGCGTGAGGGTCTCCCAAGCGACGAACAGGTTGTTGGAGCCCGCCGGGCGGCGGGACTCGGTGAGCGCCTGGGTGTTCGACATCGCGATCCCGAGCCGGGTGTGCAGCGCGTTGTAGCCGACCTCGGTGATCGGGCCGAGACCGCGGTTCACCGTGCCGCCGCAGAGCCAGGACGGCACCGGTTCGAGGTTGCGCTCCCAGCGGGACTGGAAGCCGAGCGCCTGGCGAAGCCGTTCACCGAATTCGGGGTACATGTCGACGCCCTGGATCCGGGCCGTCTCCAGCACATGTGAGATCGACGAGATGCCGTAGCCGGTGTGAGTGAAGTCGCGGCAGGTCTCCTGAGTCAAGCCTGTCACGAACGTCCCCTGGCCCTGCCAGTAGCTGACGATCTTGTCGCGGGTGTTGAGGTTCTGGCTCGGCACGGTCTTCGGCAGCGCACCGTCGGACTCGAGGTACACGTACGCCGGTACACGCAGCCGGTACAGCGAGATCGCCTTGTCGTAGATGGTCTTGTCCTCCAGGAACACGCCGATGCCCTGGAGGGCCTCGGTCATGCTCAACTCCCAGTTCCCGTTGGAGTTGGAGCCGTTGATCATCTCCGGGACGTACACGTTGCGCAGCATGGTCGCGAACCGGCCCGAGTTCGGCCAGTTGCCGTACAGGTACTTGATGATCTCCGCGGCCTTCGGCCACGACGACGCGGACCACGCGGTCTGCAGCGGCGCGTTGCTGTTGGTGTGGTCCTGAATGGTCGCCGACCACGCATCCATCAGCTGGATCGACTTCTGCGCGTACGCGGTGTTTCCGGTCAGGTACCAGAGCAGGGCGTCGGTGTACGCCGCGATGGCGTCCTCCCGCTCGTTGGTGCAGCCAAGGTTCGGGTTCGAGTACGGCCCGCACTCCACGACCGCACGCGGCGTGGGCGTCCGGGACAGGGAGGCGTACGTACTGTTCTTCGCCTGGTTGAACGCGTTCGTCCAGGGCTGCGCGCCGGCCTGCACCTTGGCCTTGACGAAGTCGAGCTGGGCCCGGCTCACTCCGACACCGGGATGGGTGAACGTCGCCGGCGCGTCGACGGCCGCCGGAGCGTTCGGGGAGGCGATCGCTGGACTGCTGAGCGTCCCGGCAACCAGCGCAGCACAGGCTGCGGCCAGGACCAGGGGTTTCTTTCTCATGGGCGGTGTCCTGTCTTCGGGGGCGGTGGACACTTGCGCTTCCCCCACTAGCGCAGGGTCTTTGCGAAAGTGTTGACGACGTTAAGTAATGGCGTCAACACCCCAGCCGAAACGGAACAGGCGACCGAGTTTTCCCAGGTCAGCGGAACAAAATGAGAGTTTGTCCCAGAACTAGTGACCGAGCTGGCTGGTGATGCGCTCGACGATGACGCTCGTCGCGTAGCGCGTCGTGCCCGGCGGCTCGACGTCGTTCCAGTCGCCGGTGTACTTCCGCGCGACCGCCTGCTCCAGGGTCAGCTCCGGGTCCGGCACCAGGTCGTCGATCCGGCCGCGCAGCTCGACGTAGTACGTCGGCCGGGCCGGGTCGACGATGACCACCGAGATCAACGGGTTCCGCTGCAGGTTCCGCAGCTTCTGCCGCCCGTCGACCAGGCTGATGCGCACCCGCTCGCCATCCCAGAGGAACCACAGCGGCGTCACCTGCGGCTCGCCGCGCTTGCCGATCGTGCCCACCATCGCGACCGCCGTCGACGACAGCAGGTCATGAAACTCCGCGGGAATCTCCACGGTGCCGAGAATAAGCTCAGCGGAGGGCGAACTCGCCCGCGTGCACGCCGGCAGCGTCCAGCAACGTCGCGGCCGTGACCGCACCGATGCCGCCGAGCGGCTGGGCGCGGACGACCGCCCGCGCGCTCGCCCCGTCGAAGATCATCGTCAGCTGGATGGCCAGCGTGGACGGGTCCTCGGCGCCGGCCTTCACCAGCTCGCGGTGGAAGAAGTCGGTGAGCTGCTGCTTGAAGTGCCGCGCCACCACCGACCCCGGGTGCTCCGGGTTCTTCAGCTCCACCGCCGTGCTCACGTAGGGACAGCCGAGGTAATTGCCAGAGGCAACCAACTCGTCCTGGCGCTCGAACACGGTCAGGATCCGCTCCCGCGGCGACCGGTCGTCCTCCGCGCCCGGGTGCAGCAACGCCTGGTACGCCGGGCCGCGGCTGGCCAGGCTCTCCGCGATCAACTCGTCCTTCGACCGGAACAGCTGGTACATGGACTTCTTCGAGACCCCGGCCGCCTTGCAGAGCGCGTCCACTCCGATGTTGACGCCGTCGCGGTAGAAGAGTTCGCCCGCGGCGTCCAGGAGCCGCTCGCGGGGTGTCGCCGAGGTGGTCATGCCATGAAGCGTACCGGCTGGATTTGAAATCGGAAACCGATCGGTTTACTGTGACCGAAACAGATCAGTTTCCTCCTAGGGAGTTTTCAGATGACCACACTCGAAGGCGCCGTCGTCCTGGTCACGGGCGGGCAGCGCGGTATCGGCAAGGCAATCGTCGACGACCTGCTGAGCCGCGGCGCTGCGAAGATCTACGCGACCGCCCGCACCCCTCGACCGAGCACCGATCCGCGCGTCGTCCCGCTGCCCTTGGAGATCACCGACCAGGCCTCGATCGACGCCCTCGCCACGGCCGCTCCGGACGTGACGATCCTGATCAACAACGCCGGCGCCAGCTCGCCGGACACCTACCTGGACGCCCCGATCGAGGACGTCCGCGCCGTCTTCGACGCGAACTTCTTCGGCCCCCTGCAGCTCACCAAGGCGTTCGTCCCGATCATCGAACGCAACGGCGGCGGCCACATCCTGAACGCCCACTCGGCGCTCTCGTGGGTCGCGCGGCACGGCGCGTACTCCGCGACCAAGGCCGCGTTCTGGCTGCAGACCAACGCGATCCGCGTCGAGCTGCTCAACCGCGGCATCGGCGTCACCGGACTGCACATGGGGTACGTCGACACCGAGATGGTGTCCGCAGTCACCGCCCCGAAGTCGCGGCCCGAGGACATCGCCAAGCAGGCCCTCGACGGCATCGAGTCCGGGGCATACGAGGTCCTGGCCGACGACACCGCGCGCGGCGCCAAGGCAGCCATCTCGGGCGACCTGACCGCCGTGTACCCCGAGCTAGTTGGCTGAGAAGTAGACGTCGCGATCGCGGGTGTATTCCATCGCACCCGCGATCCCGTCGGCGGCATCCGCACCGAGTTCGCGTTCGACGACGTGCAGGGCGAGGTCGATTCCACAGGTGATGCCGCCGGCGGTGATGAGGTTGCTGTCGTCGACGACCCGGTTGGTCTTGAGGTCGGCGCCGAACGCCTCCAGCTCGGCCCAGGCGCCGCGGTTCGTGGTGGCCGGGCGGCCCTTCACCAGCCCGGCTTCGGCGAGCAGCATCGAGCCCGTGCACACCGAGCCGATCCACTGCAGCGAGGGCGCCAGCTCCGCGATCCGGGCCGTCATCACGCCACGCCGCGCCTCGGCCCACGAGCCCTTCTCGGCGCGGTTCATCCACCCACCACCCGGGACGAAGAGCGCATCCGGCTGCCCCAGCCCCTCAGGCGCCTTGAACTGCAAGCCGTGCAGCCCGGTCACCTCGGCCGGACCGTCGAGCCCCACCAGGGCCAGGTCGAACCCCGGCCGCCGCGCCGCGTGACTCCAGACCTCGAACGGCCCCATCACGTCCATCTCGTCCACACCGTCGAACACCAGGATCTCGATTCGCATACCCCTACCCAACCGGGGCGGCTCCAGGGGCAGCCAGTGGCCATGACGCCGATGTCCGCAAGGATCTGGCCAGCGTCGTCAGACCAGGACGTCAGTGGCCTTGTGCTTGTGGTCGACTCCCTCCACGAAGATCACTACACCGTCGGAGTTCTCGGTCCGCAGCGGCAGGATCTCGCGGTAGTCCGGCGACTCGTACCAGTCCCGCAGATGGTCGTAGTCCGGGAACTCGATCACGATCGGCGCCCCCTCCCACTCGCCCTCGATCTGCTCGGGTTGCGAGCCGTGCACGATGAAGTGACCGTCGTACGGCGCCAGTGTCTCGTCGATCCGCTCCAGGTACTCGACGATGTCGGCACCCATCCGGACGTTGCGCAGGTAAGCGATCGCGTAGGCCTTCATTCTCTGTGTCATGGCTTCAGCTTCGGCCACGCGGTGAATTCGCACGATTACCTCTGAGGTCATCGGGACGGCTTGGTCTGCTGCCGACGTACCGTAGATGCCATGTCAGTCTCAGGGGGACCGCCTTCCACCCATGCCGGGGAGGTGGAGGACGAGCGGCTCGGGCCGTACCGATTGATCCGGCGGCTCGGACAGGGCGGCATGGGCGTCGTCTACCTGGCCGAGGGACCGGAGCACCAAGAGGTCGCGGTCAAGGTGCTGCGGCCGCACGTGGCGCACGACCCGATCGCACGGGCCCGGTTGCAGCGCGAAGCGACCACACTGCAGAAGGTGGACCACCCCGGCGTGGCCGGCATCCTCGACCACGACCTGGAAGCTGAGCGGCCCTATCTGGTGACCCGGTTCGTCCCCGGACGTCCCCTGGACGAGCAGGTCGACGAGCGCGGCCCGCTGACCCCGCGTAAGTGGCTGCCGCTGGCCGGCTGCCTGGCCGAGTCGCTGCAGGCGATCCACGCGGCCGGCGTGATCCACCGCGACCTGAAGCCCGGCAACGTGATGATGTTCAACGGCAAGCCGGTGATGATCGACTTCGGCATCGCCCAGGCCGCCGACGACCTGCGACTCACCCAGACCGGTTTGGTGATCGGTACGCCGGGATACCTGGCGCCCGAGCTCATCGAGGGCGAGATGGTGTCGGAGTCCGCGGACTGGTGGGGCTGGGCGGCCACCGTGGCGTTCGCCGCGACCGGACGCCGGCCTTTCGGCAAGGGACCGTTCGAGGCGGTGCTGGCCCGAGTGCACTCCGGTCAGGCCGACCTGGAAGGACTGGACCCGCGGCTGAAGCCATTGCTCGCTGCGGCGCTGTCGCCGGGCAAGGCCGATCGCCCGACGCAGGAAGAAATCATGACCGGCCTCAGCCGGTACTCCGAAGGCCGTGACGCCCTAGTGCCGCGCGAGATGCCCACCGTGGCCGCCGTGGCGCCGACCCGGCTCGTGACGAAGCTCATGCCTACGGATGAGCCTGTCGCCGAGGAGCCGACTGGTCCGACACCAACCGAGGTCGCACAGCTCGTACCGCCGGTGCTCCCGCCGCTGTCGGCGTTCGGGCCGCTCCGGGACAAGATCCGGGATGCCACAGCGAAGAAGCCAGAGGTGGCGCAGCACCCGGCGACGTACAGCCCGGCGCCTAATGCGGCCGCACCGGCGGGCATGCCGTTGCCGTACCAGAGCGGTCCGCCGGCGCCGTACGCACAGCCTTATCCCCAGCAGCAGGCTGGTCCGCCGGCTGTTGTGCAACCTGCTCAGCCGGCTCAGCCCACCAAGGCTCCGCCTACTGGTCGACGTACTGCGGTCGTCATCGGCTTCATGGTCGCGCTGACCGGACTGATCGCGTTCACTCCGTTGATCGGTGCAGCAGTCGCCGTAGTACTGCTCGTGCTCGCGCGGACAGTCGACCGTTCGAGCACGGCGTTGATGCGGCGCCGTCAGGTCCGTGGACGATCCGGCAAGTCGGACGGCGTCGTCGCGGCAGCGGCCAGCCCGTTGCAGCTGGCAATGGCCGCACTGATCACACTGCCCTGTCTGATCCTGCCGCTGGTCATGGCAGTTGTGGTCGGTGGCATCGTCACCGGCGTCGCCGCCACGACGTACGACCTGGACTGGCAGCCACTGTCGGCAGTCGGCTTCGGCAGCGCCGCACTGACCGCGCTCTTCACTGCGTGGTGGGGCCCTGGCGGCAGCTCGCTCCGTCGAGGCGCCCACATTGCTGCACGCAATACTTTCCGAACGCACTGGCTCTCTGCACTCATGGCCGTCGTGCTGCTGGCAATCGGCGGTATCACGTTCTACAAGGCCACACAGGGCGCCGGTGCGGACTGGGCGCGCACTCCGATCGAGACGCCGAACATCGAGCGGCCGACCCTCGGCGACCTGCGCAACGCGCCGTTCATCCGCGACCTCCCCATCATCGGCAACTGACGACGGGGAGGCCGGACGGCCTTCTTAGAGCTGCACGATCTGGCTGCGCTCCGGGCCGACGCCGATGGCGGAGATGCGTGCGCCGCTGAGCGACTCGACCGCGCGCACGTAGGACTGCGCTTCCTTCGGCAGGTCCTCGAAAGTGCGGCAGCTGGAGATGTCGTCGGACCACCCGTCGAACTCCTCGTAGACCGGGACCGCGTGGTGGAAGTCGGTCTGGGTCATCGGCATCTCGTCGTACCGGACGCCGTTGACTTCGTACGCGACGCAGACCGGGATCTTGTCGCGGCCGGTCAGGGTGTCGAGCTTGGTGAGCACGAAGTCGGAGACGCCGTTGACGCGGGCTGCGTACCGCGCGATGACCGAGTCGTACCAACCACAGCGGCGCGGGCGGCCGGTCGTCGTACCGAACTCGAAGCCCTGCTGACGCAGCCACTCACCGTCCGCGTCCAGCAGCTCGGTCGGGAACGGACCCTCGCCGACGCGGGTGGTGTACGCCTTCACGACAGCCATCACGCGGTCGATCCGGGTCGGCGGGATGCCGGTGCCGGTGCAGGCGCCCGCGGAGATCGCGTTCGACGAGGTGACGAACGGGTACGTGCCGTGGTCGACATCGAGCAGCGTCGCCTGGCCGGCCTCCATCAGCACGGTCTTGCCGTCGTCGAGCGCCTTGTTCAGCAGCAGGCTGGTGTCCGCGACCATCGGCCGCAGGCGGTCGGCGTACGACAGCAGCTCGTCCAGCACCTCGCGGATCTCGACCGCGCGCCGGTTGTACACCTTCACCAGCAGCTGGTTCTTCTGCTCCAGCGCGCCGGTGACCTTCTGCTCGAGGATCTTCTCGTCGTACAGGTCCTGGACCCGGATGCCGACCCGGTTCATCTTGTCGGCGTACGTCGGACCGATGCCACGGCCGGTGGTGCCGATCTTCCGGCTGCCGAGGAACCGCTCGGCGACCTTGTCGAGGGTCCGGTTGTACGGCGGGATGAGGTGCGCGCTCGCACTGACCACGAGCCGCGACGTGTCCACCCCGCGCGCCTGCAGCGCGTCGAGCTCCTCGAACAGCACGCTGAGGTCGACCACGACCCCGTTGCCGATCACCGGGGTCACGCCCGGTGTGAGGATGCCGCTCGGGAGCAGGTGCAGCGCGTACTTCTCGGATCCGATCACCACCGTGTGGCCGGCGTTGTTACCGCCGTTGAACTTCACCACGTAGTCGATGACCTCGCCCGTGTTGCCGAGCAGATCGGTCGCCTTGCCTTTGCCCTCATCGCCCCACTGGGCGCCGACGAGCACGATTGCGGGCATCTCAGCCCTCCTGTGCTTGAAACGGTGAAGCCCGGAGACGTTCACCGGACGTTCATCCGGTAACGCATCCAGGCTCTTACGACCAAAGCCTACCGGACCGGGGCGGCACCGTTTCGGGCCTGTCCACAACCCCTAAGCAGCCGTTTCAAGTAGCTGCTTCATCAAACGATGGGTTGCCATTTTCCGTGATCGCGTGCACACTCTTAGTCAGCGGCCCGCCGAAACTGCCGCAGGGGACGGTTCCGGCGGGCCGCTTCCTCGTTCCGGTGGGAACGCAGGCTCATTCCAGGCCCTCGGGGTTCGAGGCGAGCCACTCCTTCACCCGCCGGTCGGCCTCCTCCGCGGAGACGTCCTCGACCTTCGTCAGGATCGCCCAGCGGTGCCCGAACGGGTCGATCACCGTGCCGAACCGGTCGCCGGTCATGAAGGTCTGCACCGCCTCGACCGACGTCGCGCCGGCCTCGATCGCCTTCGCGTACGTCGCGTCCACGTCCGGCACGTAGTGCACCAGTGACGAGTGCACCCACTCGCCGTTCGGCGCTCGCAGACCGATCTGCGGCATCTGATCGCTCAGCTGCAGCATCGAGTTGCCGAACTTGAGCTCTGCCTGACCGACGCGGCCGTCGGGCATGTCCTGCCGGCTGATCACCTCCGCCCCGAAGACCGAGCGGTAGAACTCGATCGCCTTCGGCCCGTCCGCGACGGCAAGGTACGGGGTCAGCGAGTGATAACCGTCGGGGATGGGGTTTACCGTGTTCGTCGTCATGCCTCTAGTGAAGTCGCTCGGGGCCTTGCCGGTCTTGTAAGAAAGCGACAGCCAGCCTTGACCCAGCCACCGGACAGCGAGAAGGGCATCCTGCATCCGCGGGAGCAGGCCCGTCATCGTTCCCTCAGCCGCCTCGCGCCGGGACCGGAGGCGGGGCGGTTCGTGGAGTGGTACTGGATCGTCGAGTGGGACCTGGAGGCGCCGTACACGGCCGAGGTGCTGCCGTACCCGAGCGTGAACGTGACGTTCGAGCAGCCGGGTGGCGCGTTCGTGAACGGGGTCTGCACGCGTAAGTTCGAGCGGGAGCTGGTGGGCCGCGGCCGGGCGTTCGGGGTGAAGTTCTGGGCCGGCGGCTTCGGGGCGATCACCGGGCTCGACGTGGGCTCGTTCCGCGACGAGGTGCTGCCGTTGACCGACGTCTTCCCGGACGGCGATCGGCTGGCGGACCTGATGTTCACGGCCGAGTCCGACGAACGGCGTCGCGCCGTGTTCGAGGCGTTCCTGCGCGACCACCTCGCGCCGCCGGACCCGTCGTACGACCTGGTGCGCGAGATCGTCGCGACGATGGCGGCCGACCGGTCGATGGCGCGCGTGGACGAGATCACCGAGCGTTTCGGCGTACCGATCCGGACTCTGCAGCGGCTGTTCCGGCGGTACGTCGGGGTGGGGCCGAAGTGGATCCTGCGGCGGTACCGGCTGCACGACGGCGCCGAGCTGCTGGCCCAGGGCGAGGTAGCCGAGCTGGCGGACCTGTCCGCGTCCCTCGGCTACTTCGACCAGGCGCACTTCTCGAAGGAGTTCAAGCAGCAGATCGGTCTCACCCCGGCCGAGTACGCCACGAGAGCCGCCACCGAACGCCAGATCACCTACCGCTGAGCCTCACCGTCACTGCCATCATCGTTGCCATCAACGCCGCTCCGAGTGCGACCGCGAAGCCGTACTGCGCACTGTGTCCGTCGACGACCCAGCCGGCGAACGCGGAGCCCAGCGCGATGCCCGCGGCGCCGCCGGAATTCAGCCAGGTGAATGCCTGGGTGAGGATCGCAGGGTCGACCGTCGACTCGGCCAGTACCGCGGACAGAGTCTGGAACGGCGCGATCGCCAACCCAGGAAGGGCCAACGCAACAGCTGCAGTCAGTGGAGTGTGCGCGGCGATCAGCGGCAGGCAACTCATGGTCAGCCAGCTGAAGGCGATGACGAACTGCGTCTCCGGTGCGGTCCGCCAACGCCTTGCGCCGTACACGAGGCCGGCGAACAGACTCACCAGGCTGGTGATGCTGTACAGCGGTCCGGCCAGACCCGGCGTACCTCTCGCGACCGCGAACGCCGTGACGGAGACCTGCATGCTGCCGAAGAACAGGCCGATGCCGACGTTCGTACCGACGAGGCCGACGAATCGCTTGTGCAGCAACCGTTTCGTGCCCCCATGCTGACCAGGCGCAGTTGGCGGCGGCGCCGTACCCCGCTGCACCGCCAGCAGAAGGCCACCGGTCACCAGGAGACTCGTCGCGAGTATGGAGCCTGCTGCCGGGCTGGTGGACGAGCTGACGATGCCGACGAGCCCCGGACCGACCATGAACGCGATACCGACGCTCAGTGCCTCCAACGCGAACGCTGAGGAGAGCAGTGGGGTGTCACGTAGCGCGTACGACCATCGGGCCGCTGTCTGAGCGCTCAGCTGCGGTAGCGATCCGCCTGCGAGAACGCCTGCCACAACGAGTGACCAGAGGGACGCGTTGGAGACGGTCAGGGTGATGAGCACTGCCATCGTTGTTGCGTGGGCGAGCAAGGTGATCGGCAACATGCGGGTCTGACCGAAACGGTCGATGAGCCGGGCGACCTGCGGTCCGGCGACCGCTTCGGCGACGGCGAAGCCGCCGGTGACGCTTCCTGCCGCGGCGTACGAGCCGGTCGATCCGTGGACCAGCCAGACGACGCCGAGGCCGGTCATCGCGATCCCGATCCTTGCCGGGGCCGCTGCCAGGTAGAACTTCCATGCGCCAGGAGTCCGCAGTACCGCTGCGTAAGTGGGCGCGCCTATCCGTCCGGTGAGAGCCGGCACGGTGTGACCTTCCGCTGCCCGGAGGGGCGGGGACCTGACCGTGGGCGTCCAGCTTCGCCGGTCTGTCCGTCCGCCTAGAACCGTCCATGTTCGGCAGGAAACGGGGACGCTCGCCGCCTGCCGGCACTGTCAACGGGCAGTTATCTGGTTCTGGTTGACCGGAACATCGTACCGTCCTCGAGCACCGGCACGCTGCGGCTCTCGTCCACCTCCGCCGCGATCGCGACGTCCTCCGGATAGCCGTACTGCGCGAGCTCGCGACCGCCGGCGCACTCGTGCAGGAGCTTGGGCAGCTGACCGGCAACAGCGTCGTACGCCGCCACTGCTGCCCGCGCCTCGGGGGACAGGTCGTCCTGGTCGAGCGCACTCAGGAAACCACCGGCTCCCCAGAGGTCCTCGACCGCCGGCCGGAGCGATCCGTCCGTCCACCGCTCCCCCGCCGCGATCGCCACGACCCGGCGGCCGGCGCCGTGCTCCCTGACCCAAGCTGCGGCCGCTTGGCGGTTACGCAACGACACCGCGATCACCGTCGCCCCACCGTCACTGAGCTGCTTCGCGATCGTCGATCCGTTCGGTGACGGGAGCACCAGCTTGCTGACGCCTTCCACCTTCCGGATCGTCGCCGGCGAGAGACTCACGTCACCCGGACCGGCCTCGGACCGCCCAACCGCCAGCTTCGCGCCCCACTGCTCGGCGTAGGTCACGGCTGTCTCGTCCCGCCATCTGTAGGGATAGACCTCGATCCCGAGATCGGCCGCCACAGTCACCGCGGTCGTGAAGGACAGCACATCCACCACTGCCACGATGTCCCCGGCAACTACGCCGGCACCCATCGGACCCCAGTCGAACCCGACGCTGAACCCGTCTTGCGCATAAGGGCTGGTCACCCGGCAGATCATTCCGCCGAGCAACCAAGCCCACAACCAGGTTTCAGCTCAGGGCGTCAGCAGCAGCCGGCGACGAGTCGCGCAGGAACGTGGCGCACCGCTCAGCCTCGTCCTTCTCGTCGATCAGCGCGGCCGCCTTGCCCAGCGCCGCCAGTGCACGCAGGAACCCGCGGTTCGGCTCGTGCTCCCACGGCACCGGCCCGTGTCCCTTCCAACCGTTGCGCCGGAGCAGGTCCAGTGCGCGGTGGTAGCCGGTCCGCGCGTAGGCGTATCCCTCGATCGTCCGGCCGTCCGCCAGCGCACCTTCGGCCAGCACCGCCCAGGCGAGCGACGACGTCGGGTGGTTCGCAGCGACCTCCGCGGGAGCGACCCCGTCGGCGAGTTCCGCCGCGGCCGGGTCGACCGGTAGTAGTGTCTCGGGTGGGCCTGAGAGCAGATTGTTCAATTCCATAGGCACATCTTCGCCGATCACGCAGCCGTAGCGGCACGTGACCGTCCGACGAAATCCGTTGACCGTTCACCCACCGGCCACGGATGCTTGAGACCCTGCATCAACCGCCGTGGTTCCCAGCTACGGCCGGAAGGAGGCACCGGATGAGCGTCATAGTCCTGAACGCGTCGTACGAACCGCTGCACACCGTCTCGATCCAGCACGCCATCCGGATGCTGGTGCGGGAGGTCGCAGTGGTGGAAGAGTCGCACGGAGAGCGAACTATCGGCCCATTCCCGGTCCCTCGCGTCCTGCGCCTGGTCCGGTACGTCGTCACCCACTGGCGCTACGCAGCCGGCCGGATGAAGTACAGCAAGCACGGTGTATTGCGCCGGGACAAGTTCCGTTGCGCGTACTGCGGTCTCGAGAACGCCGACACCATGGACCATGTCCAACCCAGATCCAGGGGCGGCCGCACCGAGTGGCTGAACGCCGTGGCTGCCCATGCCTCCTGCAACGAGCGGAAAGGCAACCGCACCCCTGCCGAGGCCAACATGCCGCTCCTCTGGCAACCCTGGGTACCAACCCGCGCAGAGCTCGTCATAGACAGATGACGAGCCTTTTTTATGCTCTCTGCCCGGTCGATCGAGATCACGACCGTCGCTGACCGTCCCGACCTCGCCCACTCCGATATCGATGTGGGCGACTGGCCGGCCTTCATGCGCCACAACCGGGTCTCCGAGGCGTACTTCGCGCAGACGGTCGAGGTCTTCCCCAGCACCTGTCTGATCGCCACCGCGGACGGCAAGCCCATCGCAGAGGCCCACGCTGTGCAGCTCCGCCGATCAGGCCGCCCCGAATTCCCGTCCGGCGGTTGGGAGCAGGCGGTCGTGTGGGCATTCGCCGACGCTCGCCGTGGTGTCGCGCCCGACACCGCCTGTGCGCTCAACATCAGCGTCGCGCAGGACCATCAGGGCCAGGGCATCGCCGCGTTGATGCTTGCGGCCCTCCGTCAGGCGGCCGCAGGCACCGGGCTAGACGTCCTGGATGCCCCGGTGCGCCCCACGGAGAAGCACCACGAGCCTCAGACCTCCACGCACGAGTACGTCGCTCGTACGCGCGCTGACGGCCTGCCCGACGATCCGTGGTTGCGCACGCATGTCCGCGCCGGCGGGCAGATTGCCGGCGTCGCACCCGCGTCGTGGGTGATCGCGGGGTCGCTGGCCGAGTGGCGTTCGTGGACCGGGCTTGCGTTCGATCGCAGCGGTCCGGTCGAGGTCGCCGGCGGACTCGTGCCGGTGGACTGCGATGTCGCCGCCGATCGGGCCGTTTACGTCGAGCCGAACGTATGGGTTCGGCACAAGTTCTCCACAGCTTGAAAATCGTCGGTCCGGGCGGGGGGCGATCGCGGCAAGTTCTAGGGCATGAATCCTCAACTTGCTGTGATGGCGTCGATCCGCGGTGGCGTGTTCACCCGGGCCGACGCACGTGCCTGTGGTTACCCCGACGCTGACATCGACTCTCTGCTGGACACCGGCTGCTGGCGCCGGATCCGGCGCGGGACCTATGCCGCCCATCGGTCGCTCATGCTCGTCACCGACGAGGTCCTGCACCTACGCAGGGTGTACGCCGTCCTCCGCGCCGCCGGGCCCAACGTCTACGCGAGCCACCAGTCCGCCGCGGCCCTGCATGCCTTACCTGTTTGGGGTCTCGACCTGACCCGCGTCCACGTGACCGCCCCCGACGGGCGATCCGGCCGACTACGCGGCGTCCATCGCCACATCCGCGATCCGGTCGGCCCCGGCCTCCAACTGTGGAACGGCCTGCGCATGTCCTCGCCCGCCCGCGCGATCGCCGAAGTGGCCGCGACCGCGCCACCGGCGTCCGCGGTCGTGCTGGCCGACGCCGCCCTGTTCACGGGCCTCGTCAGTATGCGCGCGTTGAAACGCGCGGTCGGCCTGCTCGACCACGGCAACAGGCGAGCGCTCGCAGTCCTGGACCACCTGACCGGCGCGGCCTCGATCGCCGAGTCCCGCCTCAGGCTGATCCTCGCGAATGCCGGCCTGCCGACACCGAGCCCGACACCACCACCAGAAGCCGACGACCCGGACCTTCCAGCGGAAGGACTCTGGTTCCCCGACGAACGCACCGTCGTCGAGTTCGAGCCGCGTTTCCCCTTCTGGTGCGAGGAATTCGAGCCCTCCCCGGAAGAACCTCTCCCCGAACCAGCAGCGGCCGATCCCGACGGCCCGCAGCCCGTCGAACACTGCTGGATCTCCTGGACAGATCTCGACGACCCACCGACCGTGGCCGACCGCATCCGCACCACGTTCACCCGAGCAGCCCGCCGCACCGGCATCCGCCACTTCGATCTAGCCCGAGCCCGGATGTGACAGAAGGGCTCACCGCCGCGTGCGATTCACGCGGCAGTGAGCCCTTCGAAGACCCCCAGAGGAGGACCCCAGATGATGTCAGGCGTTCAGCGACGTGCCCGTCGAGCGGAGGCTCTCGCAAGCCTCGCCGACGCGGTTCGCCATACCTTCTTCGCCCGCCTTGCCCCAGGCGCGCGGGTCGTAGGCCTTCTTGTTGCCGACCTCGCCGTCCACCTTCAGCACGCCGTCGTAGTTCGCGAACATGTGCCCCGCCACCGGCCGGCTGAACGCGTACTGCGTGTCGGTGTCGACGTTCATCTTGATGACGCCGTGGTCGACCGCGGCCCGGATCTCCTCCAGCGTCGAGCCGGAGCCGCCGTGGAACACCAGGTCGAACGGACGCTCCTTGCCGACCTTGGCGCCGACCGCGTCCTGGATCTCGGCCAGGATCTCCGGCCGCAGCTTCACCGCGCCCGGCTTGTAGACGCCGTGCACGTTGCCGAAGGTCAGCGCGGTCAGGTAGCGACCGTTCTCACCGGTGCCGAGCGCCTCGACCGTGGCCAGGCCGTCCTCGACGGTGGTGTAGAGCTTCTCGTTGATCTCGTTCGCGACGCCGTCCTCCTCGCCACCGACGACGCCGACCTCGATCTCCAGGACGATCTTCGCCGCGGCCGTCTTGGCCAGCAGCTCCTTGGCGATCTCCAGGTTCTCGGTCAGCGGCACCGCGGAGCCGTCCCACATGTGCGACTGGAACAGCGGGTTCTCGCCGCGCGCGACCCGCTCGGCGGAGATCTCCAGCAGCGGCCGGACGAAGCCCTCGAGCTTGTCCTTCGGGCAGTGGTCGGTGTGCAGCGCGATGTTCACCGGGTAGTTCTTGGCGACCTCGTGCGCGTAGGCGGCCAGCGCGACCGCACCGGACACCATGTTCTTCACGGTCGGACCCGACAGGTACTCCGCACCGCCGGTGGAGACCTGGATGATGCCGTCCGAGCCCGCCTCGGCGAATCCGCGGATCGCGGCGTTCAGCGTCTGCGAGGAGCTGACATTGATGGCCGGGTAGGCGAAGCGGTTCTGCTTGGCCTTGTCCAGCATCTGGGCGTAGACCTCAGGGGTTGCAATAGGCATGTCTCGCGGTACTCCTCACAACACAGTTCTTGTGGGTTCGGCTCCAGTATTGCCGCCGGGCACTTCGTCGTGTCCGGCGGCCCGCCTGCCGAGCCGGCCCGGTGGCCGGGGAGCGATCGGCAGGGATGCAGACCAGTTGATGAACAGGACCGATCCAGTTCGTTGCGTCCGGATGTCCTCCAGGTACAGAGGCCGCTCCGGGGACGGTCAGGCGGACCCGGTTCGCGGGCCGCGGGGGGTCAGGGCCATGTGCAGCCGGTAGCGGTCGGCGCGGTAGGCCGACCACGACAGTTCGACGACCTTGCGGCCGGCGAAGGTGGTGCGCTCGAGGACCAGCAGGGGTGCCCGCCTGGCCACGCCGAGGACCCGGGCGACATGACCGTCGGCGTTGTCCGCCCGGACGGTCTGCTCACCGGAGGTGACGACGACGTCGTACTCACTCGCGAAGACGTCGTACAGAGTGCCGAGCTCGCGGCCGAGCAGGCCGGGAAAGAGCGCGGACGGGTAGTAGCCGACCTCGTAGGCCATCGGCGACGCGTCGGCCGTGCGGAGCCGCTCGACCCGGATCACCTTGGTGCCCTTGGCGACCCGCAGGCCCTTGGCGGTCTCGTCGGAGGCCTCGATCTCGCTGGCCGACAGCACCACGGTCCCCGGCTCGAGGCCCCGCGCCCGCATCTCCCGGGAGAACGAGGTGAGGTGCAGCTGGGAGTCGACCTGGGGACCGGTGACGAATGTCCCCTTACCGTGCACCCGCTCCAGGGCGCCGGACTCGACCAGGTCGCTGATCGCCTGCCGGACGGTCACCCGGGAGACGTTGAGCTTGTCCACCAGGGCGCGCTCGGAGGGGATCGGGTCGCCGGGATGCAGCTCGACGTCGATCAGCCGTTCCAGCACCGATCGGACCTGGGCCCGCTTGGTCGCCACCATGGAATCTCGATCCTCCAGACCTGGGCGGATCTCGGGGGTGCCCCGGGACGCCGCTCACTGCTATCGTGCGCAGCATACCTGTTAAGACCAGATAGGACCAGTGATCCCAGTGGTGTCTGTCCCCGGCCCGGAAACCCAGATGGCGCGCGAGATCGCCGAGCAGCCGGCCGCGCTCGCGGCGACGTTCGAGCATGTGCTGCCGCTGCGGCACGACATCACCCGGCTGGCCGCCGGACGGCGGAACGTGATCTTCGTGGCCCGCGGATCGTCGGACAACGCCGGGGTCTACGGCCGGTACCTGACCGAGATCCACGCCGGCCGGCAGGCGTCCCTGGCCGCTCCGTCGGTGGCCACGCTGTACGGCGCCAACCTCGACCTGTCGAACTCGCTGGTCGTCGCAGTCAGCCAGTCGGGCGCGACCCAGGAGATCGTCGACACGGCCGAGTGGGCCAAGCGGAACGGCGCCGCGATCGTCGGCATCACGAACGACGGCAACAGCCCGCTGGCGTCGACGGCCGACGTCGCGCTGATCACCCAGGCAGGCAAGGAGCTCGCCGTACCGGCGACCAAGACTTACACCACCCAGCTCGCCGCAATCACGGTTGCCGTCGACGCGCTTGCGCAGCGGCCGGGGACGCTCGACGCGGACATCGCGCGAGTGCCGGACGCGGCGGCCAAGATGCTGTCCGGGTCGGTCGAGGCGGCCGCGGACCTGCTCGCCGGCGCGCACGACGTTCTCGCCAGCGGTCGCGGCCTGACCTTCGGCACCACCCTCGAGGTCGCACTGAAGCTCGAGGAGACCTGCCTCCAGCCGGTCCGCGGGCTCTCGTACGCCGACCTGAAGCACGGGCCGATCGCCGTCGTCGACGCCGACCTGGTCACGATCCTGGTCGCCGCGGCCGATGGCCCGGCGCTTCCGGGCATGACCGAACTGGCCGGCCTCGTTCGCGAGAAGGGCAGCAAGATCCTGGGCATCGGCGGCGATCCCACGTTCGCCTCCCGCTGCGACGTGAACCTCCCCGGCCCCGACCTCCCCGAGACGCTCGCACCGCTGGCCCTCGTCATCCCCGCCCAGCGAGCCATCGAGCTCCTCGCTCGGAAGCTTGGCCTCGATCCCGACGCCCCGCGAGGCCTCCGCAAGGTCACTCAGACGGACTGAAAGCTGTGCCACTGCTCGTCGATCCGGCCCTGCCCGAGGGGACTCTGCGAGGCACAACGCAGCCGCGTCTGACCGGTGACGGATTCGTCCTGCGGCCATGGCAGCAGGACGACGCCGCCGCTGTGCTGACCGCGTTCGGCTGTCCCGACATCCAGCGTTGGCACGTCCGGCGGCTCGACACACTCCAGGAAGCTGGTGAGTGGGCCGGGCAGTGGGACGACCGCTGGGAGTCCGAGACAGCAGCGAGCTGGGCGGTCGTCGATGGCAACGATGAGCCCCTCGGCCAGGTCGGCCTGCGCAACATCTCCTTGGCCGAGGGGTCAGCCAGCCTGTCGTACTGGGTGACCCCCGCGGCCCGGGGCCGGTCCATCGCCGCGAGATCGGTCGAGGCCTTGTCCGCGTGGGCATTCGAGCTGCTGGGATTCAACAGGCTCAACATCCAGCACTCCACCGCCAACACCCTGTCCTGCCGAGTGGCGGAGCGCACCGGGTACCGGCACGAGGGCACGTTGCGGCAGGCGATCAAGCACGCCGACGGCTGGCACGACTGGCACCTCCACGGCCGCCTGCGTACCGACGCATAGCCTCGTCCAACAAAGTGCTCACTCGGTGAGCACTTTGACTGGAATGGTGGTGGTCATCAACCGGGAAGTTCCCAGGAAAGGACCACCACGATGTTGCGAGGATTCGCCACCGTCAGCTTCTACGCCGCGGATGTGAAGGCGGCACGCGCCTGGTACGAGGAGTTGCTCGGCATCGAGGCGTACTACGCCGTGCCGAGTGCCGAGGACCCGGCGTACGTCGAGTTCCGCTTCGGCGACTTCCAGTGCGAGCTGGGGATCATCGACGCGAAGTACGCGACCCACCAGGTCGCGTCGGGCCCCGCCGGCGCCGTCATCCATTGGCACGTCGACAACCTGGAAGCCGAGCTCCAGCACCTCCTCGACCACGGCGCCACCCTCCAGGAGCCGATCACCGAGCGCGGCAACAACACCGGCTTCCGCACCGCGTCCGTCGTCGACCCGTTCGGCAACCTCATCGGCATCATGAACAACCCGCACTACCTACAGATCCTCGAAGGCTTGAAGGCTCAGAGCGTCTAGAAGTTCCCGCGGTGGGTCAGGGCGGTGGTGATCTGGGCTGCCGCTTCCTGGAGGTGCGGGAGGGCCTCGGTGCGCAGTGAGGTAGGGGTCGAGCGGGAGGCGTGGGCGGAGACGTTGAGGGCGGCGATGACGCGACCGCGCGAGTTGTGGATGGGGGCGGCGATCGAGCGGAGGCCCTGCTCGAGCTCCTGATCGACCAGTGCGTAGCCGTCGGCGCGGGCCTGGACGATCGTCGCCCGCAGGTCGCCGGCGGAGGTGACGGTGCGGTTGGTGAGCGCTTCGGCCCGCAGTGAATCGAGGTACGTCGTGAGCTCGTCGTCCGGCAGGCCCGAGAGCAGGACGCGGCCCATCGAGGTCGGGTACGCCGGGAGCCGGGCGCCGACGCCGAGGGCGACCGTCATGATCCGGCTCGTCGGCACGCGGGCGACGTACACGATGTCCGGGAGGTCGAGGGTCGCGATCGAGCAGGACTCGCGGGTCTTGGCGCTCAGCTCCTCCATGAACGGGCCGGCGAGTTCGCCGAGGTCCAGCGAGGACAGGTAGGCCCAGCCCAGGGCGAGTACGCGCGGGGTGAGCGAGAAGCGCCGGTGGTCGCTGCGCACGTATCCCAACTCCTCCAGGGTGAGCAGGATCCGCCGGGCGGTCGCGGGCGTGATCCCGACCGCTCGCGCCACCTCGCTCAACGTCAGGGAGGGAGCGTCCGCGGAGAATGCGCGGATCACCGCGAGCCCTCGCTCCAGGCCTTGCAGGAACGTGCCTGTAGACGCGTCACTCGCCATCGGCTAGCCTACTTTTCGTTGAAAGAAGAACTATTCGCTGAGCGAAATCCTATCGGAGCTGCCGATGCCGCGTCCAGCTGATCCCGGATTCGTGCACACGTTCCTGCCCGGGCGGGTGGTGTTCGGGGCGGGCACGCTCGATCGGGTCGCCGACGAGGTCGCAAACCTCGAGGTACGACGAGTGCTGGTTATGGCGACGAACTCCGCTCGGGACGCGGCCGACGTGGTCGAGGTCCAGCTGGGCGATCGATTCGCGGGACGGATCGACGGTGTGGCGCAGCACGTGCCGACCGCGGTCGCGGAGCACGCTCGCGCCAAGGCGCGCGAGGTCGACGCCGACGGGATCATCGCGATCGGCGGCGGTTCAGCGATCGGGCTCGCAAAGGCAGTCGCACTCACAAGTGCCGACGGGCTGGCGATCGTTGCGGTGCCGACGACATACGCGGGGTCCGAGATGACGCCGGTGTGGGGAGAGACGGCTGGCGGGAGCAAGACGACCGGGACGGATCTGAGGGTGCTGCCGCGGGTCGTGGTCTATGACCCGGTGTTGAGTCTGCACTTGCCGAAGAAGGTCACCGCGGCGAGCGTGGCCAACGCGATCGCGCATTGCGTCGAGGCTGTCTGGACACCGAAGGCGGATCCGATCACCGAGGTCACCGCCGTCGAAGGGGTACGCGCGTTGGCTGCCGGCCTCAACAAAGTGGTGACCGACCCCACCGATTTAGATGCCCGCAGCAACCTTCTGTACGGCGCATGCTTGGCCGGGTCGGCGTTGGCGACAGCTGGGACAGGACTGCACCACAAGCTGTGCCACCTGCTCGGAGGTACCTACAATCTCCCGCACGCGGAGACGCATGCGGCGGTCCTACCGCAGGTTGTCCGCGTCAACGCGCCCGCGGTGCCGCAAGCAGCAGCACAGCTACACGCCGCACTGGGCGGGGTCGACTCAAACGCAGCAGACGCCAGCACACCTGATCTGGCCGGCGGGTTGTTCGACCTGTTCGCGGCAGCCGGTGTGCCCACGAGTTTGCGGGAGCTCGGGCTGACCGAGGAGCAGGCGGTCGAAGCAGTGAAGACGTTCAAGCCCACCGACAACCCGATTCCCGTGACCGAGGACCTGGTGCGCGAGATCCTCACCCGCGCCTGGGCCGGCACGCGACCTTGACGAACGAGGAGACCGGATGGATCTGCAAGGCGACGACCTGACCGAGGCCGTGGTGGCCAGCTTCGACGGCAGCGCGAGCGACCGCTACAAGACGGTGATGAGCGCCCTCGTGCGCCACCTGCACGCGTTCGCGCGGGAGGTGGACCTGACCGAGGACGAGTACTTCACCGCGATCGACTTCCTCACCCGGACCGGCCAGATCTCCACCGGTACGCGGCAGGAGTTCGTACTGCTGGCCGACGTATTCGGACTGTCGATGCTCACCGTCGGGCTCGGCAACCGCAAGCCGCCGGAAGCGACCCAGTCCACTGTGTTCGGCCCGTTCTTCGTCGAAGGATCGCCGGAGGCACAGCTCGGCGACGACATCGCGAACGGCGCCCCCGGACAGCCCTGCCTGGTGAGCGGCAAGGTCCTGAACACCAAGGGCGAGCCGATCGCCGGCGCACTCGTCGAGACCTGGCAGGCCGACGAGGACGGGTTCTACGACGTCCAGAAGGATCTCGACGGACCGCAGAACCGGGCGCATCTGACAACCGACGCTGAAGGCAACTACCGGTTCTGGGCGGTGAAGCCGGTCGCCTATCCGATCCCGGATGACGGCCCGGTCGGCGAGCTGCTCCGCGCCGGCGGTCGTGGTCCGATGCGACCGGCGCACATCCATTTCATGGTCACCGCACCGGGATACGCACGCCTCATCACCCATGTCTTCGCGGCCGGGGACGAGTACCTGGACACGGACGCGGTCTTTGGAGTCAAACAATCCCTGATCGCCGATTTCACCGAACATCAGGACGACGGCAAGACCTACTACTCCGTCGAGTACGACCTGGTGCTCGCGACCACCGAGGAGACGCAAGCGTGATCACGACAGACGTTCTCATCGTCGGCAGCGGCCCCGCCGGCGGCGCCGCCTCCCTCTTCCTGTCCACGTACGGCGTCGACAACATCGTCCTGACCCGCTACGGCTGGACCGCGAACACACCCCGCGCACACATCACCAACCAGCGCACGATCGAACTCATGCGCGACATGGGGATCGAGGACCAGATCCTCGACAACGGCACCGCCCATGACCTGATGGGGCAGACGGCGTTCTGCACCAGCCTGGCGGGCGAGGAGATCGGCCGGATCCGCACCTGGGGCACGCATCCACGCCGGCTCGCCGACTACACCGAAGCGAGCCCCTGCCTCCCGTGCGATCTCCCGCAGACCCTGTTCGAGCCCATCCTCGTCAGTACCGCGGCCAGCCGCGGCGCTCAGCTCCGCTTCAACACGGAGTACCTCTCGTTGGAGCAGGACGACGACGGCGTCACCGCGACTGTGCGGGACCGGCTGAGCGACACGACGTACCAGATCCGCGCCAAGTACCTGATCGGTGCGGACGGCGGGCGCAGCAAGGTTGCCCAGGACATCGAACTGCCGATGGCCGGTGCGATGGACATCGAGGGTTCGATGAACATCGTCTTCGAGGCCGACCTGAGCCGGTACGTCGCCCATCGCCCGAGCGTCCTGTACTGGGTCCTCCAGCCGGGCGCGCAGATCGGCGGAATCGGCGCCGGCCTGGTCCGCATGGTCCGCCCGTGGAACGAATGGCTGATCGTCTGGGGCTACGACATCAATCAGCCCGCGCCGGTGGTCGACGAGGCGATGGCGACCGAGATCGTGCACAACCTGGTCGGCGACGACACCATCGACGTGAAGCTGAAGGGTACGTCGGTCTGGAGCGTCAACCACATGTACGCCGAGAAGGCCTCCAAGGGCCGCGTCTTCTGTATGGGCGACGCGATCCACCGGCATCCGCCGAGCAACGGGCTCGGCTCGAACACGTCGATCCAGGACGCGTACAACCTCGCCTGGAAGCTCGCCCTTGTACTGAAGGGACAGGCCGCGCCCGAGCTCCTGCAGACGTACGACGACGAGCGAACGCCGATCGCGAAGCAGATCGTTGACCGCGCCAACAAGAGTCGCAATCAGTTCGGGCAGATCTTCCGCGCGCTCGGGATGACTCCGGACGCGCCGGCCGGACGGACGATCGAGTCCCGCAAGGACGACACCCCGGAGGGCGCCGCCCAGCGCGAGGAGTTGCGGAAGGCGATCGAGCTGAAGGACTACGAGTTCAACGCGCACGGTGTCGAGCTCGGGCAGCGTTACAGCTCATCCGCCGTGATCGCGGACGGTACGCCGGAACCGGCGTACGAGCGGGATCACGAGCTGTACTACCACCCGACGACCTGGCCCGGCGCCCGGATCCCGCACTGCTGGCTGACCCGTGGGACCGACACCGTCAGCACGCTGGACGTGGTCGGCAAGGGCCGGTTCACGCTGCTCACCGGCATCGGTGGCGATGCGTGGGTGAAGGCGGCGCAGTCGGTGTCCGAGCAGCTCGGCGTGCCGATCGAACCGTACGTGATCGGGCCTGGTCGCGAGCTGGACGACCTGTACGGCGACTGGGCGCGGGTGCGCGAGATCCCGGACGACGGGTGTCTGCTCGTTCGTCCGGACGCGCACATCGCCTACCGTTCGTTCGAACAGCCCGACGACCCGACGGATGTGCTGAAGCAGGCGGTCAGCACCTTGCTAGGCCGCTGACGACGCGTCCGCCTCACGGAGGATCTGGTCGAGGATCGCCGAGATCTCCGCGGTCTCGGCGTCCAGCAGGGTGATCAGCGCGACCCTCGAGGTCTCCGAGCGCGCTTCCAGAGCGGCCGCGCTCAACGCGCGCACGGTGCCCAGCTCGTGTATCAGTTCGTCCCACAGAGCGTTCATCAACAAACCCCCATGATTCCCGTCGCAAACCCAGTACGACATGCTTGATGCACGCCGAGCCCCCCGAGTTGGGGCTGACTTTGTGTCGAGAAGGCCTCACTTCTGTCACCCGGTACAACGCGGCACCCCGGCCGCACGTTACGGATGTGTCAAGAATTTCCAGCTGTGCGGCGGGACGACGACCGCGTCGTCGATCGGGAACTGCGCGTCGGAGTCCGAGACGTTGAGCAGGAGCAGCACCGATTCGTCGCCGTTGCGGGCGCGTAGCGCGATCGTCTGGTTGGTCACGTGCTCGACGGTCGTCCGGGCGCGCGTGAGCCACGAGTGGCGTCGCCGCAGGCCGATCAGCTCCTGGTGGAGGCGGTACGTCGGCCAGCCGTCCGGTGCCAGCCCGTCGGGCGTGTCCGGGAACGGCGGACGGATCGCGTCGTCGCCGCCGGCGCGATCCTCCTTCAGACCGCGGAACGCCTGCTCGTCACCGGAGTAGATGCTCGGTACGCCGCCGACCGCGAACAGGATCGCCAGCGCATGACCGAGATGCCGCTCGTCCTCGAGGCGAGTCGCAATGCGCGTCACGTCGTGATTCCCCACGAAGGTTTGCGGGACGAAGGTGTCGAGCAGCGCGTTGTGCCGACCCAGCGCGTACGACAGCTCGAAGAAGTTGCGGTCGTTGAGGGAGCTCCAGATCGCCTTCCACAGTTCGTACTGCGTGACCGAGTCGAGGCCGCTCTTCTCGACGTACCCGGCGTAGTCGCCGTGGATCACCTCGCCGAAGTACCACGCGTCGCGGTCGCGTGGCAGCACGTTGCGCCAGAACTCGGGCGGGACGGCGTACGCCGCGTCGAGGCGCCAGGCGTTCACGCCGCGGTCCAGCCAGTGGCGGAGCACGTCACCGACGTACTGCGCGACGGCCGGGTTGCTGTGGTCGAGGGCAACCAGGTGCTCGTGGCCCTCGAAGGTAGCGCCGTCGCCGCGGAACCACTCGGGATGGACGAACGTGCGAGCCACGTGGTTGAAGACGCCATCGAGGGCGATCCGCAGACCGCGGTCGTGCGCCTTCGCGACCAAGCGGTCGAAGTCGGCGTCGTCGCCCAGGCGAAGGTCGATGCGGAAGTGATCGACGGTGTCGTAGCCGTGTGTCTCGGACGCAAAGATGGGACCGAGCAGGATTCCGTTGCACCCCAGCTCGATCGCGTAGTCGAGCCAGTTCTCCAGATGGGCCAGGCCCGTGGGGCGGTTGGCAGTGAAGCCGAGGGGGTAGATCTGCCACCAGATCGCGTGGTCAGCCCACATGTCTTCTCCTCAACAGCAGCGTAGGAACGATCGCGATCAGGCAGCCGATCACGGTGTCGACGAGCCGGTACCCGACGGTGGACAACTCCGGCGTACGGCCGAGGTCCATCAGCAGAACCACCAGCGGGGTGATGACGGTGGCGTAGGCAGCGTAGTTGCGTTCCTTCAGCAACGGCCGCAGTCCGGCGAGGATGCTGACGACCGCCACGATCGCCCACGACGGCGGCACCCAGAGGATCAGCAAGCCGCCGATCAGTACGCCGGCGCAGGTGCCGGCGCAGCGTTGCGTTGCCCGAAGCAACGATCCGCCGCGGCGCCGGACGACGATCACCACGGCGAGCGCGATCCAGTACCCCTTCTCCTGATGCCACAGCGCACCGATCACCTCCGCAACAGCAAGCGCGGGCACCAACTGCACGGCGTACCGCCAACCCTCGAACTGCCGAAGCCTGGTCCGCCACCGCCGCCACAACTGCCGGTACGTCGGCCGCGCGGCCTCAGGCTCCGCGGAAGCGAAAGACGCCGCGGCCAACCCCAGCACGATCGCCCACGCGACCCCGACCGCGAACCATCGAGCCACCTCCCACGGATCCGCCGCACCCAGCCCGGTCGCCATCACGAGAAACGTGACGAACCGCGTCGTCGCATCGGCCATCCACCGGCTGAACCCGCCCACCACGGCGGCCACCGCTGCGAGCAGCACAACCCCCGCCGCGCCGCTCCACCCAAGCCCACCCAACCAGGCCCCCGCCAACGCAGCCCCACTGACAACAACCCCCAGGGCAGTTTGCGCACGGTCCAACCTGCGAAGGTGCGGCATGGCCAGGGCACCGAGGGCTGCGAAGGAGGCGTGGGTCAGGTGGTCGGTCGTGACGCCGTACGTGATGGGAGCGGCCATGGCGAGGGTCGCGGTGACCAACTGGGCCGGGACGACAGGCGTATCCCGGGACCAGTGCATGAGATGGACGCTCATAGTAAGATGAGCTTAGCATTCTCAAGCGCGAGCGACTAAAGGACAGTAAGTGGAAGCGTATGATACGGCGATTGCGCTCAGGCGGACCAGCACTCGGCTGGCCTTGCGGCTGCGCGCTGAGCGGACGGGTGACGGCCTGGGAAGTACGGGCGTCGCTGTTCTGGGACAGCTGCACCGGCGGGGAGCACTGACGGCGAGCGAGATCGCGGCGGCCGAGCGGGTGCAGCCGCAGTCGTTGACGCGGGTGCTGGCGAGTCTCGAGGAGCAGGGGCTGATCGCGCGCGAACAGGACCCCCACGACCGCCGCCGGCACACGATCGAGCTCAGCGACCGCGGGCGTCAACTGCTCGAAGAACACATGAAGAGCTCCGATGACTGGCTGGCCGAAGCCATCGAAACCCGGCTCAACCCGACCGAGCGCGCCGTACTCCAGCTGGCCGCGGGGATCCTGGATCAGCTGCTCGACGCCTGACCGAAGGTGTGGCGGCGGATCCACGCGTGCATGGCGATTGCGGCGGCGGCGCTGGCGTTGATGCTGCGGGTCGAGCCGAACTGTGCGATCGAGAGGACGGCTGTGCAGATCGCATGGGCGTCCTCGGTCAGCCCAGGACCCTCCTGACCGAAGAGCAGAATGCATCCACGCGGTAGGTCGTAGGTCTCCAACGGGACCGAGCCGGGCAGGTTGTCGATGCCGATGACCGGCAGCTCGCGTTCAGCGGCGTACGACGCCAGGTCGGCGAGCGCCGGCTGATGGCGGACATGCTGGTACCGATCGGTGACCATCGCGCCGCGCCGGTTCCACTTCCGGTGGCCGACAATATGGACCTCCGCCGCGAGGAACGCGTTTGCCGTCCGGACCACCGAGCCGATGTTCAGATCATGCTGCCAGTTCTCGATCGCGACGTGGAACGGGTTCCGCTGCTTGTCCAGGTCCTCGACGATCGCAGCGAGCTTCCAGTACCGGTACTTGTCCACGACGTTGCGCCGATCGCCGTCGGCGAGCAGCTCCGGGTCCAGCCGCGGGTCGTCCGGCCAGTCACCCACCCACGGACCGACGCCGACCTCACTCGGCCCGACCATGTCCGCACCCCGGAGGTCGCTGCTCAGCTCATGCACAGGTCGGGACGCTACCCTGTCCGCGTGCTTCCTATTGTCGCGATGCTGATGCCGAACTGGATGGACCCGGAGTACCTCCTGCAGTGGATGGGTAACTGGGCCCTCTGGGGCACGCTGATTGTGGTGTTCATCGAGTGCGGGGTGTTGTTCCCGATCCTGCCCGGTGACTCGCTGCTGTTCGCCGTCGGCCTGTTCATCGCGCGCGGCACCATCGACGTCCCGCTCTGGCTGGCCTGCGTGCTGCTGACCGTCGCCGCGTTCCTCGGCAACGTGTCCGGCTACTACATCGGCCGATTCCTCGGTACGTCACTGTTCAAGAACCCGAATGCCCGGATCCTGAAACCGAAGTACATCGAGCAGACGCACGACTTCTTCGAGCGGTACGGCCCGCGGGCGCTGGTGATGGCCCGCTTCGTGCCGATCGTCCGGACGTTCGTCACCATCGTCGCGGGCGCCGGGAAGATGGACGCGCGCAAGTTCTTCCTCTGGACGGCGGTCGGAGCGGTGCTCTGGGCGCCGACGATCACACTGCTCGGCCACGCGCTCGGCAACGTCGAGTTCATCCACAAGAACCTCGAGGCCGCGCTGATCCTGCTGGTGCTCGTGTCGCTGATCCCGATGGTCGTCGAGTACTTCCTCGCCAAGCGCCGCAACCGCAACAAGTCAGGCGGCGCAGGCGGATCCGGCGCGGCGAAGCACGCTGCGCCGAAGCACGCCGTTCCCAACGACTGAAGGTCAGTGGCCGAACGGGAAATGCGGGTCGGACCACACGCAGTCGGTGCTGAGCTGCGACAGCTCCGCGATCTCGACCGGACCGGTCAGGAGTGGGCCGACCACCTGACCGGAACCGAGTGAACAAGCCACCCGGATCCGGTCTGCCGCCTGGTACCAGACCAGCGCCCCCCGTGGCGCCGCCCCTTCACGGAGCAGGTCGTGGTGGTTCAGCCAACCAACCGCATCGGCCGCGTCGTGCCAGCCGCTGTCGTGCGCATAGCCGAACGCCATCCGCTGGAACTTCAGCGGCCAGTCCTGCCAGGCCGCCGAACCGACGCGTTCCAGCTGCCAGTTCAGCGCCGCCTCACTGTCCCGCGGGTTCGCCACCCGCGGAACGATCCGGCGCTCCACGGCAACCTCCCCCCAGGCCATAGGTCCTCCCCGATCCCCCGTCCTCGGCCGGTATGCCGTGGCATACCGGAAATACTGGCGGCCCCGGATACAGCCGCCGTACATTGCTTCTCAGCCGGCTGCGACGCCCGCTTCGGATCCGGCCAGCAGCCGGCGGCAGTCGGCGGCGGCGGAGTCGTTGCCTGCCTGTTGCCACACGCGCGCGGCGCGTTCGAGGGTACGGCGGGCATGGTCGAGGCTGCCTGTGGACAAGTAGAGCTCGCCGAGGTGCTGCGCCGCCTCGCCCTCCACGCTGCGATCGCCCAGCCGGTGGCCGATGTCCATCGCGTCCAGCAGGGTCTTCCGCGCCGCGGCGACCTCACCGCGCTCCATCAACGCCTGCCCGAGGAGTGCACGGGTGTACGCCGCACAGTGGTCGTCGCCCATGCCGTCGAAGATCGCCAAGGCCTTGCGCAGTTGCCGTACCGCCTCGTCGTGGCGTCCTTGACGCACCCGTAGCGCTGCGATCCGGCGCCGCACCTTGGCCTCGCGGTGCGCGTCGGCCCGGCGTACGGCGATCAGGAATGCCTCGGCGAGGAGGCGCCGGGCGGTGTCCAGATCGCCGCGGACCAGGTACACATTGGCGGCCGCGGTCCGCGCCAGCGCCTCGGCGTTGGCGTTGCCGTCCTCGACGAACGCCTCGATCGCCTTCTCGTACTGCGCGAGGCCCTCGTCGCGCTGACCGCGTTCGCGCAGCCAGGTGCCGAGTCCGACGGCCGCGACACCTTCGCCGAGCCGATCGCCCACCTCGGCGAACGCTTCAGCGGCGGCGTCGAAGTGGCGTCGCGCGGTGTCCCAGTCGTCCTGGTACACGGCGAGCTGGCCGAGGTTGCGGTGCATGATCGCCTCGCCGCGCCGGTCGCCGCACTCGATCGCGCTCAGCAGCCCCTGCTGGTGCGAACCGTTCCAGTCGTCGAATCCGGCCCGCAGATCCAGGTACGGTCCCCAGGCCGCCGCGATCCGCCAGGCGTGGTCGTGCAACCCGTTCTGGGCCGCTGCCCGGATCGCCGGCACGAACGTACTGCGCTCGCTGTCGAACCACGCGATCGCGTCGGTCTCGGTGAACGGCGACGGATCCGGCGCCGTCAACGGCCCGGTGTGCTCGAGGACACCGAAGTACTCGAAGGACAAGGCGTCGTTGGCGCGGCGGATCTTGTTCAGGATCGCCTCGACGACGGTCTCCACGTCCCGGACCGCCTGCGCCTTCTGCTCCTCGTCGCCGACCCCCAGTGCGTGCAGACGCAGCAGATCGTGGACGCGGTAGCGCGCAGTACCGCGGTGGTCGACCGAGCTGATCCGGACCAGGTTGACCTCGATCAGCCGGTCAAGACTCCGTCGTACGGCGGCCGGCGATGCGACGGCCTCCAGCGCACGGGCCGAGAAGACACCGACCGCGAAGTGGCCGATCAGCCGGTACAGCCGGGCCTCCTCCGGGCTGAGCGCGTCGTAGCTCAGGTCCGCACTGGTCCGGACGGCCAGCTCACCGATGCTCAACTCGTCGAGCCGCGACGTCTCGTCCCGCAACCGCCGCGCCAGCTCGCGCGCGCTCAGATCGGGCCGTTGTGCCAGCCGGCTGCCGACGATCCGGATCGCGAGCGGCAGGTTCGCGCACGCGGTCAGGATCTCCTCGGCCTCCGGCGAGGACGCGTCGATCCGTCCGGAGCCGGCGACCGACGACAGCAGTCCTGCGGCCTCGCGGTCGTCGAACGTGTCCAGCGGCATGCTGTCCGCGCCGGCCAGGTCCATCAGCCTGTTGCGACTCGTCACTACTACTGCCGATGCACCAGTACCTGGCATCAGCGGCGTGACCTGACCCGCCGCGGCCGCGTCGTCGAGGATGATCAGCACCCGCCGGCTCGCCAGCTCGGACCGCAGCATCGCGGACCGCCGCTCCGGGTCGGTCGGGATCGCGTAGTCGGGAAGATTCAAGCTGAGCAGCAGATCGGTCAGGGCACCCGCGGGATCGCGTGGATGCGTCGCGCCGTGCATGTCCAGGTAGATCTGCCCGTCCGGGAAGTACTCCCGGACCAGATGGCCGAGCCGAACGGCCAGTGAGGTCTTCCCAGTGCCCGGTGCACCGGAGATGACCGCGATCGGCGGCCGGACCGGGTCACGACCGCAGACCAGGTCCCGCAGCTGCTCCAGATGACCCTGCCTGCCACTGAAGTCGGCCAGGTCGAGCGGGAGCTGGCTGGGTGGCCTCGGCGGGTCGGTCAGCTCCGGGGCGGCCATCGGTCCAGGTAGGGCGGTCGGGCCGGGGCGTTCCGCCGTACGGTCCGCTGGGATGCCCGGGTTCGGCCAGTTGGGCGAGCGGCCGTTCTCGGCGCGGGCGCCGGCCGCTTCGAGCTCCGGACCGGGCTTGATGTCCAGCTCGTCCGCGAGCGTCTGCACCGCCTTCTGGTACGCCGCCCGCGCCTCACCGACCCGTCCGGCCGCGACCAGTGCGTCGACCAGGCGCCGCCAGAGCTGCTCGTCGTACGGGTCGTCGGTGAGACGGGCACTCAGCAGTACGGCGGCACCGCTGGTGTCGCCGTACTCGAGCCGCAGGTCCAGCAGACTGTCGACCAGGCCGCGGTGCTGTGCCTCCAGGCGGGCGATCGAGCCCTCCCACGCGGCCGGCATCGCCAGGTCCTCCAGCGGACGGCCGCGCCAGAGCGAGTACGCGCGGGACAGGGCCTGCATTGCCTGCCGCCCGTCGCCGGCGTCCCGCAGGTGGCCGCCCTCTGCGAGCAGTGACTCGAACAGGCTGGCGTCGAGCTCGTCGACACCCACCTCGATGCTGTAGCCCGCAGCCGAGGTATCGATCGGTGCCGGCAGCCCGGCGTCCTGCAGCACGCCACGCAGCGCGCGGACATAGGTCCGGATGTTCGCGGTCGCGGACCGCGGCGGATTGCTCTCCCAGAGCGCGTCAGCGATCAGATCGGTCGAGACGAACCGGTTCGGGTGCAGCAACAGAGTGGCCAGCAGCTGGCGCGGTTTGGCGGCCTTCAGCGGCTGGCCCTGGACGTGGACGAGCCGCAGAGGTCCGAGGAT
This sequence comes from Kribbella sp. NBC_00709, assembly GCF_036226565.1. GTDB lineage: Bacteria > Actinomycetota > Actinomycetes > Propionibacteriales > Kribbellaceae > Kribbella. The sequence goes on from NZ_CP108996.1 coordinate 2,527,251, forward strand.
CCCGTACCTCAGACTGTCCACTCGTCCGACCTCTCCACTCTGGAACCGGCCTATCGTGTCATCCGGTCGCACCTGGCGGAAGCCCGATGTACGCCGGATGTATCTCATTGCGGCACTGTTGACTCAGGTACCGGGGGGAGGGCAGGCCCGGGCGTGGCGACTTGACCGCCGTCACTCCGGGTCTGGCACTGGGAGAGAGTCCGGGGTCGGGGGTCCTGGGCTACGGGGAACCGGTGCCTACTGGCCACCGGTGAATGGCGGCTGACCGTCCTGCGGTGCGGGGGAACCCGCAGGCGGCCCGCCCACCGGTGGCTCTCCCTGGTACTGCCCGGGCTGGCCCTGGTACGGCGGCTGGCCCTGGTACTGACCAGGCTGACCCTGGTACGGCGGCTGACCCGGCTGCTGGTAGCCGCCCGGGATCTGCTGCGGCGGCGCCTGGTAGTTGCCCTGGTCCCCCGGCATCTGCGGGTGGATCTGGCCCGACGACGGCGCGCCCGGCTGCATCTGCGGCGGCGCCTGCTCACCGGCGACCGACCCGATGGTGCCGAACGACACCTGCGGCACCGCGCGGACCTGCTCGTCCTTGACCTCGAAGTATCCGGCCTTCTCGAACTTGAAGCCGCCCGCGATCAGGTTCGACGGAAACGCCTCGATCCGGGTGTTGTAGTCGCCGACGTTCGCGTTGTAGAACCGCCGGCCGGCCGCGATCCGGTCCTCGGTGTCGGTCAGCTCGCGCTGCAGGCCGAGGAAGTTCTGGTTCGACTGCAGCTGCGGGTACTGCTCGACCGAGATCATCATCTGACGCAGCGCGCCGGACAGCTGACCCTCCGCCGCGGCCCGCTGCTCCGGGGTCGCGCCCTGCACGTTCACCGCCTGGGTCCGCAGCCGGGCGACCTCCTCGAACACGTGCCGCTCGTGCGCCGCGTACGCGCGGACGGTCTCGACCAGGTTCGGGATCAGGTCGTACCGGCGGTGCAGCTCGACGTCGATCTGCCGCCAGGACTCCTGGATCAGGTTCCGTTGCTTGACGAACCGGTTGTACGACGTGATCAGCATGATCGCCAGAATGACGATCACCGCGACGATCACGATGATGACCCAAACCATGACGAGCTCCCGAGTGTTGGCAGTGCTGACTGCGACTCTACGGGTAGCCGGGTCCGCCGGGTGGTTGCTGCAACATCCGGGGGTCGACGCCGGCGTAGTCGCGCCAGACGTACGGCGGGACGTTCGCGATCACCTGCTGGAGCAGCGCGAGACGGTTCATCAGCTGGTTCGGGTCGTGGTCGCCGTTGTCCCAGCCGACCAGCGAGTTCCCCTCGGTGCGCCAGCCGATCTCGCCGCGGGCGAGCAGCAGCTCCATCATCCGCGGCGTCACCACCGCGTGCCCGAACCGCTCGTCGTCGGCCTTGACCCGGAACGCCCGGTTGAACTGCTCGCTCTCGAACTGGATGTCGCGGAAGCCGAACGCGTTCGCCACCGCGCCGCCGAAGATCCCCTCGTGCGTCACCTCGAGATGCGGCAGCGGGCCCGGGAGCTGCATCACGACCACGCCGAAGCGATGTGTGGTGGTCCGCCGCTGGCCGCGCCCGTTGGTCGTGTGGGTCTGGTAGCTGTAGTCGAAGGCAACCATCGGGTGCCCGTTGAACGGACCGGACAGCACGTTCCTGACATGCCAGTTGTCGCCGGTCTGGAACGGCGTACCCGACCACTGGCCGGCCAGCGAGGGGTTGGACGGCACGTACGACCAGCCCTGCTGCGCCGCCAGGCCGGTGAACTGCTCGCGGCGCTTCTTCGCCCGGTAGTAGTTGAAATAGGCGAGACCGAGGCCGACCACAACGGCCACCACGACGAGCAGAATGGTGCTGCTCTGCATCAGTTCAGCCCCAGATCCTCGAGCCCGAATACGGACCGGTACTCCAGCCCTTCCGCCTCGACCCGCTCCTGGGCGCCGGTCGCCCGGTCCACGATCACCGCGACCGCGACGACCTCGGCGCCGGCCTCACGCAGCGCCTCGACCGCGGTCAGCACCGATCCCCCGGTCGTCGAGGTGTCCTCGACCGCGAGCACCCGGCGGCCCTTCACGTCCGGGCCCTCGATCCGCCGCTGCAGACCGTGCGTCTTCTCAGCCTTCCGTACGACGAACGCGTCGAGCGTCCGCCCCTCCTGGGCAGCCGCGTGCAGCATCGACATCGCAACCGGGTCGGCGCCGAGGGTCAGTCCGCCGACGGCGTCGTACTCCAGATCCTTGGTCAGCTCGAGCATCGCCGGCCCGATCAGCGGCGCAGCGGCCGCGTCCAACGTGATCCGCCGGAGGTCGACGTAGTAGTCGGCTTCCTTCCCCGACGCCAACGTCACGCGACCGTGCACGATCGCCTTGCCCTTCACCTGCTCCAGCAGTCCGTCCCGGTCGTAGCTCATGAGCGTTGAGCTTAGAACACAGCTCAGTTCACGACTTCTTGCTGACCTTGACCAGGTGGCCGAAGGCTACTGAGCGGTCCGGGGAGTGGAACAGGTCCTGGCAGGTGGTGAGGGTGATGATCGACTTCGTCGGGGCGTCGCGGCTGCCGGGGACCGGGTCCAGGACCCAGGTGTCGGTCGGCTTGACGGTCAGGTCGCGGGGCGAGCCGTCCAGTTCATAGGTGTAGACAGCGTCCTGGGTCTCGACGACGACCTGGTCGCTCTTGCGCAGTTCGAGCAGCTTGCGGAACGGCGAACCATGGGTGACGCGGTGCCCGGCGATCGCGAAGTTGCCGGGCTGACCCGGCAACTGGGTCTGTGGATAGTGCCCGATCCCGCGCGCCAGATCGCTCGCATCGACGCCCTCGACCACCGGCTTCTCCCAGTCGGCGCCGAACCTCGGGATCCTGAGCAGCACGAACGGCTTCCCGGTCGACGGCTTCACGACCGCGGGAGTCTTCCACTGGTCCCGGAGCGAGCTCTCGGCTTCACCCATTCTGTGGTTCGAGCTGATGCCGGTGCCGAAGTACTGCCACCCCGCCCACCCGAGCAGTCCGACCCCGGCCACCAGGAACACGATCCCGAGTCCCCTGACTACTCCCCGCATGCGGACAAGTATGCAGTTCAACTGCAAAGGCTGTGCACGACGTGTCGATGGACGCCGATGGTTGCCCCGGACGACGATGTGGGCATGAAGGCGCTCGTGAAGGCCGAGGCCAGGCCCGGTCTGTGGTTGCAGGACGTTCCGGAACCGAAGATCGAGGCCGACGAGGTCCTGATCAAGGTTCTCCGCACCGGGTTGTGCGGCACCGATCTGCACATCCAGACCTGGGACCCCTGGGCGCAGAAGAACGTGCCGGTGCCGATGGTGACCGGGCACGAGTTCTGCGGCGAAGTGGTCGAGGTCGGGCTCGGTGTCCGCGACGTCGCGGTCGGTGACCTGGTCAGCGGCGAAGGCCACCTGGTGTGCGGCCGCTGCCGCAACTGCCGGGCCGGCCGGCGGCACCTGTGCATCAAGACGCGCGGGCTGGGCGTCCACGTGCCGGGTGCGTTCGCGGAGTACGTCGCTCTGCCGGCGACCAATGCGTGGGTCCACAAGGATCCGGTCGACCTCGATGTCGCCGCGATCTTCGACCCGTTCGGCAACGCCGTACACACTGCCCTGTCGTTCCCGCTGGTCGGCGAGGACGTGCTGATCACCGGTGCCGGTCCGATCGGGGTGATGGCCGCGGCGGTCGCGCTGCACGCCGGCGCGCGGAACGTGGTGATCACGGACCTGTCGGAGTACCGCCTCGACCTGGCCCGGAAGATCGGCGTCACCCGCGCGGTCAACGTCGGCGAGGAGACGATCGCGGAGGCGCAGCAGAGCCTCGGGATGCGCGAAGGTTTCGACGTCGGGATGGAGATGTCCGGGCAGCCGGCCGCGCTGCGCGACATGCTCGCGAACATGACGCACGGCGGGAAGGTCGCGATGCTCGGCCTGCCGTCGGACGAGATCGCGATCGACTGGAGCACGGTCGTGCTCAACATGCTGACGATCAAGGGCATCTACGGCCGGGAGATGTTCGAGACCTGGTACTCCATGTCGGTGATGCTCGAGCGCGGGCTGGACCTGACGCCGGTGATCACCCACCGGTTCGGGTACGGCGACTTCGAGCACGCCTTCGACGTCGCGCGCCAGGGGCAATGCGGCAAGGTGATCATGGACTGGACGGCTGAATCTCTGGAGGAGAAGCACTGATGTTCGGACGCATGCGGGACGACCTGACGGCGACCATCGGCGAGATCCGCGACGCCGGGCTGTACAAGTCCGAGCGGGTGATCACCTCACCGCAGCAGTCGTTGATCTCGGTTGCTTCAGGCAATGAAGTACTGAACTTCTGTGCGAACAACTACCTCGGGCTGTCCGATCACCCAGAGGTCGTCGCGGCCGCCAAGGAAGCCCTCGACCGGTGGGGTTTCGGACTGTCGTCGGTGCGCTTCATCTGCGGCACCCAGCAGATCCACAAGGACCTGGAAGGTGCCCTGAGCAACTTCCTCGGGACCGAGGACACCATCCTCTACAGCTCCTGCTTCGACGCGAACGGCGGGCTCTTCGAGACCCTGCTCGGCGCCGAGGACGCGATCATCTCCGACGAGCTCAACCACGCCAGCATCATCGACGGCGTACGGCTGTCCAAGGCCAAGCGGTACCGCTACAAGAACCGCGACATGGCCGACCTCGAGGCCCAGCTCAAGGACGCCGCCGACGCGCGGTACCGGCTGATCGCGACCGACGGCGTGTTCTCGATGGACGGGTACGTCGCCCCGCTCGACGAGATCTGCGACCTGGCCGAGCGGTACGACGCACTCGTGATGGTCGACGACTCGCACGCGGTCGGCTTCGTCGGACCGGACGGCGCCGGTACACCGTCGCTGTTCGGCGTGAAGGACCGCGTCGACATCGTCACCGGCACGCTGGGCAAGGCACTCGGCGGCGCGTCCGGCGGCTACGTCTCCGCCCGCCGCGAGATCGTCGAGCTCCTCCGGCAGCGCTCCCGCCCGTACCTGTTCTCGAATTCCCTGGCTCCGTCGGTCACCGCCGCGTCCCTGAAGGCCCTGGAACTCATCGGCTCCTCCAGCGCCCTGCGCGACAAACTGGCCGCCAACACCCAGCTGTTCCGCACCAAGATGACCGAGGCAGGCTTCACCGTCCTCCCCGGCGACCACCCGATCTCCCCCGTCATGATCGGCGACGCCGCCGAAGCGGGTCGCCTGGCCGACAAGCTCCTCGACCTCGGCATCTACGTCATCGGCTTCTCCTACCCGGTCGTCCCCCAGGGCAAGGCCCGAATCCGGGTCCAGCTCTCCGCCGCCCACTCCACCGAAGACGTAGAACAAGCCATCGCAGCCTTCATCGAGGCCCGGGCGGCCCTGGCGGGGTAGCCGCCTCCGGACGCGGCTGTCCGAGGGCTTGTTCGAGCCGCGCGGAGACCGCGTCCAGGTCCGATGGCATCGTGATCGGCGTGGCGGTGGCCAGCAGGTTCTCGATGTCGCCGCGGGCTGCCCGGACGGCGTCCCGGAGGGTGCGGGCCCGGGTGCCGGCGGCTTCGTCGGGCGCCGACCGTTCGAGTGCGGTGAGCTTGTCCTCGGCCGTTACGACCCGGCTCGACTCGACGTTCCAGGCGCCGGCAGCCTGCTCGGGGGAAGGCTGCCGGCGGAGCTCCGGGATCAGCCCGCGGGCGAACCACGCCACCTCGTCCTCACCGGACGCGAGGTCGTCGCGCCAGGCCTGGCGACGGCGCGACCTGATCAGCAGCGGTATCCCCACGGCGAGCGCGACCACGATCGCCCCCAGCACCCACCACAGCCAGGTCGGCGCCCCGCCGGTCTCGGCCGAGGTGGGCTGTGTCGAGGCGGTGGTCGCAGCCGACGGCACGACCGACGCTGTCCGGGTCGCCGTGGTGGTCTCGGTCTGCGTGGCCTTCCTGGTCTCCGTGGCCCTGGTCGTCTCGGTCTTCGTCGCCCCGGTGGTCTCGGTCTCCGTCTGCGTCTTCGTCGTTCTGGAGGTCTCCGGCTCGGTCGACGTGGACGTCGTTGCGGCCGACTTGTCCGCGCGTTCGGGCGTACGGGTCGCGCTCGGAACTGTTGCGGTCACCGACGGCACCGAGGCCGGCGTACGCGTCGACGAGCCGGACGGCCGCTCACCGGACCCGCCACAGGACACGAGCAGGAACGCCGCCAGCACCAGACCAACCGCTCGCCTCATCAGTGGCCACCCCATCCCCTCCGGCTCGATGGTGCGCAGCTTGGGCTCTCACGACGAAGATTCCACCTCCGGCGCCGGGACCGACTCATCCCGGCGGGGCGATATTCGGACCGACCGCTGCCCCACTTGTCGGTCCACGCAGGCAGGATGGGGGCATGTCGGTTCTGAATGCGAGGTCGGTCAACAGGGCAACGCTGGCCAGGCAGCTGCTGCTCGAGCGGGCGAACGTCCCCGCGGTTGACCTGGTGGGACGACTGGCAGGGATGCAAGGGCAGGAGCCGAAGCATCCGTATGTCGGGTTGTGGACCCGGATCGACGGGTTCCAGGAAGGCGAGCTGGACCGGGCTGTCGAGGCTCGGGAGGTGGTGCGGGGGACCATGTTTCGCGGGACCCTGCATCTGGTGACCGCCCCGGATTACCTGCGCTTTCGGGCGACGATGGCGCCGGTGCTCGAGGCTGGGTTGAAGGTGCTCGGGGATCGGGGGGCGGGGCTGGAGCCGGACAAGGTGGTTGCGGCGGCCCGGAAATTGCTGGCCAAGGAGCCGCTCACGTTCACCGAGGTGCGGGATGCGTTGCAGCAGCAGTTCCCGGAGGTGAACGAGCGGGCACTGGGGTTCTGCACGCGGATGCTGGTGCCGCTCGTCATGCATCCGGCGGACGTCCGCTGGTCGTGGACGGCCAACTCGCGGTTCACGCCGGCCGAGGAGTGGATCGGGAAGAAGCTGCACGGCCGCGCCGAGCCCAAGGAATTGGTGACGCGGTACCTGCAGGCCTTCGGACCGGCCACCCCCGCGGACTTCCAGACCTGGTCGGGACTGCAGAAGGCCAAGCCGCTGTTCGACGAGCTCGAGCTGGAGACGTTCACCGACGAGGCCGGCAAGACGTTGTACGACGTACCGGACGGACCGCGCCCCGATCCGGACACCCCGGCGCCGGTGCGATTCCTGCCGGAGTTCGACAACGTGCTGCTCTCGCACGCGAAACGGGAGCGGATCATCGCGGACGAGCACAAGCCGGCCGTGTTCACGAAGAACCTCCGCGTCAAAGCGACGTACACCGTCGACGGTCTGGTCGCCGGGCTGTGGACGACCGAGAAGAAGCGTGGTGTGGCAACTCTCACGCTCACCCCGTTCGGCAAGACGTTGAAGAAGACGCAGGCCGAGCTGGAGCGCGAAGGCAGCGCGCTGCTGCGTTTCCTGGAGCCCGATGCGAAGTCCTATGCATTGGTTACTGTTGGTTAATGAGGTTGTTGTCACACGTCGGATGACTGGGCCAGCAACCCTTTGCCGGGTGGAATGGGTAGATGAGCACAGTCCCCTCCATCACTCTGGACAACGGCGTCGAGATCCCGCAGCTGGGCCTGGGGGTCTGGCAGGTCGAGGACGCGATCGTCACCGATGTGGTGACCTCGGCGTTCGAGACCGGCTACCGGCACATCGACACCGCCGCGGCGTACGGCAACGAGCGTGGCGTCGGGCAGGCGATCGAGTCGTCCGGCATCCCGCGTGACGATCTGTTCATCACCACCAAGCTGTGGAACAACGACCAGGGCTACGACAGCACGCTGAAGGCGTTCGACAAGAGCCTGGCGAACCTCGGCCTCGAGTACGTCGACCTGTACCTGATCCACTGGCAGTCGCTGCAGCGGGACCTGTACGTCGACACCTGGAAGGCGTTCGAGCAGCTGTACGCCGACAAGCGGGTGCGCGCGATCGGCGTCTCGAACTTCCACGAGCCCGCGCTGCGGCGGATCTTCGAGGAGACCACGATCCGCCCGGCGGTGAACCAGATCGAGCTGCACCCGGCGCTGCCGCAGGACGAACTGCGCGCGTTCAACGCCGAGAACGACATCGTCACCGAGGCGTGGAGCCCGCTGGCGTCCGGCGAACTGCTGGACAGTTCCGCACTGCGGACGATCGGCGCGAAGTACGGCAAGTCGCCGGCCCAGGTGATGATCCGCTGGCACCTGCAGCTCGGCAACGTGGTGATCCCGAAGTCGGTGACCCCGAGCCGGATCAAGGAGAACTTCGAGGTCTTCGACTTCCGCCTGGACAACGACGACATGGCAACGATCGCCGACCTCGAGACCGGCGTCCGCACCGGCGGCGACCCGGACGTCTTCGGCTAGACCAGCTCGAGGAAACGCGCGAGTACGGGCGAGCGGTTGTTCGGCGACCAGGCTACGGAGAGTTGCCAGGGTGGTAGGTCGTCGGACAACTCGCGGTAGACGACCGCGTCCGGGTTGGTCGGCGGTGTCGGGCTGATCAGCAGCGAGACGCCGAGCCCGGCCGCGACGAGCGACACGATCGTCTGTACGTCGGCCGCATCCTGCTCGATCCGCGGCGTGAACCCGGCCGCGCGGCAGAACCCGACGATCGTGTCGTGGACGACGGGACCACTCGGCCGCGAGTAGAACACGAACGGTTCCTCCGCCAGCTCCGCCAACCGGATCCGCTTCCGCCGGGCCAACCGATGCCGAGCCGGCAACACCGCCACCAACGTGTCCTCGGCAACGACCCGCGATGCCAGCCCCGGCGTCAACCGAACGACCGCCGTCCCACCGGCCGGCGCGGTCGGCCGTAGCAGCCCCACGTCGATCCGGCCGTCTCGCAGCGCCTCGGTCTGCCGAAGCGTCGTCCACGCCTCCAAATCCAGCACGACCTCGGGGTACGTCCGCCGGAACGCGCCGAGGATCCGGGGCAGCGGCTCGAAGGTCGCCGACTGCACGAAGCGCAGCCGCAGCGTCCCGAGCTCACCACGCTGCGTCCGCTGCGCCGCGCGTACCGCCTCGTCCGACCGGCGCAGCAGGTCCTGCGCTTCGGCCAGGAACGTCTCCCCCGCGGCCGTCAGGACGAACCTTCGCTTCACCCGCGCGAACAGCTCCACGCCGAGATCGCGCTCGAGCGCCGCGATCTGCCGGCTGAGCGACGGCTGGGTCAGGTGCAGCCGGATCGCCGCGCGACCGACGTTCATCTCCTCGGCCACCACCACGAACGACCTGAGCTGGCGCAGTTCCATGGCCTCAATCATGCACCAGACACATCAACTCCGCGCAGAACTTTCATTGGACGTATCAAGGCCTCGGTTCCTACTGTCGAAGAGTCGAAAGGAACCACCGTGCAATACATCCCGTTCTCGATGATCAAGTCGATCCACGAGCAGACCCACTCCGCCAGGCCGAACGCCCCGGTCCGGCCATATGTCCCGAAACGCCACCCCATCCGCGACCTGCGCGCCGCCGTCCGCCGCTGGCGGGAACGCCGGACGCCGGCTCCGCAGCCTGTCGAACTGACCCTGATCGCATCTCCGGCCGGCCCGTGCGAAGCTGAGGTCCGTGATCGAGGTACGACGCCTGCGGGTGTTGCGCGCGCTTGCTGACCACGGCACCGTGACCGCGGCGGCCGAGGTGCTCCATCTGACGCCCTCGGCCGTCTCGCAGCAACTGGCGGCCCTCGAGTCCGAGGTGGGCCAGGAGCTGCTCGAACGCCGCGGCCGCCGGGTCGCCATCACCTCGGCCGGCCGTCTGCTCCTCGAGCACACCGACACCATCCTCACCGAGGTCGAACGCGCCGAGGACGCGATGCGCCTGCACGCGAACGGCGCCAACGGCGAGGTCCGCGTCGTCGCCTTCGCCACCGCGATCACCCTGCTGGTCGCGCCCGCCCTGCCCCGGCTGCGCGAGACCACGCCCGGCCTCGACCTCGTCGTCCGCGACGCCGAAGGCCACCAGGGCATCACTTACCTGCTCGACGGCGACGCCGACCTCGCGATCGCTGTCGAGCACCGCGGTTCACCGCGGCCCGAAGACCGGCGCCTGGTCCGGATCCCCTTGTACGCCGAGCCTTTCGTCGCCGTACTGCCGCCGACGCACCCGGCCGCGGACCACGACACGATCGAGCTCGCGATGCTTGCGAACGACGGCTGGGTGATGACCGCGCCCGGCAACCCGATCCGCGACGTCGTCGTACTCGCCTGCGAACAGGCCGGTTTCCAGCCGCGGATCATCCACCAGTCCGACGACTTCCGCGCCGTCGCCGCACTGGTCGCGGCCGGCGGCGGCGTCTCACTGGTCCCGCGCCTCGCCGTACCCGAGCCGACGCTTGCGGTGATCCGCCCGCTCTCCGACCCGGTGCCGACGCGCCGCGTGTACGCCGCCGTCCGCGCAAGCCGCGCCGATCACCCCCTCATCACCGCCACCCTCGACATCCTGACCGAGGTAGCCGAGAAGCTGTAGTCAGTTGGAGATGACCACGGTCTTCCGGATCAACTGGTCGTCGCCGACCACGCTGAGCAGGTACGCCGCAACGTCGGCTCGGGTCATCGAGAATCCGCCGCGGACCGTTCCTTCGGTGTTGCTGCGGAACGTTCCCTTCGCGGCGCCGTTGGTCAGGCGTGGCGGGCATGCGATGGTCCAATCCACGTCGCTCGCCCGGACCAGGTCCTCCATCCGGCGGGCGTCCGCGAACGATTCCCGAAGGAACCGCCGCAGGATCGGCTTCACGACGTACTTCGTGAACGGGTCGTCGCCGGTGCTGTGAATCCCGGCGACACTCACCACCAGGAACCGGCGTACGCCGCTGTCGCCCATCGCCTGCAGGATGCTCTGCGCGCCGTCGGTGAGGACTGTGCTCAGACCGGACGGTCGCGGGCCGAGCGCGGACAGCACCGCGTCGTGGCCTTCCAGGACCGGCGCGACCGCCTGCGGATCCATCACGTCGGCCGTCACCACCTCGGTCAGCCCGCCGGCGACCCCGGCCCGCGCCGCGACCAGCCGGAGCTCCGGCAGCGCTACCTGGAGACTCGATCCCTCACGGACGACCGCCGTGACCGCGTGTCCGGCTGCCACGCCTTGGCGCACCAGCTCGGTCCCGATCCGGCCCGATGCCCCGAACACCACCAGCTTCATCGTCAACCCCTCCAGGTTAGTAAACACTCACTCACTATGGTTAGTGAACACTCACCAACCTGTCAAGATAGGCTGCGATCCATGGGGACCAGAGACGAGATCCTGGACGCGGCCGCGGAGGTGCTGCGCACGCAGGGATTCGCGCGGGCGACGACCAAGTCGATCGCCCAGGTCGCCGGGTACTCCGAAGCCGCGCTGTACAAGCACTTCGCGGACAAGGCCGCGATCCTGCTCGCCGTCCTGCACGAGCGGATGCCCACGCTCCCCGGTTCACTCAAGGAGCTGATCGGCAGCCCTGGTTCGGGGACGGTCCACGCCAACCTGACCCGACTGGCCGGGACCGCGGTCGACTTCTACGTCGAGGGTTTCCCGATCCTGGTGTCGCTGTTCTCGTCCCAGGAGCTACTGACCGCACATCGCCGGCGTCTGCACGAACTGGATGCCGGGCCGCACAAAGCGCAGGAGGGCCTGGTCCGCTACCTGCAGGAAGAGCAGAAGCTCGGCCGCGTCCGTCGTACCGCAGATGTCGGAGCCGCGGCCGCACTGCTGTTCGGCGCCTGCTTCCAGCGCGGCTTCGAGGTGAACTTCGCGGGGCTCACACCCTCCCTCGAGGAGCGCCACGCGTACGCCGGTGCGCTCAGCAGGACTCTCTACGAATCCCTGCGCCCGAACCCGCTCAAGCGCGGCGTCGGCCGTCCAGGCCCACGGTCGACACCCGCGCGATGAGCGCTCGCGGGATGAACCGGGTCGCGGCGACGATCAGCTGGTAGCGGCGGCTGGGGATCGAGATCGGCTTGCCGCGCATCAGGTCATTCCAGGCGGCGTCGACCAGATCGGTCGCATCCAGCCACATGAACGACGGGATCAGCGACTTGTCCATCCCCATCCGCTCATGGAACTCGGTGTGCACGAACCCCGGGCACAACGCCATCACCGCGACGCCCTTGGCGTGCAGTTCGAGCGCCAGCCCGGCCGAGAAGTTCGTCACCCAGGCCTTGTGCGCGCTGTAGACGTTGCGCTGCAGGAATCCGGCCACAGACGACACGTTGATGACCGCACCCGAGCCACGCTCGATCATCGGCAGCACGGCCGCATGCGTGAGCCGCAGTACGACGCGGACGAGCAGATCCAGCTGCTTCTCTTCGACCTCGACCGGATTCGCCCAGAACGGTTTCTTCTGCCCGAATCCGGCGTTGTTGACCAGCACCTCGATCGGACCGGTGCGGAACCGCTCCTCGACCCGGGCCAGGTCGTCGGCGTCGGTCAGGTCGGCCGCCAGCACCTCGCACTCGACACCGTGCAGCCGGGTGATGTCGGTGGCGACCTCCTTGAGCTTCGCCTCGTCGCGGGACACCAGGACGAGGTCGTATCCCTCGAGCGCCAGCTTGTCCGCGAACGCCCGGCCGATCCCGGTCGCCGGCCCGGTGACAAGCGCAGTCGGCATGATCTCCCGTCCTCCCGTAGGTACCGACCTCAGTCTGTCACCTACGCTGGTCGGGTGCTGGCGGACATCGATACCTGGGTTCTCGATCTCGACAACACGCTGTACCCAGCCGGCTCGGCGCTCGCGGCACAACTCACCCACGGCATCTTGTCGACGATCGCGGAGTACTACGGTACCGACGTCGTCGGCGCCCGCCGGATCCAGGCCGAGCTGGTGGCTCAGTACGGCACCTCGCTGCGGGGAGCGATGGTGACCGGCCGGATCGACCCGCACGACTTCCTCAGCTTCGAGCGCCGGATCGACTACTCGGTGATCGATCCCGACCCGGCGCTTGCTGTCGCGCTCACCGCACTCCCGGGCCGCAGGTACGTCTACACGAACGGGTCGGAGTACCACGCCGAACAGGCGCTCGGGCAACTTGGCCTGAGCGCCTGCTTCGACGGCATCTTCGACATCCTGGCTGGCGACCTGATTCCGAAGCCCTACCCGGAGAGCCTGGATGCGTTCCTGGACCTCTTCGGGGTCGAGCCCACCCGGGCGGCGATGTTCGACGACCTGGCCGTCAACCTCGAGCTCCCGCGGGCCCGGGGGATGGCGACGATCCTGATCGACGGGTCGGGTACGCCGTACGAACAGCTGGACGGCCGACACTGGCGAGTGCGGGATCTCAACGCTTTCCTGCGGTCACTTCAGTAACGGCCCGGCCGGTTCCGGCACGCCGCCGGAACCGGCCGGACATCTCAGGCGACCGGCAGGCGGTACACGCCGCCGCCCGCGGTTCCGGCGTACAACCAGTGTCCGTCGGGTGACGTGGTGACACTTTGCACGTCGAGGTTCGGCAGGCCGTCGGAGATGTTCTGCCAGCTCCGCCCACCGTCACGACTGGTCAGCACGCCCCGGCCGCCCACCGGCAGACCGGCCGAGTCACTCTCCGAGCCGGTCGCCGCGTAGAGCCTGCCGTTCGAGGCGAACGTCAGTCCGGTGATGTTCAACCGGAACCCAGAGGTCGCGGCGGCCTGCACGGTCCGGCCGCCGTCACGGCTCTCGAACAGCCCGTTGCCGCCCATGACCAGGTGGTTGGGGTCCTTCGGGTCGCGCGCGATCACCGCCACCGGTGTGCCGGACACCTGGTGGACCGTCCGGCCGCCGTCATCAGATCGGTACAGCCCTTGCGCACCGCCGATCAGGATCTGCTCAGGATTGTGTGGGTCCGCGGCGATCGTGTGGACGTCGATGGACAGGTTGTTCTTCCGCCAGGTCTGCCCGCCGTCGCGGCTGACGACCACGCCGGGCCCGAGCTCGTCGAGGATGGCCGCATAGATGTAGTCGCGGTTGGCCGGGTCGACGACGAGCTGGTAGATGATGGCGTCGGCCAGCACGCCGATCTTGGTCTGCCAGCTCACGCCACCGTCGGTCGACTCGTCGATCGACGGACGGCCTTGAGCGTTCGCGACGGCCCGGAACATCCGATGCGGGTCCGCCGGATCGGTGGTCATCGCCGTGATCCGGCTGCCGAGCAGTCCGTCGGCGCCGTTGTATCCCCAGTCGCGATCCGCGGGGCCCGGCGTGCGCTGGACCGGCAACGCGGTCTCGAAGGTGGAGAACGTCGTACCCGCCACCAGCGTGGCCTGGTCCGACATGTCCTTCCCGACCGCGACCGCGTGCACATCGGCCGCGGTGAGACCGACGCGCTGGTACGTCGCGCCGTTGTCGTCGGTGACGAAAACGCCGTTGCTCGAGGCCGAGACCACCAACCGGCCGGCCTGTGGCGACGAGATGTGGAGCACGTCACCCGCCACCGGCGCGGGGATCGTCGACCACTCGGTCCGGCCCGCAAGCTCGACGAAGATCTCCGACTCCGTCGAGGCGTACAAGTCACCGTTGACCAGGTCCAGCTCCCGGAAGGTCTCACCCTCCGGCGCCGCCTTGCCGGCTTGCCAGGTCGCACCCTGGTCGCGGGAGACATACAGCTCGCGCGGCGTGCTGAGCACCAGCTGGTTGTCGTTGCCGGCCACCTCTTCCACGAACTGATCGAGGATGGTCGAGGTGAACAGCTTCTGCGCCGGCCCAGGCGTGGTGTCGATGTTCGGAATCCGGTACAGCACGCGGGCGACGCCGAGGTAGAGGTCGTGGCCGATCAGCCGGACCTGTTGCAGATCCGGACCCGGAACCGGGTAGCTGGACCACGTCTGGCCGCGGTCGGTGCTCACGTGGATGGCGTTGTCGAAGCCAGGTACGACAAGGATCCGCCCGGTCGGGTCGATCGAGAGATCCCGCGGGATCACGTCCGGGAACGGCAGCGTCGTCCAGCTCTCGCCCGCGTCATGACTGACCAGGAGCTTGCCTTGGTACGTCGGATCCGGCTGCCCCTCGACCGCGAGGTACACGGTGCCGGGCTGGGTCGGGTCGGCCGCGAGACCCATGTCCGTGCCGCCGCCGATCGGCAGGTTCCGCAGTTCGTGCCAGGTCTTGCCGGAGTCGTCGGTCCGGAAGATGCCGGGGTGGGGCGAGCGCTCCGGCTGCGCGTACATCCGGCCGGGCTTCGAGTCGTACGTGACCGTCGTCGCGCCCTGACTGGTCGGGCCGACCGGCTGCCAGCCGTCCGCCCCGGATCCGTGCGAGGGTGCGAGCTGCTCGTACGTCGCCTGTCCGTCGAGCCGGGCACCCGCGGTCGTCCGGGCGACTGCCGCGATCGAATAGGCGCCGGCGGGTCCGCTGGGCACGGTGTACTTCCACCAGCCCGGCTGGTCGACGGTCGCCGTACCGGTGACCGGGTGGTGCGATCCCGGCTTGGTCACGGACACCTGCGGAGCCGCGGCCAGATCGGTCTCGGAGTGGATGAAGACGGTGGAACCGGCGATGGCCGGGTCCGGGTTGGCGTGCAGGACGAGCGGCCGGACAGCCAGCGACCACGGCACGCTGAGGTCCGCGGACCCGTCGGCCTGGGCCCGCAGCCAGCCACTCAGGTTCGCGCCACCGGCTGGGCGG
Source organism: Kribbella sp. NBC_00709 (assembly GCF_036226565.1). GTDB lineage: Bacteria > Actinomycetota > Actinomycetes > Propionibacteriales > Kribbellaceae > Kribbella. Next base: position 2,542,797 of record NZ_CP108996.1, read on the forward strand.
GCGCCGGTCACCGTCACCCGGACGGTCACCTTCTGCCCCTTGCCGAGCCGCGCGCTGCGCGGGAACACGTCGACCTTCACCGGCGAGTCGGCGGCCGGCTTCCCGTCGAAGCGAATTGTCCGCGTCGAGGACGAGACGTTGGTCACCGTGACGGTGGTGGTCCCGTCGAGGGTGTGACTGCCGAGGTCGGCGAAGCCCAGGTTCAGGGACCGCCGGTCGGGCAGCACCGCCAGCTTGTCGGAGGCGGCCACGTCGAGCCGGCCCGATCCTTGGGCGTCGGCGCCGTACCCGGTCAGGACATGCGCACCGCCGGTCAGGGCGGCCATGATCTGGGCGACGGTCCATTCCGGATGCGCTTGCTTCAGCAGCGCGGCGGCACCGGCGACGTGCGGTGAAGCCATGCTCGTGCCGCTGTCGTCGGCGTACTGACCGCCGGGCCAGGTGGAGCGGATCTCGACCCCCGGTGCGACCAGATCAGGCTTGATCGCGAAGCTCCCGGCCACCGGTCCCTGGGCGCTGAACGACGCCAACTGGTCGGTGGCGTCGGTGCCGGCGATGTGGATCCGCACCGCGCCTTGGGTCATCCACTGCTGCAGGTCCGAGGCTTCGGTCCCGTTGATGAGCACCGCGACGGCCGAGCTCTTGCCGGGGTCTTGCGTCGTACCGGCGGCGAATGCCGGGACGAGCAGGTGGCCGCCGCCGCCTCCCTTGTAGTAGTTGGGGGTTCGCAGCAGCACTGCCTTCGCACCGTGCTGTTCGGCCGTCGCCAGGATCTGCCCGTAGTGATCCGAGTTGAACGCCACGATGACGGCCTTGCCGGTGGCGTCGATCCCGTCGTAGTCGCTCGGGTCGCCGTTCACCGCGTCGACGACCTCGAGGTCTTCGCCGTGGGCCGGCGGGTTCGCCGACAGGAACGTGCGCTCGGCGGCCAGCACTCGCCGGACCGGCGTGGTGACGGTGACCGTCGGCAGATCGACGCCGGTGATGCTCGCGCCGACCGCGAGGACGTCGGGCGCCTCGGCCGGCGAGCCGACCGTGCCGATCCCCGGGCCGTTGTTCCCGGCCGCGGCGACGACGATCACGCCGGCGTGGGCCGCGGCCTCGGTCGCCGCTTCGAGCGGGTCGTTCTGGTCCGGGTCGCCGGACAGGCTCAGGTTCACGACGCCCGCGCGGTGCGGGTTGTCCGGGGCGGTCGCGGCCTCGAGCCCGGCGATGATGTCCGACTCCGGGCCGCGCCCGTCCGCGCCGAGGACCTTGTAGGCGGTCAGGGTCGCGGCCGGGGCGACACCGGTCCGGCCGGTCGGGGTAGCGCTGTTGCCGGCGACGATGCCGGCCACGTGGGTGCCGTGGCCGTTGTCGTCCATCGGGTCGTCGTCGCCGTTGAAGAAGTCGTACCCACCGGCGACCTTGTGACCGCGGCCGAACGCGCCGCCGAGGTCGGGATGGGTGTAGTCGATCCCGGTGTCCAGGATGGCGATCGTCTGGCCGGCGCCGGTGACCGCCGTCCCCTTGCGGTCTTTGGTCTGCCAGACCGCGGCCGCGTTGATCTGCGCCAGGGCCGAGTCACCGCTGGAGTGCAGCTGCCGGTCCGGAGACACGCCGATCACACCAGGCAGGGCACGCAGTCGGGCGGCGCCGGCCGAGTCCGTGGTGACCGCCATGCCGTTGAACAGCTGGCTGAACTCGCGGGTGACGGTGGCCTGGATCCCCGCCGCGGCGAGGTTCTGCCGGAAGGCGGCGTGCGCGGCCGCTTGTGGCCGGACATCGGCGCCGGCCGTCAGGGTCGGGGCACCGGCGAGCTGGACGATCACCTGGGTGGTGGCCGGTGCTGGAGGGGTCGCTGGGGTGGCGAGAGCTGGGCGGGCAGCCGCGAGGACTATGGCTAGTGGCATCGCCAGTGCCACCGCCCCTCGCGCAGCACGTTGCGGTACAGGAACCATGGGGGGCACTCCCGATAGCAGGGCGAATCAATCTGTGGCGGTTGAAGTGTGCGCAGGGCGCCGCACCTGCAGCCAGCGGATCGGGCGGCACGAAACAGTCATTGGCCTGCACCGGCCATTGACCGAATTAGGCTGCGCCGAGGGCAGTTCCGCGAATACGCTCGTCGGGATGACCATCAGCGAGAGCTATGACGCCGGCAGGCTCGCCGTACTCGGCGTCTCCCCTCTCGACGAGCAGCTCTACAGGTTGTTGCTCAAAGCACCAGGTTCGACACTGACCGAATTGACCACCGGGACCGGCATCGGGACGGCCCAGGCCAGGCTCTCCGTACGGCGGCTCCTGCGTTGCGGACTGGTCAGCAGGCGGCCCGGCCGCCCACCGCGGTACGTGCCCGCGCCACCGGACGTCGCCGTCGGCGCATTGATCGCCCAGCAGCACGACGAGCTGCAGCGCGCCCGGCTGACAGCCGAGAGTCTGCTCGCGGACTTCCACCGCGGTACCCGCTACGAGCACACCTCGCAGGTCGTCGAGCTGATCGGTGGCCGTGACGCGGTCAATCAGCGCGCCGTCCAGCTGATGCGGAGCGCCGAGGAAGAGGTCCTGATCCTCGACAAGCCGCCGTACGTCGGCGCCCAGGACAACCCGGACGAGATGGCCGCGCTGGCTCGCGGCGTGCGGTGGCGGGCGATCTATTCCACCGAGTCGCTGACCGAACCGGGACAACTGGCCACGATGACGGCCTTCCGCGAGGCCGGGGAACAAGCCCGGCTGTCACCGATGGTGCCGACCAAGCTGGCCATCGTGGACCGCCGGCTGGCGCTGTTGCCGTTGAGCATCGACGGCCCGGCCGAGGGCGGGGTGCTCCTCCATCCGAGCTCGATGCTCTCGCTGATGATCACGTTCTTCGAGAACATGTGGGAGCGGAGCATCCCGTTCGACCAGCACCTGAACGGCGGCCGACCGCCGGCCAAGTCCGAGCAGCGGGTGCTGCAGCTGCTCTCGGCCGGGCTGAAGGACGAGGCAATCGCCCGTCAGCTCGGCATCAGCCTCCGCACCACCCGGCGGTGGATCGCGCACGTGATGGCCGACCGCGGCGTCACCACCCGCTTCCAGCTCGGCCTCGTCGTGGCCCGCGAACTGACTTCCTGACATCTGATGAATTCGGCGGCGCCCCGCCGGGCCTGCCCCGGCCAGTGGCGAAGGTGACCGCGATTGGTCTGAGGACTTACCCTGCATCTGTATCCACAGGGACGGGGAGGTAGCGAGTGGCAGCCACTGACAAGGCACTGGCCGGCCTGCGCCAGATGATTGCGTCCGGCGAACTCGGGCCGCGGGCGAAGTTCCCGCCGGAGCCCGAGCTGTGCGACCACCTTGGTGTGTCGCGCAGCTCGTTGCGCGAGGCGGTGCGGTCGCTGGCCGCGCTCGGCGTGATCGAGTCCCGGCACGGATCGGGGACGTACGTCTCGGCGCTCGACCCGGCCGCGATCATCAGCCGGTTCTCGCTGTCGGTCGAGTTGATCCCACTCGAGGGGGTGCTCGAGCTGCTCGAGGTACGCCGGGTGCTCGAGTCGCACGCCACCGCCCTGGCCGCGGCCCGCCAGGACCCGGACCTGGAGGCGCGACTGGGCGACATCCTTGATCGGCTCGAGTCGACCACGGACGCGATCGAGATCCAGTACCTCGACGCCGAGTTCCACAACGCGATCTGTACGGCGGGCGGCAACCCGACCGTCACCGCGCTGACCGGCGTGATCCGCGGCCGCGGCGGGCACTACCGGATCTTCGAGCCCGGCGCCGACTTCGACGCGATCAAGCAGACCAGCGACCGCGGCCACCGCGCCATCCTGGACGCGATCACCACCCGCGACCCCGCGGCCGCCGCCACCGCGGCCTCCGCCCACATCGCCCAGACCGAACTCTGGCTCCGCGCCCTCCGCCCGGTCCCCCAGCCCGATCTGCCATGAGGTGGACGCTGCGCCCGGCCAGGCCCGCCGATCTCGAGGACCTGGTCGAGATCCGGGCCGTCGTCATGCGCCCCGACCTGGAGCGTCTCGGCCGGTACGACGCGCATCGCGTCCGGCAACGACTGCGCGATTCGTTCTCTCCCGACCACACCCGGATCATCGAGGTCGGCGGCGAACTGGTCGGCTCCATCGCCGTCCGGCCGGCCGAGGACCGCCGATGGCTCGAGCACTTCTACCTGGCTCCGCACCACCAAGGCCAGGGCCTCGGCTCGGCCGTGCTGCGATCCGTCCTGGAGCAGGCGGAGACCGACGTCTGGCTCAATGTCCTGCAGGGCAGCCCGGCCCGCAAGCTGTACGAGCGCCACGGCTTCGTCGTGGACAGCCAGGACCCGGTCGACGTCTTCATGGTTCGGAAATTTCTCTGAGCTGTCGAGATCTTGCGCACTGATCGTCGAGTGCATAACCTCCAGACAATTCGTCCGGGAGGGGATCCGCCAATGTCCCGTTCGCACGTGATCACGGTCGCCCTGACGACCGCGCTCCTCAGTGCCCTGCTCACCTCGCAACCAGCTGCCGCCCACCCGGCGCCGCGCATCACCCGGGCCGGCCTCGATCCCGCATTGGTCGCCGGCCGCGGCGCCGACGTACCGTTCGTCGAACAGGAGGCGGAGAACGCCGTCTTCACCGGCGAGAAGATCGGCCCGGGGCGCGACGCGTACACCCTCCCGGCCGAGGCCTCCGGGCGGACCGCCGTACGACTGCAGCCCAAGCAGTACGTCGAGTTCACGCTGACCCGTCCGGCCAACGCGCTGACGTTGCGGTACAGCATCCCGGACGCGCCGGCCGGCGGCGGGATCACCGCGCCGCTCGACGTCTCGGTCAACGGGAAGCACAAGCGGACGATGACGCTGACGTCGCAGTACGCCTGGCTGTATGGGATGTATCCGTTCTCGAACGACCCGAACGTCGACCCGATCCCGGGCTGGTGGAAGCCCGAACCGGACCCGGTCGCGAAGCCGTTCCGGCCGAACCACTTCTACGACGAGCAGCGGGTGATGCTCGACAAGACGTACCAAGCGGGCTCGCGCGTCCGGTTCGCAGTACCTCGGGCGACCGCGGCGGCGTGGACCGTCCTCGACGTTGCGGACTTCGAGCTGGTCAAGGCGCCGTCGAAGCAGCCGGGTCGCTCGTTGGATGTGCGGCTGTTCGGTGCGGACCCGACCGGACGGCGGGACGCCGCGCCGGCGATCGAGCGCACGATCGCCGCGGCTCAACGGATCGGCTGGTCCGTGTTCATCCCTGCCGGGACGTTCCAGGTCAACCGGCACATCGTCGTCGACAAGGTGACGATCCGCGGCGCCGGCAACTGGTGGACGATCATCAAGGGCAAGGTCCTGCCGCTGGCCGAGCCCGCGCCGGACAAGTCCGTGCACAGCGCGCCCGGCTTCTACGGCAAGTACGCCGACGCCGGCGGCAGCACCGGCGTCCAGCTGTCCGACTTCGCGATCGAGAGCGATGTCCGCGAGCGCATCGACACCGACCAGGTGAACGGGATCGGCGGCGCGATCGGCGGCGGCTCGACGATCGAGAACCTGTACCTGCACCACACCAAGGTCGGCATCTGGCTCGACGGCCCGATGGACGGCCTGCTGATCCGCAACAACGTCATCACCGATGCGGTTGCCGACGGCATGAACCTGCACCTTGGTGTCTCCAACGTTCGTGCGACCAACAACTTCGTGCGCAACAGCGGCGACGACGGGCTGGCGATGTGGTCGGAGACCAACGCTTCCGGCCTGGTCAACCACGACAATGTCTACGACCACAACACCGTCCAGACACCCGTACTCGCGAACGACATCGCGATCTACGGCGGGCGGGACAACGCGGTCACCGACAACCTGGTCGCGGACCCGATCCGCGAGGGCAGCACGCTGCACGCGGGCTCGCGGTTCAACGCCACACCCTTCGAAGGCACGCTGAAGTTCGCCCGCAACACCACGGTCCGCGGCGGACCCCGGGATCTGAACTGGGACATCGGGCTCGGCGCGATCTGGCTCTACGCCCTGCAGTCCACGATGTCCGGGACGATCGAGATCACCGACAGTTCGTTCCTGGATTCGACGTACAACGCGATGATGTTCGTCGTCGACTGGCCAGTGAAGGACGACTACGGGATCACGAACGTTGCCGTGCGCAACATCAAGGTGGACGGCACCGGGACGAACGTGGTGAACGCCCGGGTCGGCGGCTGGGCGACGTTCGAGAACGTCGACGCCCGGAACGTCGGCGCGCCGTTCGTCAACAACTGCGGCACGTTCCACTTCAACGGGCCGCCCGAGTTCGAGGTCCGCGACCTGGGCGGCAACGACGGCAGCTGGACCGGCGCGACCTGGTGCGAGGACCACCCTGTTGTTGTGCCGCCAGCGCCGCCGTCACCTTGGAACTAATGTGTTAGTGCGGATCTCCAGCCCATCACAATCGGCCGGCATCGGCAGGCTCACGCTCAGCGTCCTGCGGATCCGGCGATTGTGATGGCGTGGGGATCCGGAACGCGAGCACCAGGACGATCGCGCCGACCAGGACGATGGCCGCGCCGACCAGCGCCGCGGTGTGCATCGCGTGGATGAAGGCGTCGTTCGCAGCCTTCACGAGCTCCGGACGGCCGAGCGTCGCGGCCGCGTGCCGGGTCGCCTCGGCCGACGTACCGGCCGCGTCCGGGAGTCCGACGAGCGACGGTGCGATCCGGTGCTGGTACGTCGACGACACGATCGTGCCGAGAATGGCGACCCCGAGCACGCTGCCGACCTGGCGAAGGACGTTGTTGACCGCGGATCCGGCGCCCATCCGATCCAGCGGGAGCGTCGCGAGTACGGCGGATGTGGTCGGGGCAGTCGTCATGCCGATGGACAGACCGACCAGCGCACCGACCACGCCGACCCACACCAGCGACGTGTCGACGTCGTACAGGAGGTTCATTGCGGAGCAGGCGGCCAGCGCGAAGACCGCCGTACCCGACACCTTGGCGACCCCGAACCGGGCGGCCAGCCGGGCGCCTACCTGCGAGCCGACGATGACACCCATTGCTGCAGGCAACGACATCAGGCCGGCCGACAACGCGCTCATCCCGCGAGCGCCCTGCAGGTAGAACGCGAGATAGAAGCTCTGACCGGTCAGCAGCAGGAAGACGACCGCGAGGGCGAAGTTGCCGGCCGCGAACCGTCGGTTGCGGAACAGCCGCGGGTCGAAGCTCGGCTCGCGTTCCCGCCATTCGGAGAAGATGAAACCGGCGAGCAGGACGAGTCCGGCCGCGATGCTGGCCCAGACCTGCCAACGGTCCCAGCCGCCCTGGTGGCCGCCTTCGATCAGTCCGTACGAGAGGCCGAGCAGACCGAGGGTGGACAGGCCGAGGCCGAACGGATCCAGCCGGCGACGCTGCGGGCTCCGCGGGTTCGGCAGCACGAGCGCGGCGCCGATCAGGCCGAACGCGACGATCGGCAGGTTGATGGTGAAGACCGAGCCCCACCAGAAGTGGTCGATCAACAGACCGCCGAGCACCGGCCCGACGGCGACACCGACGCCGGCCGACGAACCCCAGACCGCGATCGCGCCGGCCCGGCGTTCCGGCGGGAAGGTCCAGCCGATGATCGCCATCGACGGCGGCATGATCAGCGCCCCACCGAGACCCATCGCCGCGCGGGCCAGGATGAGCGCGACCGGGTCGGTGGCCCAGGCAGCCCAGGCCGAGGCGCCGCCGAAGATCAGCAGACCGAGCATGAGGACGGTCCGGTGCCCGTACCGGTCACCGAGGGCACCGGCCAGGAACAGCGCGGTGGCGAAGAGCAACGAATAGATGCCGACGGCCCACTGCAGTTGGCCGGGCGTGGCGCCGAGGCCGTCGACGGGGTCGGTGAGGCGTTCGAGAGCGATACCGAGGACGGTCGAGTCGATCCAGATCAGGACGGCCGAGACGACCAGGATGGCAAGAATGCGGCGTTGCCGCCGGGGGTCGATCGTAGACACGAAGTCTCCTATAATTGTCAGGACCCTGACGAGGTTTCGATCATCCTCGATTGACAGGAACCTGTCAATCTCCTTTTCGTGTTCCCGTGCGGGGACCCGGCAGAATGGGGAGCATGGACCGCTACCAGGACGACGGCTGCCTGACGTTTCTCGTCCGGCACGCCTGGCTGAGCATGCGCTCGGCCCTCGCGGAGGTGCTCGACGAGCACGGGCTGTCGGTGCAGCAGTACGGAACGCTGCTCTGCGTGCGGGAGGATCCGGGCCTGACCATCGCCGACGTCGGCCGGGTCGTCGGCACCACCCGGCAGTCGGCCAACGAGCTGATCACCGGGATGGAGCGGGCCGGCCTGATCGAACGCCGGCCGAACCCGAAGGACCGCCGTACCCAGCAGGTCCACCTGACCGCCGGCGGGGCCCAGCGACTGGCCGAGGCGACCCCCGCGATCCGCAAACTCGAGGACGAACTCGAAGCCGCCTTCAGCAAGACCGACCGCACCACGGCGCGGGCCTGGCTTGCGCACATGGTGACTACCATCGAGGGAGACGTACCCTCAACGGATGCGAGCACACGCTGAGCGGTTGGACGGGCTGGGTACGACGATCTTCGCCGAGATGTCCGCGCTCGCGGTGGCGACCGGATCGGTGAACCTCGGTCAGGGGTTCCCGGACCGCGACGGGCCGGACTCGCTGCTCGAGGACGCGATCGCGGCGATCCGCGCGGGCGCGAACCAGTACCCGCCGGCCCGCGGCGTACCGGCGCTCCGGCAGGCGATCGCCGACCACCAGAAGCGGTTCTACGACCTTGCGTACGACCCGGACACGCAGGTCCTGGTCACCACCGGCGCCACCGAGGCGATCGCGGCCGCGTTGCTCGCCTTCGTTGAGCCCGGCGATGAGGTCATCGCGCTCGAGCCGTACTACGACTCGTACGCCGCCGGCATCGCCTTCGCGGGCGGACGTCGCGTGCCGGTGACGCTGCGCGCGCCGTCGTACCGGCTGGATCTCGATGAACTGCGGGCCGCGGTCACGCCGCGGACCAAGGTCCTGCTGATCAACTCGCCGCACAACCCGACCGGCACCGTCCTCACCGACGACGAACTGCGCGGCATCTGCGACGTCGCGATCGAGCACGACCTCGTGGTCATCACCGACGAGGTCTACGAACACCTTGTGTACGACGGCATCCAGCATCGACCGCTGGCGTCGTACGACGGGATGGCGGACCGGACCGTGTCGATCAGCAGCGCCGGCAAGACCTTCGCGGTCACCGGCTGGAAGATCGGCTGGGTCACCGGCTCGCCGGACGTGGTCACGGCGGTCACCACCGCAAAGCAGTTCCTCACCTTCACCTCCGGCGCACCCTTCCAGCCCGCCGTCGCCAACGCGCTTGCCCTAGGCAACGACTACTTCGACGCCCTGCGCGCCGACCTCCAGTCCCGCCGCGACCTGCTCTCCAACGGCCTCGCCGACCTGGGCTTCGAGGTCCACCGCCCAGCCGGCACCTACTTCGTCACCACCGACATCCGCCCCCTCGGCCACACCGACGGCATCGAATTCTGCCGCCAACTCCCCGAACGAGCCGGCGTAGTAGCCATCCCCCACCAGGTCTTCTACGACGACCCCGAACCCGGCCGCCCCCTCGTCCGCTGGGCCTTCTGCAAACAACCCGCCGTCCTCCAAGAAGCCCTGAACCGCCTACAGAAACTCTGACCGCCGTTGCGGACGAGACATGGGCCGGCTGGTTGTGAGTACATGGCCGTAGCTCGCCTCGCGTTGCTTGGTGAGAAGTGAAGCTGGGATTCCCGCCGGAACGACGGGCCCCAGCTTTCGCGGCTGTCTGGGCCTGATTTCATCGGATGACGACCCGATGGACCGTCACGACAGCGTCCATCACCCCCAGCCAGCGTTCCTCACCCAGCACGGCCGCCGACGTCGCCCCGGCAACCGCGTCAGGAAGCCAGAGCATAGGCTCGCGGGCCGGTCTCGCGAATCGCACCTGCAGCTCGTGCGAAATCAGCCGCTTGCGCCGCGCACTGTCGACCAGGCCGGCAAGCTCGCGCTGCAGGTCGTCGCAGCACGCGTCATCGGTGACAACGGCTGCCATCGTGTACGTCCCGGACCCACCTACGGGGCCAACGATGACGGACTCGTCAACCCACGCGGAGAGGTTGAAGGCGGGCTCGGACGGACTCGGCATTCACCGGATTCTCCAGGAAATGCACGGGCGACCGCCGTCGTCATCCACAGGTGTCCCGGGGCATCGCGGGGCATTCCGGGGCAGATTGTCAGGACGGGAGCTTTCGCGGGGGACGGAGGGCGAGAGGGTCAGCGGTGGAACCAGTGTTTGGTGGGGCGTTGGAGCATGAGGGTGAGGAGGGTGGCGTGGACGGCTAGGCCGAGGATGCTGGCGGGTAGGGCCATCAGGCCGCCGGCGATGCCCATGGCGGCGACTGCGATCAGCATGTAGCGGGACCAGCGGCGGCGTTTGCGGAGGTAGAGGGCGGGGACCAGGTAGATGAACGCGCAGATCATCGCCGCCGCCACTGCAACCGGGGTGTTGTCGCGTGAGCCGGTCAGTACTTCGGAGATCTGACCGCCGGCCGAGGTGAGGGTGAGGACCGCCAGTAGCAGGCACATCGCACCCAGCCCGATCGAGATCACCGAGGCGATCGTCACCTGCTTGGGTGGGGTCAGCTGATAGCTGTACGTATCCGGTGCCGCACCGAACAGGCCGCTGTACGGCCCTGGTCGCTCTTCGCCCGGCATGTCGCCGCGCTGCTCACTCATTCGGTCCGATGTTCCTTCCACCTACCCCCGCCTCGATCCTGCCAGATCACCCAAACCGCGACACGGCAACGTCGAGGTGGAGGAAGCGCAGGTACGGCGTGAGGTCCGGGCGGCCGGGGTACGACGGGCGGAAGCGCACCGTCGTACCGGTGGTGCCGTCGGTGGGGATGGGGTCCAGTGCGGTGACTGGGATGCCTTGTTCGTAGCGTTGGGTCCAGGAGCCGTTGGCGCGGCGGTTCGTGTGGATGAGCCAGTCGCTGAGGGCCGCGACGACGGACATGCCGCGGCGGGGATGACCGTCGGGCAGGAGCGGTGCGGCCGGGTCGTCGAAGAAGCGGAGGTCCTTCGTCGCCATGATCGGCTTCTTCACCACATTCCCGTGCTCGTCGACGCGGGTGTCGGTCCCGCGACCGTTGTCGGCGATCGAGATCGAGCCGTCCTCGTGCAGCGTGACCGCGCACTGACCGCGATGCCCGATCGATTCAGCCTCGTCGTCGGGGTACGCGAGCACCTCCAGCACGAGATGGAGTACGCCGCCAGGCGCGTAGTCATCAGGGTCAGCGCGGATCGCGTCCAGATGTGCCCGGTCGACGGAGGCTGCCCAGTCGTGTGTGGTGTTGACCCAGTGCGTCACTGAGCCATTCTCCCCGATTCCTTTGGTGGCCGTCGGCGGTCTGCACATCAAAAGATCCGGAGGGAGAGATATGCGCAAGATCATCGCCTCGGCACTGGTGACGCTCGATGGGGTTGCCGAGGATCCAGGTGGCTACAGCGGTACGTCGGACGGCGGGTGGGCGCAGCCGTACTTCGTGGAGGAGTCGGTCCGGCTGTCCATCGAGAAGCTGGCGGGGTGCGACTACTTCCTGTGCGGACGACGTACCTACGAGATGTTCGCGGCCGCGTGGGGCGATGCCGAGGGACCGTACGCCGACCGGCTGCGGAGCCTGCCGAAACTCGTTGCCTCGACCACCCTGAAAGGCGACCTGACCTGGAACGCGAAGCTGCTCGAGGGCGATGCGATCGCCGCGCTGAAGCAGCTGAAGGAACAGGACGGCGGCGACATCATGATGTACGGCAACCCGGTGCTCCTCCGCAGCCTGCTTGAGAACGGCCTGGTCGACGAGCTCGATCTCATGCTGCACCCGGTGCTCGTAGGGACCGGGCAGAAGTTGTTCGTGGACGAGACTCCAGCCACGAAGCTCACCCTGGAAAGCCACACCGCGTTGGACAACGGCGTGACGATCCTGACCTATCGAGCCTGAACGGCCAGGGCCCCGGTGAAGACCGGGGCCCTGGCACTGTCAGGACACTTCGAGCGCGTCCTTGGACTCGTTGAGGGTGACCGTGACGGTCTCGCCGTCGCGGACCGAACCGTCCAGCAACACGCGAGCCAGCTCGTCGCCGATCGCGGACTGGACCAGCCGGCGCAGCGGGCGGGCGCCGTACACCGGGTCGTACCCGGTCATCGCGAGCCACTCCATCGCGCCCTCGTCCACCTCGAGCGTGATCCGCCGGTCGGTCAACCGCCGCTGCAGCGCGGCGATCTGCAGCGCCACGATCTGCGTCAGCTCCTCGCTGCCGAGCGCGTCGAACAGCACGATCTCGTCCAGCCGGTTGATGAACTCCGGCTTGAACGACTGCCGCACGACCGCCATCACCTGGTCCCGCTTGGCCTTCTCGTCCAGCGACATGTCGGCCAGGTACGCCGAACCCAGGTTGCTGGTCAGGATCAGGATCACGTTGCGGAAGTCGACCGTACGACCCTGGCCGTCGGTCAACCGGCCGTCGTCCAGCACCTGCAGCAGGATGTCGAAGACCTCGGGGTGCGCCTTCTCGACCTCGTCCAGCAGGATCACCGAGTACGGACGGCGCCGCACTGCCTCGGTGAGCTGGCCGCCCTCCTCGTACCCGACGTAGCCGGGCGGGGCGCCGACCAGCCGCGCGACGCTGTGCTTCTCGCCGTACTCCGACATGTCGATCCGGACCATCGCCCGCTCGTCGTCGAACAGGAAGTCCGCAAGCGCCTTCGCCAGCTCGGTCTTACCAACACCGGTCGGACCGAGGAACAGGAACGAACCAGTCGGCCGGTCCGGGTCGGAGATGCCGGCCCGCGCCCGCCGTACGGCGTCACTCACGGCCTTGACCGCCTCGCGCTGACCGATCAGCCGGTGACCCAGCTCATCCTCCATCCGGAGCAACTTGCCGGTCTCGCCCTCGAGCAGCCGCCCGGTCGGGATCCCGGTCCACATCGCGATCACCTCGGCGATCTCGGTCGGACCGACCTCCTCGTTGACCATCGCCTCGGGGCCTTCGGCGACCTCGTCCTCCTCGGACGCCTTCTCCAGCTCCTTGGTCAGCTCGGGAATCTCGCCGTACAGGATCCGGGCCGCGGTCTCCAGGTCGCCGTCGCGCTGGGCCCGCTCGGCTTGGCCGCGCAGCTCGTCGATGCGCTCCTTGACCTCACCGACCCGGTTCAGGCCGGACTTCTCCCGGTCCCAACGGGCCTCCAGCGCGCGCAGCTCCTCCTCGCGGTCGGCGAGGTCGGCACGCAGCCGCTCCAGCCGCTCCTGCGACGACGGGTCCTCCTCGCGGGACAGTGCGAGCTCCTCCATCTTCAGCCGGTCGACGGTCCGCCGGAGCGAGTCGATCTCGACCGGGGACGAGTCGATCTCCATCCGCAGCCGGGACGCGGCCTCGTCGACCAGGTCGATCGCCTTGTCGGGCAGCTGGCGACCGGAGATGTACCGGTGCGACAGCGTGGCCGCGGCGACCAGGGCCGAGTCGGAGATGGCGACCTTGTGGTGCGCCTCGTACCGCTCCTTCAGGCCGCGCAGGATCGCGATCGAGTCCTCGACCGACGGCTCACCGACGAAGACCTGCTGGAAGCGGCGCTCCAGCGCCGGGTCCTTCTCGATCCGCGTCCGGTACTCGTCCAGGGTCGTGGCACCGATCATCCGCAGTTCACCACGGGCCAGCATCGGCTTCAGCATGTTGCCGGCGTCCATCGCGCCTTCACCGGACGCACCGGCGCCGACGACGGTGTGCAGCTCGTCGATGAACGTGATGATCTGACCGTCGGACTCCTTGATCTCGGTCAGCACCGCCTTCAGCCGCTCCTCGAACTCACCGCGGTACTTCGCACCGGCGACCATCGCGCCGAGGTCCAGGCTGATCAGCCGGCGGCCACGCAGCGACTCGGGCACGTCACCGGCCACGATCCGCTGGGCGAGGCCTTCGACGACGGCGGTCTTGCCGACGCCGGGCTCACCGATCAGCACCGGGTTGTTCTTGGTACGACGGGACAGCACCTGGACCACGCGCCGGATCTCGGAGTCACGGCCGATGACCGGGTCGAGCTTCCCGTCGCGAGCGCGCTCGGTCAGGTCGACGCCGTACTTCTCCAGGGTCTTGGTGGTGCCTTCGGCCTCCGGGGAGGTGATCCGGCGGTTGCCACGCATCTGGTCGAACGCCTGCAGCAGCGCGTCCGCCGTCACGCCGAGCGCGGTCTTGGCCACACCCTCGACGGTCGCGAGCGCGATCAGCAGGTGCTCGGTGGAGACGTACTCGTCCCCGAGCCCGAGGGCCCGCTGCTCTGCCTGGCTCAGCACGTCGCCGGTCTTCGGCGACAGGCTCGGCGCCTGCACGCTGCCGCCGCTCGCCTTCGGGAGCCGGCTCAGCTGCGCGGCGGTCTTCTGGCGTACGGCGTCGATGTCGCCGCCGGCTGCCTCGAGCAGACCGATCGTCGTCCCCTCGGGCTGCGCGAGCAGCGCGGAGAGCAGGTGAATCGGTTCCACGGTCGGGTTGCCCGCCGCGGAGGTCTGACGGATCGCGACCGACAGGGTTTCCCGGGCCAGCGTCGTCAACCGCTGAACGTCCATCTGGTTCCAGCCTTTCGAACTCAAATAACAGGTCTCACCAGACACAACCTATCGAAACTTGAGTCCATTCCACTCAACTCTGGAAAATCCCAGGGATGAGTCAGGGTGGCACCACCAGGCGCCACCCCTTGATCACAGACAGTTGACGACTAACGGCGCCCGGCGGACACCAGACCGGCCTCGTAGGCCAGGATCACCGCCTGCACCCGGTCCCGCAGGTTGCACTTGGCCAGGATCCGGCTGACGTGGGTCTTGACCGTGTGCTCGGTCAGCTGCAGCTCGTCGGCGACCTCGGCATTCGAGTTGCCCTTGGCAACGAGCTCCAGGACCTCCCGCTCCCGGGCAGTGAGCACGTCCAGAGTGGCCGCGACACCGGGCGCCGGGCCGCTGTCGGCGAACCGGTCGATCAGCCGCCGGGTCACCGGCGGTGCGAGCAGCGCGTCGCCGCCGGCGATCACCCGGACCGCGTTGATCAGCTCGTCCCGCGACGACCGCTTCAGCAGGAACCCGCTGGCCCCGGCGCGCAGCGCCTCGTACACGTACTCGTCCAGGTCGAACGTGGTCAGGATCAGCACCCGCGGCCCGCCCGCCAGCCGCCGGGTCGCCTCGATCCCGTCCATCACCGGCATCCGCACGTCCATCAGTACGACGGCCAGGTCCAGGATCGCGGCCGCCTGCCGGACCGCGTCCGCGCCGTCGACGGCCTGCGCGACCACCTCGATGTCCGGCTGGCCGTCCAGGATCATCGCGATCCCGTCCCGGACCAGGTCCTGGTCGTCGACCACCATCACCTTGATCGGCCGGTCCGGCAGCTCCGTCACCGGTTGCCCCCGACCGGGAACCACGCGGCGACCGTCGTACCGGCTCCCGGCGTACTGCGGATGTCCAGCGTGCCGCCTTCGATCCGGACCCGCTCGCGCATCCCGGCCAGCCCGTGGCGACCGCCGTGGGCGGCCACCGCCAGGTCGAACCCGCTCCCGTCGTCGGTCACCTCGACCCGCACCCCCGTCTCTTCGATCCGGACCAGAACCTGCGCGGCCGACGCCTTCGCGTGCCGGACCACGTTGGTCAGTGCCTCCTGCACCAACCGGTACGCCGCCAGTTGCTGACCCTCCGGTGGACCGTCGGGATCACCCGCCACGTCGAGCGCAATCGGCAGGTGACCGTCCGATACATCCGTGACCAACTGTGACAGATCCCCCAGGCCAGGCTGTGGCGCCAACTGCGGGTCCGGGATGCCTTCCTCGTCGCGCAGCGCGGACAGCAGCCGGTCCAGCTCGCTCAACGCCCGCCGCCCGGCGTCCCCGATCCGCTGGAAGCCGGCCAGTACGTCAGCCTCGCCGCGACGGATCAGGTCCGGCCCGGTCTCGGCCTGGATCACCATTAAGTTGACCGCGTGTGCGACCACGTCGTGCAGGTCCCGCGCGATGAACGACCTCTCGGTCAGCACGACCTGCTCGGCCTCGCGCTCGACGGCCACCCGCTCGAGCTCGGCCTCGCGCCGGGCCGACTCGCGGTTCCGCCGGTACAGCCGGACCGCGATCCCCGCACACAACGGCACGAGCAGGATCAGCGACCAGGTCAGCGGCCACTGCCTGTCGACCATCTCCTCGTAGATCGTGTTCCGCATCCGCTGGGTGTCGCTGTCCCAGAAGAAGTCCTGGCGCCCGACCTTCGGGAAGATCAGGATCAGCTGCGGATACCTGATCAGCTCGGCGATCGTGGGCAACGCGGCCAGCACCAGGACGGCTCCCGGGATGCTCCACGCCAGCGAGCGCGGCGCCGTACCGAGGGAGAACAAGGCGATCGCGAGCGCGAACAGCAGCGTCCAGACCTCGTTCGTCTGCCAGAAGGAAAGCAGCGATGCGATCCCCAGTACGGCGACCGGGACGACCGGCCAGCGCCGGCGGACGACCAGCGTCAACGGCGCGAAAGCTATCGCCCACCGCATCCAGCCCAGCGCCGTCCACCAGTTGCCGTTCTTCTCCTGGTCCCACCACAACTCGATCAGAACCGGCGAGGTCAGCGCGACCGCGAGCAGTACTTGGACCGGCCATACCGCGGTCCGGGGACGGACGGCCGCCTGCAAGTCCTCGATCCACTGCCCGGCGGAACGGCGTACCGGGACGACCCCGCGGCGACGCCGGACCAGCAGGGCCGCAGCCGCTGCGAGGACGACGACGGCCGAGATCCACCACGCCCAGTGGTGGGCCGCTACCCGGTCCCACGACGACTGGGTGATGCCGCGCAGGGTGCCGCCGCCGAAGTCGTCCTGGTAGTGCCGGAAGATGTCCGGATAGACGCGATACACGAAGGCGCCGCGATCCAGATCGACGAGGACAGGCAGGCCGGCGACCAGCACCGTGAGGATCAGGCCAGTGCCGGTCCCCCAGCGGTTCGGCAGGTACCAGACCGCGAGCAACGCGCCGATCAGCATCGGCCAGGCGACGCTGGCCGCCAGCAACGACATGCCGTAAGCGCCGACGATCAGCCCGCCGAGCGCGAGCGCCGGATCGAGTCTCCGGATCGCGACGAACAACGGGGTCCAGGCGACCAGGACGACCAGCCAGCGCGGACCGTGTGCCCAGTAGTCGGCGCGCTGGACGACCCAGAACTGGACCGCAGCGGTTGCCAGCAACGCCAGGACGACGTCGGGCCAGGCGATCCGCGCTTCGGTCGCCGGCAACCTGAACCAGCTGGCCGGCCAGCGCCGCAGTTGTTGCTTCACCACCCCATTGTGGAGCCCGGCCGCCCCGCCTGCCGTCACTCCCAGGAGTGACACCGGGTCATTCCTGAGTGCAACGCGGGCGGTTCCGGCGTCGCCCGCAGCGGCGACCCAGGTTGGCTCTCAGCGGCGATGTGCCGGACCGGTGCCCGCCGGGATCGTCGGGGACATGACAATCGACCTTGTTTCGGAACGCGTCCGGCGACGGGTGCCGACCGCAGTTCTGATGCTGGCGGCAACGATGTTGCCGGTGCTCTGCCTGCTGGTCTGGCACCCCTGGAACGCGAACATGGGTGACCTCAGGGTGTACTTCGCGGCGGCCCGGGGGCTCGTCGACGGTCAGGACATCTACACGGCACATCACAACTTCCCGGGCATGGGCCTCGGGTTCACCTACCCGCCGTTCGCCGCGCTGGTGTTCGCACCGCTGGCGGTCGGACTGCCGTTCGCCCGGGTGGCGATCACGCTGGCGTCGGCAGTGTCGCTGCTGGTGATCGGCTGGACCACGGCGAAGGCCTTGCGGTGGGGGCCGGTCGCCACCCTGGTGATCGCGTTCGCCGCGCTGGCGTTCGAGCCGGTGTGGTCGACCTTCGGCCTCGGCCAGATCAACCTGGTCCTGCTGGCGCTGCTGATGCTGGACCTGGTCGGCCCCATGCCGCGCCGGTTCCGCGGCGTCCTGGTCGGTGTTGCCACCGGCATCAAACTCACCCCGGGCATCTTCATCCTGTTCCTGCTGGTGACCAAGCGCTACCGCGAGGCGGCGGTCGCGGCCGGTACGACGGCGGCCACGATGGTGCTGGCGTACCTGGTGATGCCGCGGGCCACGACCGACTTCTGGACGAAGTACGTCTTCGATCCGGACCGCCCTGGGCCGGCGCACTACATCAGCAACCAGTCGCTGCGCGGCATGATCGCCCGACTGACCCAGGGGTCAGCCGTGACCGTCCCGCTTTGGTTGCTGATGGCAAGCATCGTCGGTGTCGCGGGGTTGCTGCTCGCGCGGCGGCTGCACGATCGCGGCCTGCCCTTCGAGGCAGTCGTCGCGACCGCCTTCACCGGACTCCTGGTCTCACCGATCTCGTGGACGGGCCACTGGGTCTGGATCGTCCCCGGGCTCGCGGTGATGTGGTCGCACCGCGCCGCGCTCAGGTCGTGGCGGACGGCCGTGTCGGTGGTGATCACCGGCGTGTTCCTCACCGGGATCGTCTGGTGGCTGCCCTTCGCGCACGACCAGGAGTTCCACTACAACGCGTGGCAGTCCCTGGTCGCGAACGCGTACCTGATCTCCGCCCTCGTGCTGATGGCGGCCGGCCGGCTGGCTCAGCCGCTGAACTCGGAGGCACGGATCCTGTAGACCTGCAGATTCAGGTCGTAGTACTTGTCGGTCTCACCGACCCACTGCAGGCCGAGGCGCTTGGCGGTCGCGATGGCGCGCTTGTTGTTCGGGCGGGCGACGGCGAACAGTTCGTCGACGTCACCTTCCTTGAACGCCCAGCGCATCAGCGCCCCGCTGGCCTCGGTCGCGTACCCGTTGCCCCAGGCGCTCGGCCGCAGCTGCCAGCCGATCTCGAGATCCTCCTCGTACGGCGGCAGCAGGCGGATCAGCAGGGCGCCGACCACCTCACCGTCGTCGCGACGGGCGACCGCCCAGCGGCCTGCCGGGACCACGAAGTTCGGCTGGGCCTCGATCCAGGCCTGCAAGATCAAACGCATGGTGGCGGCGTCCGGCACCTTCTCGATGGCCGGTGACAGCCAGGGCGCCACGTCGGCGGAGCCAAAAATCTCCAGCGCGGCGTCGGCGTCGTCTTCCTCCCAGTCCCGGATCAGCAGCCGGTCCGTCTCCAGCTTCAGCGTCACCTCGCCAGGGTATGCGGTCGGTGGCCGCAGACAACAGGTTCTCCGGTGTCCGGCAGATGAACGCACACAAAGCCTCCGGCCGATCCGGCCGGAGGCTCTGGTGAAGAGGCCGCAGGGCGGTCCTGGGAACGGACCACCCCGCGGGGGTCGAAGGGCGCCGGGGGGAATGGCGCACCTTCGACTGTGGAGGCGTCGCGGGGAACGACGGCCTCCACCGGAACCGGAGGCTCCGAGGGGGTTCGGAGTACCTCCGGTGGTCTGTGGAATCCCCGGGGTGAAGGATCAGCGCGAGCCGAGCTCCAGAGGCTGGGTGCGGATCCAGCGCGTCGTGGTCTGCTGCCGGCCCATGGCGATCACGTCGCCGGCTGGGCCGGCCGAGAAGACCCGGCTGGCGGCGGGGCGCCGGGAGGCGCCGACACCGCGTTGGACCTCGGCCAGAAGCTGGTTGACCCGCTGACGCAGGTCCTCCACTTCCGACTGTAGCGCGAGGATGTGGCGAATTCCCGCGAGGTTGACGCCCTCCTCCTGGGACAGATGCTGCACGTAGCGCAGCCTCGCCACGTCGTACGCCGAGTACCGCCGGCCGCGGCCGGACGCCCGGCTCGGCACCACCAGGCCGAGCCGGTCGTACTGGCGCAACGTCTGCGGATGCATGCCGGCCAGCTGGGCCGCCACCGAGATCACGTAGATCGGGGTGCGGTCGTCCCAGGTCGGCACCTGGCTGAACGGGATACCCATCACGAGCTCCCGAACAACCCGGCCCGCAGATCAGGATGATCCGACGCGGAGTTGAACTCCTGCAGCTTTTCCTTCTGCTCGTCGGTCAGCTCGTGCGGCACCTGCACCTCGAGGGTGAGGAGCAGGTCTCCCTTGGTACCGTCCCGGCGGACCGATCCCTTGCCGCGGACGCGCAGCTTGCTGCCGTTCGCCGTACCGGAAGGGATCCGGACCGTGACGGGCAGGCCGTCCAGGGTCGGAACCTTGATCTCCGCGCCCAGCGCCGCCTCGGTGAAGCTCACCGGGACGTTCAGTGTCAGGTGCTCGCCCTGCCGGCCGAAGATCCGGTGCGGCTTGACGTGCACGGTGACGTAGAGGTCGCCCGCGGGGCCACCCCGTTCGCCGGCCGCGCCCTTGCCCTTGAGCCGGATCCGCTGGTTGTCCTGCACGCCCGCCGGGATGCGGACCTGCATGGTCTTGCTCGACTGGCCGCGGCCGGAGCCGTGGCAGGTCTCGCACGGCTGGTCGACGACCAGGCCACGACCCTTGCACTCGGTACACGGCTCGGTCATGGCGAACACGCCGCCCTGGACCGAGGTCTGCATCCCCGTGCCTTCGCACTTCAGGCACACCTTCGGCACCGTGCCGTACTTCGCGCCGGTGCCACGACAGGTCGGGCACGGCTCGTCGCTGGTCATCCGGAGCCCGACCGTGACACCGTTCACGGCCTCGGCGAACTCGATCGTCGCCTCGGTCTCGATGTCCTGACCGCGCCGCGGACGGGCCGTCGTCGAGGTGGTCGTACGCTGGCCACCACCGCCGAACATGCCGCCCAGGATGTCGCCGAGCCCACCACCACTGTTGCCGCCCGAGCCGCCGCGGTTGAACAGGTCGCCGACATTGAAGTCGAAGCCACCGCCCTGACCGCTGCCGGTCGGCATCCGGAAGCCACCGCTGCCGAACAGCCGGCGCGCCTCGTCGTACTCCTTGCGCTTCTTGGCGTCGCCGACGACGTCGTACGCCTCGGAGACCTCCTTGAACTTGGCCTCCGCGGACGCGTCACCGGCGTTGGAGTCGGGGTGGTACTTGCGCGCCAGCTTGCGGTAGGACTTCTTGATCTCGTCGGCCTCGGCGGTCTTGGAGACGCCGAGAACCTTGTAGAAGTCCTTCTCGAGCCAGTCCTTCGTGCTCATCCGACGCCTCCCCTCCCGTCGTGGTCGGTACTACTCCGCGGACCTGTCCGCGTCTTCATCTGTGCTCTCCACCGGTACGTCGGCCTTCGCAGCCTCGGCCGGCAGTTGTTCGGTCGGCTCCGACACGGCCACCCGGGCCGCCCGCAGAACCCGCTCACCCAGCCGGTAGCCCGGCTGCATGATCATCGTCGCGGTCGGACCGTCGACCTCGTCGGAGTAGTTGTGCAGCAGGGCCTCGTGGATCCGCGGGTCGAAGGTGTCGCCCTTCTCGCCGAACTTCACCAGGCCGAGCTTCTCGGTGACCCGCTCCAGCGATTCCGCGACCGCCTTGAACGCGCCCTCGAGCTCACCCGCCTCCCGGGCCCGGCCGACGTCGTCGAGGGTCCCGAGCAGCTCGGTCAGCACCGAGCCGATGACGAGCTCCCGCGACGCCTCCCGGTCCCGGTCGACGCGGCGCTTGTAGTTGACGTACTCGGCCTGCAGTCGCTGCAGGTCCGCCGTACGCTCCGCGAGCGCTTCGGTCAACAGGGCCTCCTGGGCGGACGGGCCGACCAGGTCGGACGGGTCCCGCGGCGGCTGCGCGCCCGGGGTGCCCGGCGTACCCGGCTGGGCGCCGGGCGCGGGAGCCTCGGAAGTCTCCCGCGCCGCGCCGGTGTCCGGGTCGATCCGGCGCTTGTCCCGGACGACGGGCTCGCCGTCGCCGAACTCGCTGCCAGTGGGTCGATCCGTCACTTGTCCTCCGTCTTGTCCTGCGGCCGGTCCTCGTCCACGATCTCGGCGTCGACGACATCGTCGTCGTTGCTGGTCGAGCTGTCGTCGGAGGTGGTCTCCTCGGACGAGCCGCCGGCGGCCTGGGCGTTCGCGTACATCGCGGCGCCCATCTTCTGGCTGGACTGGGCGAGCTTCTCCGAGGCGGCCTTGACCGCTTCGGCGTCGTCACCCTCGAGGGCCTTCTTCAGCTCCGCGGTGGCGTCCTTGACCTCGGTCTTGACGTCGTCGGGGACCTTGTCCTCGTTCTCCTGCAGGAACTTCTCGGTCTGGTAGACGAGGCTCTCGGCCTGGTTGCGGTTCTCCACCGCTTCCCGGCGCTGACGGTCCTCCTCGGCGTACTGCTCGGCGTCGCGGACCATCTGGTCGATGTCGGTCTTCGGCAGCGCGGAGCCACCCGTGACCGTCATCCGCTGCTCCTTGCCGGTGGCCAGGTCCTTGGCGTTCACGTGCACGATGCCGTTCGCGTCGATGTCGAAGGTGACCTCGATCTGCGGCACGTTCCGCGGCGCCGGCGGCAGGCCGGTCAGCTCGAAGTTGCCGAGCGACTTGTTGTCGCGGGCCATCTCGCGCTCGCCTTGGTACACCTGGATCATCACCGACGGCTGGTTGTCCTCGGCCGTGGTGAAGATCTCCGAGCCCTTGGTCGGGATCGTGGTGTTGCGCTCGATGATCTTGGTGAACACGCCGCCCTTGGTCTCGATACCGAGGCTCAGCGGGGTCACGTCGAGCAGCAGGACGTCCTTGACCTCACCCTTCAGCACACCGGCCTGCAGGGAGGCGCCGACCGCGACGACCTCGTCCGGGTTCACACCCTTGTTCGGGTCCTTGCCACCGGTCAGCTCCTTGACCAGGTCGGCCACCGCGGGCATCCGGGTCGACCCGCCGACCAGGATCACGTGGTCGATCTTCGCCACGTCGATGCCGGCGTCCTTGATGACGGCCTTGAACGGCGCGCGGGCGCGCTCCAGCAGGTCGTTGGTCATCTTCTGGAACTCGGCCCGGGAGAGCTTCTCCTCCAGGTGCAGCGGGCCCGACTCGGTCAGGCTCAGGTACGGCAGGTGGATCGTGGTCTCGGCCGCGGCGGACAGCTCGATCTTGGCCTTCTCGGCGGCCTCGGTGAGGCGCTGCATGGCCATCTTGTCGCCGGACAGGTCGGTGCCGTTCTTGTTCTTGAACTGGGTCACCAGCCACTGGACGATCCGGTTGTCCCAGTCGTCACCACCGAGGTGGTTGTCACCGCTGGTCGCCTTCACCTCGAAGACGCCGTCGCCGATCTCCAGCAGCGACACGTCGAACGTGCCACCACCGAGGTCGAAGACCAGGATGGTCTGCTCGGTGCCCTTGTCCAGGCCGTACGCGAGCGCGGCCGCGGTCGGCTCGTTGACGATCCGGTGCACCTTCAGGCCCGCGATCTCGCCGGCCTCCTTGGTCGCCTGGCGCTGCGCGTCGGAGAAGTACGCCGGCACGGTGATGACCGCGTCGGTGACCTGCTCCCCGAGGTACGCCTCGGCGTCCCGCTTCAGCTTCTGCAGCACGAACGCGCTGATCTGCTGCGGGGTGAACTTCTTGCCGTCGATGTCCACGCTCCACGCCTCGCCCATGTGGCGCTTGACGGAGCGGATGGTGCGGTCGACGTTCGTGGTGGCCTGGCGCTTCGCCACCTCGCCGACCAGGACCTCGCCGTTCTTGGCGAATGCCACCACCGAGGGCGTCGTGCGCGCTCCCTCGGCGTTGGGGATGACGGTGGGCTCGCCACCTTCCAGTACGGCGATGACGGAGTTCGTCGTACCGAGATCGATTCCGACCGCGCGGGCCATTCTTTACCTCCACGAAGTTGAGTGATGCGGACTCAATGTTGCCCGTTCGTCCGTCTCGGTTCAAATCCGTGACGCAACAAACTTGAGTTCACTAGACTCAACATCGCACATCGCCCAGGTCATTCCCAAGGGCGGGCCGAGATTTCGGGGTCCGGGCCAGGGTGCGGCCAGGGAGACCCCTCCCGGGGAAAGGTTTACCGTGCGACCCTGTCCCTGTGAAACTCCGCGCGATGTCCCCCGCCGACTACGGCGCGGTCCTCGCGCTGAACGCCACCGCCGAAGGCCTGGTCGACCCCCTCGGGGCCGACCGCCTCGACTGGCTCCGCCTGATCGCCGCCCACGCCGCCATCATCGACCTGGACGGCGACCCGGCCGGCTTCGTCCTGACCTTCACCCCGGGCTCGGCGTACGACGGTCTCGAGTTCGACTGGTTCACCCAGACCTACGCCGACCGCTTCCTGCTGATCGAGCGGATCGTGGTCGCGCCCGGGCACCGGCGGGAGGGCATCGCGACGCAGGTCTACCGCGCGATCGAACGTGCCGCGAAGCCGTTCGACCGCGCCGTAGCCCGCGCCCGCTCGCACACGCTGGACGACTCCGGCCTCTCTTTCCACACCTCCCGCGGCTACGTCGAGGTCGCCAAGCAACGGCTCCCCGACGGCACCACCGCCAGCCTCCTGTCCAAGGACCTGGCCGACTAGAGCCGCCGTACGTCGAGCAGGGCCCGGACCGGCAGCTCGTGCCGCAACCGCGGTTCGGTCAGCCCGTCGACGATGCAGGCCGCGCCGATCCAGCGCGCCCCGCAGGCCTCCACCAACGCACGACCTGCCAGGGCGGTGGCACCGGTGTCGACCCAGTCGTCGACCAGGAGCACCCGGTCACCACCCTGGATCAGATCCCGGCGGAACCCGAAGACGACGTGACGATCCCGATAGTCCGGTCCTGTGGTGCACATCACCCACCGGTCGCTGTCGGTCGCCGGCCAGGCGTCCCTCCGCATCTCCACGAACCCGACCCCGACCGCAGCAGCAGTCAGCGCCCCGACCAACGACCCCCGCGACACCGGCCCAAGGACGACAGTGGGCACCTCGTCGTACAGACCGGCAAGCGCCGGCCCGAGCGCCCGCAACAACTCGGCATCCCGCCACCAGCCGGTCAGATCGGCGTAGTTACTTCAGACCCCACGATCCGTCCGCCACTGAAAGGCGTCCCGCAGCCGCGCTCTGGTGTCCATGCCTCCAGGGTGGCACCCTCCGGCCCCGTGGCGCACTTGGATTTGGGGATGGCCGGATCCCCAGGCCATCACAATCGGTGTCGGGCCGGCCTCCTGAGCGTCGCCGCGGTCAACGGCGGTGAATTGTGATGGCCTGGGGATCCGCCTGTGGATAGAGATGAGCAGCGTTCTCTGATTTCCGTCACGATCAGGACATGTCTGAGGTTGTCGAGGTGCTCCTGCGACGAGGCGGGGTCGCGACGTTCGGGCAGCTTCGCGCCATCGTCTCGCTGCGCGCGATTCGTGCTGCACTGGACGGCGGGCTGATCACCCGCATCGCGAAGGGTGTCTACGCCGTGCCGCCCGCGGCGGACCCACTTGCCGCCGCTCAGGCCCAGGGCGGGGTCGTCTCACACCTGAGCGCAGCCGTCCTGCACGGATTCGCCGTGCTCGAACTGCCGGACAAACCACAGATCACCGTCCCGCGCGGACAGCACCGACGATTGAGCCCGGTCGACTGCCAGCTGTTCTGGGCCGACCACGTCCCGTCCGACCGCGGGTGTACCGGCAAGCTGCGGACGGTGCTGGACTGCGCTCGCACCTTTCCCTTCGCCGCCGGGCTGGCGGTGGCCGACTCCGCGCTTCGGCTAGGTGTGATCGACCGGTCACAATTGGCGGTTGCGGCCGGCGAACTCGCTGGTCCTGGCAGTCGGCGGGCGCGCCGCGTTGCCACGGCTGCGGATGGCCGCGCCGAGTCCCCGCTGGAGTCCGTGCTGCGGTCTCTGCTGATCGCGGCCGGCGTCGACGGCTTCGAGCCGCAGGTCGTGATTCGCGACGGCGTCTTCTCCGCCCGTGTCGACCTGGGACATCGCGGGCTCTTGCTCGCGCTGGAAGCCGACAGCTTCGCATACCACGGCAGCCGGACCGCGCTCAGGCGCGACTGCCGCCGGCACACCAACCTCACCATTCGCGGTTGGCGCCTGCTCCGCTTCTCCTGGGAGGACGTGATGTTCGACCCTGAGTGGGTGGTGGATGCCATCCGTCAAGCGATGGCCGGATCTGCAGGCCATCACAATCTGCAGGACGTTGGCGTCTCACGCGGGCGAGCCGCGCAGGTGGGCCGATTGTGATGGGCTGGAGATCCGCTACACCGGTCGCCCTGCAATGAACGTCCGGGACACCAAAGGGACGCCGGGGCGGTAGGAGAGGTGTAGGTGGGAGGGGGCGTCGAGGACGGCCAGGTCGGCGCGGGCACCGGGGGTTAGGTGGCCTCGGTCGGGGCGGCGGAGGGAGGCGGCGCCGCCGGCGGTGGCGGACCAGAGGGCTTCGGCGGGGGTCATGTGCATGTCGCGGACGGCCAGGGCGATGCAGAAGGACATCGAGGAGGAGTAGCCGGAGCCGGGGTTGCAGTCGGTGGCCAGGGCTACGGTGACGCCGGCGTCCAGGAGACGGCGAGCATCCGGGTACGGCGAACGGGTCGAGAACTCGATCGCGGGTAAGAGACCGGCCACGACGCCCGCGGAGGACAGCGCGTCGATGTCGGCGTCGGTCAGATAAGTGCAGTGGTCCGCCGCGGCCGCGCCAACCTCGCAAGCGAGCTGTACGCCGGGGCCCTCGCCGAGCTGGTTCGCGTGGACCCGGGCCTGCAGGCCGCGGGCGATGCCGGCTTGGAGGATCGCACGGCCCTGGTCGGCGTCGAAGGCACCGCGTTCGACGAAGACGTCGATCCACTTCGAGTGCTTGGCCGCCGCGTCGAGCATCGGGCCGGTCACCAGCGACACGTAGCCGGCTGGATCGTCGGCGTACTCGGCCGGCACCACATGCGCCCCGAGGTACGTCGTCTCGTCGGTGAACTGCCCCGCGATCTCGAGCGCCCGCGCCTCATCCGCGACCGTCAGCCCGTACCCGGACTTGATCTCGACCGTGGTCGTCCCCTGCCGCCGCATCTCGGTCACCAGGCGGGACACGTTCGCGGTCAGCTGCTCGTCGGTGGCCTCCCGGGTCGCGGCGACCGTGGTCCGGATGCCGCCTGCGGAGTACGGCGTACCGGTCATGCGGGCCGCGAACTCCTCGGCGCGATCGCCCGCGAACACCAGGTGCGAATGCGAGTCGACGAACCCGGGGATCACCGCCCGCCCGCCGAGATCGAGCGCGCCGTCGGTCGCAGGTGCATCGCGTCGTTGGCCGACCCAACCGATCGTGCTGCCGTCGATCACGAGCGCCGCGTCATGCAGCTCACCGAGCAGACCGCCGTGCGCAGGGTCGTTCGTCACCAACGAACCGACGCCGGTCAGCAAGAGCGAGCTCATCGGGTCACCGCCTCGATCGAGGCAGCCAGCTGCGCCGGGGCGTCCAGACGAATGTGCTTGCTATTGGCAACCAGATGATCTCCCGAGACGACAACATCGGACACGTCCGCGGCCGATGCCGCGAAGACCGCAGTCTCCAGGCCGCCGCCAGTGCCGGCGGTGCGGACGGTGTCGAGGCGGATCGCGACCAGGTCCGCGCGTGCACCCACCTCGATCACCCCCGCGTCCTCGAAGCCGATCGAGCGGTGGCCGTCGGTGGTGGCTGCTTTGAGGAGCTCGGGCGCCGACCAGTGGCCGCGCTCCTGGGACGCGAGTCGCTCGTCCAGCTCGACCGCGCGCATCTCCTCGAACAGGTCGATCACCGCGTGGCTGTCGGAGCCGAGCGTCAGCGGCGAGCCCGCGTCGCGCAGCTGCACCGACGGACCGATGCCGTCGGCAAGGTCGCGTTCGGTGGTCGGGCAGAAGCAGGAGTACGTCGCGGAACTGCCGAGCACCCCCACGTCGACATCGGTGAGATGCGTGGCGTGTACCGCACTCGTCCGCCCGCTCAGGAACCCGGCCTCGTCGAGCACCTGGGCCGGCGTCCGCCCGTACGCCTTGAGGCAAGCGGCATTCTCCGCGACCTGCTCGGACAGATGAATATGCAGCGGTACGTCGGGAAACGCCGAGGCGACCGCGCCGAGCTGATCCTGCGGCACGCCCCGGACCGAGTGGGCGGCGGCGCCGATCACGACGTCATCGTCACCGGACAACTGCGCGACCCGGGCAGCCCAAGCCGTCGCGTCGCCGTCGCTGAACCGTTGCTGCACCTCGTTGAGCGGCTGCTCGATGCCGCCGGCGAGGTAGCACGTGTCCAGCAAGGTGATCCGGATGCCGACATCGCGGGCAGCGGCGATCAGCGCCGACCCCATTGCGTTCGGGTCGTCGTAGCGGTGGCCGCCCGGCGCGTGGTGGAGGTAGTGGAATTCGCCGACCGCGGTGATCCCGGCGAGCAGCATCTCGCCGTACACAGCCTTCGCGAGGTCGTAGTACGTGTCGGGGGTGAGCGCGGCGGCGACGGCGTACATCTGGTCGCGCCAGGTCCAGAACGTGCCGCGCTCGGTCTGCGTCCGGCCGCGGAGCGCGCGGTGGAAGGCGTGACTGTGACAGTTCGCCAGGCCCGGTACGACGAGGCCGTTCAGGATCCGGGCATCGCCGGGGGCCGCGTCCGCCTCGACCGAGGTGAAACGGCCGTCGGCCGTCGACACCAGGACGCCGCGCGCGAGGCCGGTCGGGAGGAGGGCGGTCTCACACCAGTACGACGTCACTTCGCGAGATCCTTGAGCACGGCGGCCAACGCCTCGACGCCCGCGAGGCAGTCGTCCTGCTCGGCGTACTCGGCGGGAGAATGGGAGATGCCGGTCGGGTTGCGGACGAACAGCATCGCGGTCGGGATGCCGGCGGCCGAGAACACGCCGGCGTCGTGACCGGCGCCGGTCGGGAGGACCGGAGCGCCGTCCAGCACGCCCACCAGCCGATCCCGCAGCCCGGCCGGGAAGTCGACGATCGGTGACACCGATTCCGGAGTCACCTCGAGAGTTGTGCCGTCGCGCTCGGCGCGCTCGGTGGCTTGCTTGGTGATTGCCGCGAGCAACAGCTCGAGCGTCGCGGTGTCGGCGGCCCGCGCATCGAGCCAGGCAGTGACCTGCGACGGTACGGCGTTGGTGCCGTTGGGCTCGACCGATACCCGGCCGAACGTCGCGCGGGCGCCGGTCAGGCGGGCCTGTTTGTTCGCGGCGAGGGCGGTCATCGCGTAGGTGAGCATCGGGTCGTGCCGATCCTCCATCAGCGTGGTGCCGGCATGGTTGGCCTCACCACCGAACGTGAACCGGTACCGCCCGTGCGGCCAGATCGAGCTCGCGACACCCACCGGCGCGGTCAATCCACGACCTTGCTCGACATGCAACTCGACGAACGTCCCCATCCGCTGCATCAGCGGCGAAGGTCCAACCCCAGCCGGGTCGATCCCTGCGCCTTCCAATGCTGCTGAAAGCGGCACTCCAGTCCGATCCGTCAACTGCAGAGCCTTCGCCGCGGGCAGCACTCCAGCCGCGACCCGGGACCCCAGACAGGGCATCCCGAACCGCGACCCTTCTTCTTCCACGAACGCCCCTACACCTATAGGCACGCTCGGCTCGAACCCCTCCGCCCGCAACGCATCCACAGCCGCCAGCGCAGAAACAACCCCCAGCGGCCCATCGAAGGCACCACCATCGATGACCGAATCCAGGTGGCTCCCGGTGACGACACCTGGACCGTCTGATGAGCCCCACCAGGCGATCAGGTTGCCGATGCCGTCGGATTCGACGGCCAGCCCGCGGGCGGCGCACTGGTTCAGGAACCAGTGCGTCGCCTCGCGTTCGGTCGGGCTCCAGCCGCCTCGGGTGTAGCCACCGGTTTCGGGGTCACGGCCGATGGCGGACTGGTCGGCCCAGAGGGATTCGAAGCTCAAGACAGCGGGTTCTTCGACAGCCAGTCCTTGGCGACCGCGTCCGCGCTCTCCTTGCCGACGTCGATCCGCTTGACCAGATCGGTCAGCGCGTCCGTGGTCAGCTTGGCGTCGACCGCGTTCAGCGTCGCGGTGACGTCGTCGGACTTGTGGTCGGTCCGGATCAACGGAACGATGTTGTTCGGCGGCAGGATGTGCTCCGGGTCCTCCAGCTGGACCCAGCCCTTGTCCTTGATCACAGCCTGCGTGGTGAACAGGTCGGTCACCTGGATCTGGTTGGTCTCCAGCGCCTTGATGCTCAGCGGGCCACCGGCGTCGAGCGTCTTGTAGTCCTTGAAGTCGACGTCGTACTTCTCCTTCATGCCCTTCAGCCCGGCGGTCCGGACCTTGAACTCGGAGCTACCGCCCGCGACCAGGTTCTTGCCCTTCAGGTCGCCGATCGACTTCAGGCTGTACTTGTCCGCGGTCTCCTTGGTCACCACGATGGTGTCCTCGTCGGTGGCCGGCGACATGTCCAGGATCTCCAGGCCGGGCGTCAGCGCCTTCTTCAGCGCGTCGTACGCCTTCTGCGGGTCGGTCTCGGTGGAGTTCTTGTCGAAGTACGCCAGCGCGGCGCCGGTGTACTCCGGGACCAGGTCGACGGACCCGTCCTTGATCGCGGCCATGTAGGTCTCGCGGTTGCCGATGTTCGGCTTCTTCTTCACCTCGATGCCCTTGGCGGCCAGCGCCTGGCCGTAGATCTCCGCGATCAACTGGCTCTCGGAGAAGTCGGCGGACCCGACGGTGATGCTGCTCACCTTCGAGGGCGCCGGCGAGCTGCCGGCGTTGTCACTGCCGAGCTGGTCGCCCCCACCCCCACAACCAGCCAGGCCGAGCACCGCCACCCCGGCGATCGCAGTACGGATGAGTGTGGATCTCAACACGAGAGCCTCCAGTGTTCTCGTTCAGCCATCGACCGGTGCCGATGGATGCAGCCCTAGTTCAGCAGGTACGACGGACAATTCAGCCGATCTTCAAGCCTTCGGACACGGTGAGCCTTCCGATCAGCGCGAACACCGCGTCCAGCACGATCGCGAGCAGCGCCACCAGGAGCGCGCCGGTGAACATCTGCGGGAAGTCGCGGAGCTTCAGCCCGTCGACCACGTAGCGGCCGAGGCCGCCGAGCGACACCAGCGCGGCGATCGTCGCGGTCGAGACGATCTGCAGGGTGGCGCTCCGGATGCCGGAGATGATCAGCGGCAGCCCGATCGGGATCTCCACCTTGGTCAGGATCTCGCGTCCGGTCATCCCCATCCCCCGCGCGGCGTCGATCGTGGCCGGATCGACACCGGACAGACCGGCGTACGTCGAGGCCAGGATCGGCGGGATGCCCAGGGCGACCAGCGCGATCAGCACCGGCAGGAAGCCGATGTGGTTGGTCAGCAGTACGGCGATCATCAGCAGACCGAGGCTCGGCAGGGCGCGGGCGGCGTTGCCGAGGTTGATCGCCAGGAACGCTCCGCGCCGTGTGTGCCCGATCCGCAATCCGATCGGTAGCGCGATCACCACGGAGAGTCCGAGGGCGGCAAACGTGTACCAGAGGTGCTGGAGGATCCGCGCCCAGATTCCCTCGTTGCCGGACCAGTTGAACGAGTCGGTCAGGTACTCCCACATGTCACGCCACCTCCGCCACGGGCGTCGAAACCCGCGCCCAAGGAGTCAGAACCCGTTGCAACGACACCAGGATCAGGTCCGCGACCAGCGCCAGGGCCAGCGACAGCACGACCCCGACCACGACCGGCGTCAGGAAGTCCTTCTGGAAGCCCAGCGTGAACAGCTCGCCCAGACCGCCGATCCCGATCACGGCGCCGACGCTCACCATCGAGATGTTCGCGACGGTGACCACGCGCAGCCCGGTGAAGATCACCGGTACGGCGATCGGCAGGTCGACCGCGATCAGCCGGTGCATCGACCCGTACCCGACCGCGATCGCGGACTGCCGGACGTCGGGTGGCACGGAACGGAGTCCGTCGATCACGTTCCGGATCAGCAGCGACACCGTATAGATGGTCAGCGCGACGATGATGTTGATCGTCGCGAGCACCTTGGTGCCGAGGATCGCCGGGATCACGATGAACAGTGCGATCGACGGCAGTGAGTACAGCAGCCCACCGAACGCGATCAGCGGATTCGCCAACCAGGAGTAGCGCGTGGCGACGTACCCCAACGGCACCGAGATGATCAGCCCGAGGATCACCGGGACGATCGCCAGGTACAGATGCTCGCGCAACGCCTCCCAGATCAGCCCGAGGTTGTCACCGATCCATGTCATGGGGCCTCCCGGTCTGGACTGAGGAGCGCAAGGAGCGAAGCGACTGGAGCGACGAGGGAAGACCGGGAGGCCCCATGACCGCCGCGCCGGAGGCGTGGCATCAGTACAGTCATGACCGGAGCGCTTCCGCGACCGTTGACTGGTCGATGACGCCGATGGCCTTCCCGTCGTCGTCGACGCAGATGCCACAGCCGGTCGGAGACGTCAGTACTGCGTCCAGCGCCGCGCGCAACGAATCGCCGCGCTTGAACACCGCGCCGAGCGGCAGCAGCTCCCCGGACCCGTTCTTCCAGCCGACGGGTACGCCGTCCTTCAACGCGAGCCCGTCCGGCACCGGCTGCACGGGCAGCTCCTCGGGATGCACGAACGTCAGGGCACGGTAACCGCGATCCTGACCGACGAACCCGCGAACGAAGTCGTCGGCCGGCTCGCCGAGCAGCTCGGCCGGCGGCGCGAACTGGGCCAGCTTCCCGCCGACCTGCAGTACTGCGACGTTGTCGCCGAGCTTGATCGCCTCGTCGATGTCGTGGGTGACGAACACGATCGTCTTGCCGATGTCGCGCTGCAGCCGGAGCAGCTCCTCCTGCAACTGGTGGCGGACGATCGGGTCGACGGCGCTGAACGGCTCGTCCATCAACATGACCGCCGGATCGGCCGCGAGCGCCCGCGCGACGCCGACTCGTTGCTGCTGGCCACCGGACAGCTGGGCCGGATACCGCTCGGCCAGCTTGATGTCCAGGCCGACGCGTTCGAGCAGCTCCATCGCCGTACCGTGCGCCTTGCGCTTGTCCCAGCCGAGCAGCTTCGGGACGGTGGCGACGTTGTCGACAACGGTCTTGTGCGGGAACAGGCCGGCGTTCTGGATCACGTACCCGATCCCCCGGCGCAGCGTGACCGCATCCTTGCCGTTGATGTCCTCGCCGTCGATCGAGATCGTCCCGCTGGTCCGCTCGATCGTGCGATTGATCATCCGCAGCGACGTGGTCTTGCCACAGCCGGACGGACCGACGAACACGGTGATCTGGTTGCTAGGGATCCGCAGGGACAACTTGTCGACGGCGACGGTGCCGTCCGGATACTGCTTGGTGACGTCCTCGAACTCGATCATGGCGCCCTTTCGCGCTGGTCGTCGGTCGCCCGAAAGACCCTAGCGGAACGAGAGACCGAAACCACGCGGTCGCACGGATTCTCGCTCCTTGGAAATGTGCACCGTAGCACTACAGATTGCCGCGGTCGCACACAGTTAGCCTTCCCGCATCGGGATCCGCACGCCCCGCTGGCCGGCAACCTCGACAGCCTTCTCGTAGCCCGCGTCGACGTGGCGGATCACACCCATCGCCGGGTCGTTGGTGAGCACCCGCTCCAGCTTCTGCCGGGCCAGATCGGTGCCATCGGCAACGGACACCTGGCCGGCATGGATGGACCGGCCGATGCCGACGCCGCCGCCGTGGTGGATCGACACCCACGACGCACCGCTGGACACGTTCACCATCGCGTTCAGCAACGGCCAGTCCGCGATCGCGTCCGAGCCGTCCAGCATCCCTTCGGTCTCCCGGTACGGCGAAGCCACGCTGCCGGTGTCCAGGTGATCGCGACCGATGACGATCGGCGCCTCGAGCTCGCCGGAGGCAACCATCTCGTTGAACCGTAGACCGGCCTTGTCCCGCTCGCCCTGCCCGAGCCAGCAGATCCGGGCCGGCAGCCCCTGGAACGCGACCCGCTCGCCGGCCATCTTGATCCACCGGGTCAGGTGCTCGTTGTCAGGGAACAGATCCAGGATCGCCTGGTCGGTCTTCGCGATGTCGGCCGGGTTGCCGGACAGCGCGGCCCACCGGAACGGGCCCTTGCCCTCACAGAACAGCGGCCGGATGTAGGCCGGCACGAAGCCCGGGAAATCGAAGGCCCGGTTGAAGCCGGCCTTCCGCGCTTCGTCGCGGATCGAGTTGCCGTAGTCGAACACCTCGGCGCCCGCGTCCTGGAAGCCGACCATCGCGGCCACGTGGCGGGCCATCGAGGCCTGGGCGCGCTCGGTGAACCCGGCTGGGTCCTTCTCGCGAGCGGTCGTCCAGTCGTCGAAGTCGATGCCCACCGGCAGGTACATCAGCGGGTCGTGCGCCGACGTCTGGTCGGTGACGATGTCGATCGGCGCGCCCAGTTCCAGCAGCTCCGGCACGATCACCGCAGCGTTGCCCAGGACACCGATCGACAGCGGCCGGCGAGCCTTCTTCGCCTCCTCTGCCAACCGCAGCGCGTCGTCGAGGTCCTTCGCCCGGACGTCGAGGTAGCGGTGCTCGATCCGGCGGTCGATCCGGGACGAGTCGACGTCGATGCAGATCGCGACACCGTCGTTCATCGTGACGGCCAGCGGCTGCGCGCCGCCCATGCCGCCGAGTCCGGCGGTCAGCGTGACGGTGCCGGCCAGCGTGCCGCCGAAACGCTTCTCGGCAACGGCGGCGAACGTCTCGTAGGTGCCCTGCAAGATGCCCTGGGTGCCGATGTAGATCCATGACCCGGCCGTCATCTGGCCGTACATCGTGAGGCCCATCGCCTCGAGCTTGCGGAACTCCTCCCAGGTGGCCCAGTCGCCGACCAGGTTCGAGTTCGCGATCAGTACCCGCGGCGCCCACTCGTGCGTCTGCATGACGCCGACCGGCTTGCCGGACTGCACCAGCATGGTCTCGTCGTCCTTGAGCGTGGTCAGCGTGCGGACCATCGCGTCGAACGAGTTCCAGTCGCGGGCGGCCTTGCCGGAACCGCCGTACACGACGAGTTCGTCGGGGTGCTCGGCGACCTCGGGGTCGAGGTTGTTCTGCAGCATCCGCAGCGCGGCTTCCTGCTGCCAGCCGCGGGCGGTCAGGGTGGTGCCACGGGGTGCGCGCACAGGACGGGGTCCGGACATGGGTGATCCAGCCTTTCTAGTTCAGCCGACCGGTGACGGTCTCGGCAGCATCGATATAGGTGCCGTCAGCAACAAGTGCGACGGAGTGCTCGAGTTCGGGCGCGAGATGACGGTCCGTCCCCGGGCCGTCGACGTACTCGCGGAGTGCCGCGACAACCGCCGCGGTGGCCGGGGCCGGAGTCAACGGCGCGCGCAGGTCGAGCGCCCGTGCGGCGGTGAGGATCTCGATCGCCAGCACCCGCTGCAGGCCGTCGACCGCCTTGCGCAGTTTGCGTGCGGCCGACCAGCCCATCGAGACGTGGTCCTCCTGCATCGCGCTGCTCGGGATCGAGTCGACGCTGGCGGGTACGGCGAGACGCTTGAGCTCGGACACGATCGCGGCCTGGGTGTACTGCGCGATCATGTGCCCGCTGTCCACACCGGGATCGTCGGCCAGGAAGGCGTTCAGCCCGTGGTTGCGCGCGACGTCGAGGAACCGGTCGGTACGCCGTTCGCTGATGCTGGCGAGGTCGGCGACCGCGATGGCGAGGAAGTCGAGCACGTACCCGATCGGGGCACCGTGGAAGTTGCCGTTGGACTCGACCCGGCCGTCCGGCAGGACCACTGGGTTGTCGATCGCGGCCGCGAGCTCGCGGCCTGCAACCGATGCCGCGTGGGCCGCAGTGTCCCGCGCGGCGCCGTGGACCTGCGGGGAGCACCTGAGCGAGTAGGCGTCCTGCACGCGGTTGCAGTCCGGGCCGCGGTGGCTCGCGACAATCGCGCTGTCCTTGAGGATCGTGCGGAGATTGGCGGCGGCCGCGGCCTGCCCGGGATGCGGGCGCAGGGCCTGCAGGTCCTCGGCGAACACGCGGTCGGTGGCGAGCTGGGCCTCGACGCTCATCGCGGCGGCGAGGTCGGCGGTCTTGAAGAGCCGGTCGAGGTCGGCGAGCGCGAGGACCAGCATGCCGAGCATGCCGTCGGTCCCGTTGATCAGTGCCAGACCTTCCTTCTCCGCAAGGACGACCGGAGTCAGACCGTTGGCTTCCAATGCCTCGCCGGCGTCGCGAAGATTGCCGTCGGCATCGCGCACCTTGCCCTCGCCCAGGATCGCCAACGCGACGTGAGACAGCGGTGCGAGGTCCCCGGAGCAACCGAGGCTGCCGTACTCGTGCACCACCGGAGTCAGGTGCGCGTTGAGCAGACCGGCGTACGCCTGGGCCGTCTCGACCTTCACGCCGGTGCGGCCGGTGGCAAGCGTCGACAGCCGGAGCAGGGCGAGTCCGCGCACGACCTCGGTCTCCACCTCCGGGCCGGAGCCGGCCGCATGCGAGCGGATCAAGCTGCGCTGCAACTGGGCCCGCAGCTCCGGTGCGATATGCCGGGTCGCGAGCGCGCCGAACCCGGTCGAGACGCCGTAGTGCGGCGTATCCGCATGGGCCAGCGCCGCGATCGCGGCGCGTGATTTCGCGATCTCCTCCAGGGCCTGGTCGTCGATCCGTACCTGCGCGCCGTACCGCGCGACCGCGACCACCTCGGCCGGGGTCAGCGGTCCAACGCCGACAATCACCGTGTCTTCCACCCGAACATTGGACCGCGCCGGGATGCTCCTCGACAGGAGCGGCATACCAGTTTCTGTCTCGAATCTGAGACAGGAGTGGCGACCCTCGGTAGCCGTAGAGTTCCGGCATGGTGTTCGAGATCCGGACGGCGGGGCCGGAGGACGCGGCGGGGATCGCGCGAATCTGGGCCGCCACGATGCCGCAACTGGTAAAGACAGCACGGGCCATCGAGATCGAACTGCGGCACAGCCGGAGTCGCGGAGTACTGATCGCCACAGACGGTCCGGACGTGGTCGGGTACGCCAACATCTACCTGCCGCCGGCTGGTGCCGAGGCGCCGCGGGTGCGGATCACGCTCCAGGTTCCTGCTGAGCACCGGAGGCAGGGCATCGGCACGGCACTGCTGGCCTCGGTGACCGAGCGGGCGGTGGAGGTGTCGGCCGGACGATTGCTGGTCGTCGTCCGGGATGAGGCCGAATCGAAGGCGTTCGCCGCGAAGCGAGGCTTTGAGTTGGGTCGTTGGATGACGAACTCGGCCGCCGACCTGGCCGCGGCGCGAGAGCCTGTCGCTCCGCCGGACGGGCTGCGGGTGGTCAGCTACGACGAGTTGGAGTCGCGTCAGCTCTTCGACGCGGAGGTCGCGGTGCGCGACGACGACCCGAGCGGGTTGTCGGGCGGACCGCCGTACGACGAATGGGTGACGACCTCGTGGAACAACCCGGACATCCGGCGGGATCTGAGCTTCGCCGTACTGGACGGTGCCCAAGTGCTGTCGTTCGTGACGACGACCGCGGATCCGGACCGGCGGATCATCTGGTCGAACCTGACCGGGACGCTCCCATCAGCCCGCGGGCGTGGGCTGGCGAAGGTGGTGAAGTCGGTCGCGTTGGTGCGATCCCGCGACGCCGGGTTTGTGACCGCATCGACCGGTAACGACGCGGCCAACGCGCCGATGCTCGCAGTGAACAAATGGCTCGGCTACCGGGAAACGGCCGGCGCCTGGACCGCGGAGAAGGTTCTGTGAAGCGACTCGCCCTCTCGTTACTGTTCTTCCTGGTCTTGTCGGTCGCGGTCGGATTCCTCGTCTCGGGGCCCGAGTTCCTGGACTGGAGCGTCGCCGGTGGGCTGTTCGCGATCGCGGTCGCGGGCGAAGGGCTCCGGTTCTGGATGCGGCGCAGCCGCGCGAAGAAACGCGAATCGTCAGGGATCTAAGGCCGACCGGGTTACCCTGCCGTTGTGAGCGGCAACGTTCCCGCCTCGACCCGCACGCTGCGGGTACTGACGTTCCTGGCCACCCAGCCCGGTCCGGTACCGATGGAGCGCATCGCCTCCGCGGTCGGGCTGCCGCGCTCGTCGACGTACCACTTGCTGCGGGCAATGATCGACGAGGGGTTCGTCGTACATCTGCCCGAGGAGAAGCGGTACGGGCTGGGCGTCGCTGCCTTTGAGATCGGATCGGCGTATCTGCGGCACGATCCACTGGAGCGGTTGGCGCGGCCGTTGCTGGTGCAGCTGGTCCATGAGATCGGGCAGACCGCGCATCTCGGCGTACTGCATGGTCGCGAGCTGGTCTACTTGCTGAAAGAACAGCCGCCGCGGCCGGTGACGTTGGTGACCGATGTCGGCGTACGTCTGCCCGCGACACTCACCGCCTCCGGTCGTGCGTTGCTCGCTGAGCTGCCGCCGGCGCAGGTTCGCGCATTGTTTCCTACGCCCGAGTCCTTCGTGCGGCGGACTGACCATGGGCCGCAGACACTCACCCAGCTGCGGCGCTTGCTGGCCGACGAGAAACGCCAAGGCTTCGCGGTCGAGGACTCTTTCATCACGCCCGGCATGGCATCAGTCGCCAGCGCCGCCGTCGACCACGCCGGCCACCCGGCAGCTGCCATCAGCGTCACCTTCCGCACAGACGCCGTACCACCACCGGACCGCCCCCACCTGGCCCACAGAATCCGCCAAGCCGCGACCGCCCTCACCCGCCGCCTGCACGGGTAACCCCCGCGCAGCCGAGCGACAGCTCTAGGTGTGTACCGAAGAACGGGTAGTGGTGCCTAGATCGCCTCCTCCGGAGGTGATCTGAGCGGGCTGAGCCGGGCACTACCCGTTCTTCGGTACATCTAGCCGGATTCGGCGGGGTGTTCGACCTGGCGGTCGCCCCATTGGGTGAGCACGCCACGGGCGATCTCCAGGTCCTCCCGCAGGGACCGGTCGGCCAGGCTGGCCGGTAGCACGGCCAGTGCGTCGGCCAGCCAGGGACCGACGGCGGCGGGCGCCAGGTCGTCGGGGGTCAGGCCGGCCAGGCGGATCGCGCGTACGGCGGTGACGAGTTCGCAGGCGAGGACCTCGCGGAGAGCATCCAGCAACTGTGCGGTCAGTACTGCGGCCTGCGGGGCGAAGCTGGCGTGGAGCTCGGCGCCGCGCGACAACGTCGCCGTACCGAGCGTGGCGGGCTGTGCGGCCGAGCGCACCGCGGCGAGCGCGTCGTGGGCTACGTATTCGATCATCATCACACCCGAGCTCGCCTCCGCACCGCTGGCCAGGAACCGGCTGAGGCCGGTGTAGTCCGGGTCGACCAGGTTCGCCACCCGGGTGGTCGAGAGGGTCGCGACACTGTGCAGGCTGAGCCGGAGCGAGTCGAGGGCGAGCGCGATCGGCATCGCGTGCCAGTTGCCGTTGTGCAGCACGGTGTCGCCCGCGACCAGCGGGTTCTCCGCGGCGGCGTTGATGTCGATCCGCACACTGTTGCCTAAGGCATCGGAATGATCTACGGCCGGGCCGAGCACCTGCGCGAACGCCCTTAGTCCGAAGGGATCCTGGACGCGGGCCGGCCGAATCGGCAGATCATCGAGCAGTCCGCGCATCCGGCGTGCGACCCGGACCTGACCGGGCTGCGGGCGCGCCTCGTGCACGCGGACGTCGTACACCTCGGCGTTGCCGCGCAGCGCGACATGGGTGAGCGCGCCGACCAGTGGTACGACGTTGATCAGCGTGCCCGCCTCGACGTACGCGAGGCAGCACTCGGCGAGCGTGAGCGCGTTGCTGGACAGCAGCGGGAGCGCACTGGTCCCGTCGATGACGTCGCCCAGCGCGAGCCCGAGTTCGGCGAGTGGGCCGAGGTCGCCGGTCCCGATCGCGCCGCCGCGATGCAGGTCGGGCAGGTCGTCGTCGTTGAGCAGACCAACGATCGCGTCCGCCACGGCCGGGTCGAGCCCGGACCCGCCGGCGGCGAGTTGGTTGACGCGGATCAGCAGCCCGAGCCGGACCACATCCTTCGGGTACGACGTGGTGCCCGTGGTGCTGTGCGACCCGAGCAGGCGCGCGCCGTGCTCCGGGTCGGACGTGAGCACGTCGCGGTTGGCCCCGAC
Organism: Kribbella sp. NBC_00709; assembly: GCF_036226565.1. Taxonomy (GTDB): domain Bacteria; phylum Actinomycetota; class Actinomycetes; order Propionibacteriales; family Kribbellaceae; genus Kribbella. The sequence goes on from NZ_CP108996.1 coordinate 2,582,593, forward strand.
GCCCGTGGTCCGCCCGTACACCGGCCGCCGCCTGGCCACCTCGGCCACCACCAAGGCCGACGCCGCCATCCGCTTCCGTGCGACCTCGCTCAGCCGAACCGCCGTACGCCGCTGCCCGAGCGCCACCGCTTCCAGCGGACTCAACCCGGCACCCGTCAGCTCAACCGGCTCCATCCCCACAGTGTGGAACCGCCCAGGCCTGTGGAGTAAGCGCCGCGCCTATCTCACCGTCTGAAATCCGAGACGCAGGCCCCTGGCCGTCGGCACGCCTGCGCAAACTCTGACGCATGACAGTCGAGGAAGAAGTTCGCGCCGAGGCAGCCGCGTCGGACGCCGTGCTGGTCGGCAACGACGCCGAGCTGATCGCGAACTGCTGGACCGACGACTGGGTGGCCGTCGACGCCACCGGAATCACGCCCAAGGCCGACATCATCGGCTGGATCGCGTCGCGCCGGCTGCAGCACAACAGCATGACCACTGTCGGCGGTGAGCGAATCGCCCGGGTCGGGGACACGGTTGTCCTGACCGCCCGGAAGGCGAGTTCCGGTAGCTGGGACGGGGCGTCGTACGCGACCGAAGAATGGATCAGCCAGGTCTATGTACGTGTCCACGGGCGCTGGCTGCAGGCGTTCTGCCACAAGGCTTGAGCATGCAAAACAGCCCGTCGCCTGGGCAGGCGACGGGCTGTTGGAGACCGGTTGGTCACTTCACGCCGTAGCGCTTCTTGAACTTCTCCACGCGGCCCTGGGTGTCCATCACGCGCTGCTGGCCCGTGTAGAACGGGTGACTCGCGGACGAGATCTCGACGTCGACGACCGGGTAGGTGTTCCCGTCGTGCCAGACCACGGACTCGTTGCTCTCGCGGGTCGAACCGGTGAGGAAGCTGAAGTTGCCGGACTTGTCCCGGAAGACGACCCGGCGGTAGTCGGGGTGAATGTCCTTCTTCATGCTGCGGTACTTCCTTCCAAGTAAGGGGCGAACGGGTCGGTCAGGGGGTGAACCGCTTCGTCCGCACGCATCACACAACCGTCCAGGCGGTCGGTTAATTCCCGCGGATCCAGGCCGGGCCCGGTGATCGACAGGTACGACGCGCGGTCGCCGTACTCCGGGTGCCACTCGAGGGCGGACCGCGCCTGGTGCTGCTGCCCGACCGCGGGCCACCGGTCGGCCGGAAGGTCGGCCAGCCACGGACCGAGTACGCCGATGGAGATGTTGGTGCCGAAGCTGTCCCAGCTGAGCCGGTTGCGGTGCTGCGTCGCGATCCAGATCGTGCCGCGACCGCGGGCCGACCCGGCGACCAGGTCCTCGAGGGCGTCGTACAGGCGCTCGGGGTGGAACGGCCGGTCGGACTGCCACACCACGGTCGTGACCTCGCCGTCCGCGCGCGCCGCGATCGAGCCGGGCTCGACGACGTTCCCGGGGACATGCAGCCGTACGCCGAGCAGACCGTCCGGCGTCGTCTTGATGAGCAGCCGTGGATTGATCGCCTGGACCAGCGCGGTCGGCTCCTCGCCGCTCAGCACCGCCGCATCAGCCGACTCCAGCTGCCGTACGACGACCTCGGCGATCGCACGACCGTCCTCCACGGCGGTCGGGACACCGCGGTCCCGGATCAGTTCGTCGCCGGTCAGGTCGGCGACCACGGTGGCGGAGTCGACAGTGGTGATGACCGCGTCGATCCGTAGGTCGTCGGCCGCCTCGAGCTCGGTCGCGATCGCCTGGGTGTCGCCGGCGGCGGGGACGTTCACGATCGCCGCGTCGTACCGCTCGATGGCGGCGATGCTGGAGAGCAGCTGGACGAGGGAGCCGCGCATCGCGCAGGACACGCACGGGTGGTCCATGGTGATCACGTCGCGGTCGATCACGCCGGTCGCGGTGCGGGCGATCCGGACGACGGAGCCGGCGCTCAGGCCGCTGACGTCGTACTCCACCAGGACGCCGGTCGGGCCGGCGGCAGCCAGCAGGTTCCCCGCGACGGCGCCGCGGAAGTCCTCGTCGAGGCCCGTCAGCAAGGTCACCGGCAGCATCGACTCTCCTGTCTTGTTGAAAACGATAACCACTACAAAGGATCCTCTGGACCGGAATAGCCGCCACCCCACCCGCGTTCCACTCGGTGAGGGTCACCCGCCAGGTGATCCGGGAAAGGACAGCATGGCCAAGCGCAACGACCTCCGCCCCATCATCAAGCTCCGCAGCACCGCAGGCACCGGCTTCACCTATGTAACGCGGAAGAACCGCCGGAACAATCCCGACCGGCTCATCATCCGCAAGTACGACCCGACGACCCGGTCCCATGTCGACTTCCGCGAAGAGCGGTAAACACGTCAAAGCCCTCCGCCGTAGCGGAGGGCTTTGGTCTGTCTAGAGGCGGTTGTACGCCTTCAGTGTTCGTAGTGCGCCGACGGTGACGATGCCGCGGTACTCGAGGGTGGCCGCGGGTCCCGGCGGCTCCCAGGTGATGGCCCAGCCGCCGTCGTCCTGCTGATCGGCGACCAGGCGGTCGAGGTGGGCCTCGATCTGGGCGTCGGTGAACAACTGCTTCCAGAAGCTGTCCGGCGTCGGCGCGAACTGCAGCGGCGTCACGCCGTACGACGGATCGGCGGCGTCGGCGCGGTAGTTGGCGAGCTTGGGCATCCAGTCGCGGATGCGATCGAAGTCGAGATCCCCGCTGTGCTCCAGGAACTCCAGGGCCTCGTGCATCCCGTGGGCGTCCTCGGGGAAGCCCTTCGCCAGCTCGGCCGCGGACCAGGCGCCGGCCTTCTCGCGCCACGGGTGCTCGACGCCGAGCTGGTGCAGCCGGCCGACCAGACCCGCGGTGGGGTTGATGTCGGGCTTGTAGGTCCATTCGGAGATGTGCTCGGCGCGCGGGTAGTTCTCCACCGCCGGTCCGCAGAGAGGGACCGCGCCGTCGGCCGTCGCCGTCCGGTCGAGCCAGCCGACCGCACGGCGGACCATCTCGTCGTCCCGCGCACCGGCGGCGAGCAGCGTGTCGAACGCGACCTCGACGTCGAGCGGCAGGCTGTCCGGACACCGCTTGTCCGGCTCCAGCCCCCACCCGAAGCCTCCGTCGGCATTCTGGAACCCGCGCAGCGCATCGACCACGCCCTGCGGATCAGCGCCCTCGAAGATCGTGGCGAAGAGCCGACGCTCGAGCACCCGGGCGTCCCGCCGTACAAAGTCCCGACCTGCGGTGAAGATGTCCATGCTCCGAGCCTCCCGCAGATTCACCTCGGCGTCTTGAACGAAACGGACACAGTCTCACGGCTCGAAGCGGTAGCCCATGCCTGGTTCGGTGAGGAGGTGTTTGGGGCGGGCCGGGTCGGGCTCCAGTTTGCGGCGGAGCTGGCCCATGTAGAAGCGGAGGTTGCCGCTGGCGGTTTCGTAGCCGGGACCCCAGACCTCGGTCAGCAGCTGGCGTTGGGACATCAGCTTGCCGGGGTTGCGGACCAGGACCTCCAGCAGGTGCCACTCGGTCGGCGTGAGGCGGATGTCTTCGCCGTTCTCCAGCGTGACCCGCTTCGCGGCGAGGTCGACGACGGCACCTCCGACAGTGACGACGGGCTGGTCCTGCGCGATGTTGCTGCGGCGGAGTACTGCGCGCATCCGGGCGAGGAGCTCGTCGATACCGAACGGCTTGGTCACGTAGTCGTCCGCGCCGGCGTCCAGGGCCTCGACCTTGTCGGTCTGGTCGGTCCGCCCGGACAGCACCAGGATCGGCGCGTCGGTCCAGCCCCGTAGCCCGCGGATCACGTCCACGCCGTCGAAGTCGGGCAGCCCCAGGTCGAGGATCACCAGCTCCGGCGGATGCTGGGCGGCAACCTTCAACGCCGACGTACCGGTGCCGGCCAGATGCACCTCGTACCCGCGCGCCTTCAGATTGATCTGCAACGCCCGCACGATCTGCGGTTCGTCGTCGACCACCAAGACTCTCGTCACTCTTGCTCCGATCGTTCGCGTGCTCCCGGGACCGGGGCGTCGGTCGGGCGGAGGGTGGCGGTCGGGATCGACACCACCATGGTCAGACCGCCGCCCGGGGTGTCTTCGGGCTGCAGCGTGCCGTGCATGGCCTCGGCGAGCCCGCGCGCGAGCGCCAGCCCGAGCCCGACGCCGACGGTGTTGTCGGTGTCTCCGAGCCGCTGGAACGGCGCGAACACCCGGTCCCGGTCCTGGCGCGGGATCCCCGGGCCCCGGTCGATCACCCGGACCTCGACGATGTCGCCGAGCGCGCTTCCGGTGATCAGCGGCGGGCGCCCGGGCGGCGAGTAGCGGATCGCGTTCGCCAGCAGGTTCGCCACCACACGCTCCAGCAGCGCCGGATCGGCCTCGACCAGCGGCAGTGTGTGCGGGATGTCGACCGTCACCTTGTCGGCCTCGTCACCGAGCTCGGCCAGGACGCCGGGCAGGATCTCGTCCAGCGCCATCGGCCGCGTGAAGACCGGCAGTACGCCGGCCTGCAGCCGGCTCAGATCGAGCAGGTTGTCCACCAGCCGCGACAACCGGTCCAGCGACTCGTCCGCGGTCTCCAGCAGTTCGGCCCGCTCGGACTCGCTCCACTCGACGTCGTCGCTCCGCAAGCTCGTCACGGAAGCCTTGGCCGACGCGAGCGGGGACCGCAGATCATGGCCGACGGCCCGCAACAGCGCCGTCCGCAGCTTGTCCGCCTCGGCCAGCGGCTTCGCCTCGGCGGCGGCCTCGCTGAGCCGGGCGCGGTCGACCAGCGCGGCGGCATGGGCCGCGAACGCCCCGACCAGCCGTCGCTCGTCCGCTTCCAGCTGATGACCCTGCAGGACCAGAACCAGGTCGTCCCGCGCCGGAATCTCCGCGTCGGCCTCCTCCGGACGGGTGCAGGTCAGGGAGCCGGCCGTGGCCAACGGTCGCCAGACCTCGGTCAGCTCGTCGTCGTCCACACGTTCCATCAGACACGCCCCGGTCATCCCGAACGCCTCGCGCACCCGTTCGAGCAGCGCGGGCAGGGCGGTCTCACCTCGCAGTACCGATCCGGCCAAAGTCGCCAACGTCTCCGATTCCGCGGCCGCCCGGGCCGCCTGCCTGGTCCGCCGAGCCGCCCGGTCGACGACCGAACTCACCATCGCCGCGACCAGGACGAAGATCAGCAGCGCCAGCGCGTTGTTCAGCTCGGCGATCGTGAAGGTCCGCTTCGGCGGTGTGAAGAACCAGTTGAGCACCAGCGACCCGCCGACCGCGGTCACCATCGCCGGCCACATCCCGCCGACCAGCGCCACCACGACCACCGCCAGCAGGAACGCGAGCACGTTGCTGGTCAGGTTGAGCGTGTCGCCGCCCAGCCCGAGCACCAGTGCGAGCACCGGCGGCAGCACGATCGACAGCACGAAACCCTGGATCTTCCGGCGCCGGGACAGACTCCCCCGCAGCCGGGGCAACCGCCCACGACCCATCAACGAGTGCGTGACGAGGTGTACGTCGATATCGCCGGAGTCGCGGATCGTGGTGGCGCCGATCCCCGGCCCGGTGAACAGCGAGCCGATCCGCGAACGGCGACTGCCGCCGAGCACCAACTGGGTGGCGTTCTCGGCCTTCGCGAACGTCAGCAGGGCGGACGGGATGTCGTCGCCGACGACCTGGTGATAGGTCCCGCCGAGCTTCTCGACCAGGTTGCGCTGCGCAGCCAGCTGGCTCGGGTTCGCCCCGGTCAGACCGTCCGAGCGGGCGACGTGGACGGCGAGCAGGTCCCCACCGGAGGACCGCGCGGCGATCCGGGCGGCGCGCCGGATCAGCGTCTCGCCTTCGGGACCGCCGGTGAGCGCGACCACGACCCGCTCCCGGGCCTCCCAGGTCGAGTCGATGTCGTGCTCCTGCCGGTACTGCTGCAGGCCCGCATCCACCCGGTCGGCCAGCCACAGCAACGCCAGCTCACGCAGGGCGGACAGGTTGCCGACCCGGAAGTAGTTGCCTAGGGCAGCGTCCACCTTGTCGGCGGTGTAGATGTTGCCGTGTGCCATCCGCCGGCGCAGCGCCTCCGGCGTCATGTCGACCAGCTCGATCTGGTCCGCGGCCCGGACCACCCGGTCCGGGACCGTCTCCTGCTGCGGTACGCCGGTGATCTTCTCGACCACGTCGTTGATCGACTCGAGATGCTGGATGTTGACCGCCGAGATCACGTCGATCCCGGCGGCCAGCAGCTCCTCGATGTCCTGCCAGCGCTTCTCGTTCCGGCTGCCCGGCACGTTGGTGTGTGCCAGCTCGTCGACCAGCGCGACCTCCGGCCGCCGCGCCAGCACCGCGTCGATGTCCAGCTCGGTGAAGCTCGCGCCCCGGTAGTCGATGATCCGCCGCGGGATCACCTCGAGCCCGGCGAGCATCTCCGCGGTGTGTTCACGGCCGTGGGTCTCGACGAATCCGACCACCACGTCGGTCCCCCGGGCGAGGCGCCGTTGCCCCTCCCCCAGCATCTTGTACGTCTTCCCGACGCCGGGCGCGGCCCCGAGATAGATCCGCAGATGCCCACGGCCGTTCTTGCTCATACCGCCATGCTCTCAGTTCAGCCCAGCGCTGCGAGCGCAGTGTTGAGCTTCACCACGTTGACGCGGGGCTCACCCAGGAATCCCAGGGTGCGACCCTCCGTGTTCTCCTTTACCAGCTGCCGGACCTGGTCCACGCCGAGGCCTCGCTCCCGGGCGACCCGGTTGACCTGCAGGGTGGCGTACGCCGGGCTGATGTCCGGATCGAGCCCGCTGCCGCTGGCCGTGACCGCGTCGGGCGGGACCTGGGACGGGTCGACACCCTCCAGCGCCGCCACCTCCTTGCGACGGTCCTGCACGGCCGTGACCAGATCGGCGTTGTTCGGACCGAGGTTCGATCCGCCGCTGGCCGCGGCGTCGTAGGAGCTTGCCGACGGCCGGGTCTGGAACCACTTCGGGTCCGCGACCATGATCGCCTTCCCGTCGTCGTCCTTCTTGCCGCTGTCCATCGTGTACGCCTGGCCGATCAGGTCGGAGGCGACGGCCTTGCCGTTCACCTCGACGATCGAGCCGTTCGCGTTGCCGTGGAACAGCGCCTGCGCGACCCCGGTCATCACCAGCGGGTAGACGATCCCGAGGATCGCCGTGAAGACGAGCAGCGCCCGTAGCGCCACTCCGAACTGCCGGACTGAGCCCGGCAAGTTGCTTGCCATGAACAACTACCTTTCAGCGCAGACCGGGGATCAAGGAGATCACCAGGTCGAGGAGCTTGATACCGATGAACGGGCTGATCAGACCGCCGACGCCGTACACCAGCAGGTTGCGCCGCAGCATCGCCGACGCCGAGGACGGCCTGTACCGGACGCCGCGCAGCGCCAGCGGCACCAGCAGCACGATGATCAGCGCGTTGAACACGATCGCGGACACGATCGCCGACTCCGGCGAGTGCAGTCCCATCACGTTCAGCTTGTCCAGACCGGGGTACGCCGCCGCGAACAGGGCCGGCAGGATCGCGAAGTACTTCGCCACGTCGTTCGCGATCGAGAACGTGGTCAGCGAACCGCGGGTGATCAGCAACTGCTTGCCGATCTCAACGATCTCGATCAGCTTGGTCGGGTTGGAGTCGAGGTCGACCATGTTGCCGGCCTCCTTCGCGGCCGACGTACCGGAGTTCATCGCCACGCCGACATCGGCCTGCGCCAGCGCCGGAGCGTCGTTGGTGCCGTCACCGGTCATCGCGACCAGCCGGCCGCCCTCCTGCTCCTTCTTGATCAGCGCCATCTTGTCCTCGGGCGTCGCCTCGGCCAGGAAGTCGTCGACCCCAGCCTCCTCGGCGATCGCCTTCGCGGTCAGCGCGTTGTCACCGGTGATCATCACGGTCCGGATGCCCATCGCGCGCATCTGGTCGAACCGCTCCCGCATCCCTGCCTTGACGACGTCCTTGAGGTGGATGACGCCGAGCGCCCGGGCCTTGCCTCCGATGCTCTCGGCAACGACCAGCGGAGTGCCGCCGGAGGCCGAGATCCCGTCGACGATCTCGCCGAGCTGCGCGTCGATCGACCCGCCGTGCTGGTTGATCCAGGCGTTGACCGCGCCGGCCGCACCCTTGCGGATCTGCCGGTCGTCGACGTCGACGCCGCTCATCCGGGTCTGTGCGGTGAACTCGACGAAGTGCGCGTGCGGCAGTTCGCCGGTGTGGCGCTCCCGCAGGCCGTACCCGGTCTTCGCGAGGACGACGATCGACCGGCCCTCCGGCGTCTCGTCGGCGAGGCTGGACAGCTGTGCCGCGTCGGCCAGCTCGGTGTCGTTCACACCCCCGACCGGGATGAACTCCGACGCCTGCCGGTTGCCCAGCGTGATGGTGCCGGTCTTGTCCAGCAGCAGGGTGTTCACGTCACCGGCGGCCTCGACCGCACGGCCGGACATCGCCAGCACGTTGCGCTGGACGAGCCGGTCCATGCCGGCGATACCGATCGCGGACAGCAGCGCACCGATCGTGGTCGGGATCAGGGCGACCAGCAGGGCCACCAGGATCACGATGCTCAGGTTCGTGTGCGCGTAGTTCGCGAACGTCGGCAGGGTCGCGGTGGCGATCAGGAACACGATCGTCAGGCTGGCCAGCAGGATGTTCAGCGCGATCTCGTTCGGCGTCTTCTGCCGCGAGGCGCCCTCGACCAGGGCAATCATCCGGTCGATGAAGCTCTCACCGGGCTTGGTGGTGATCTTCACGACGATCCGGTCCGACAGCACCTTGGTGCCGCCGGTGACCGCGCTGCGGTCGCCGCCGGACTCCCGGATGACCGGGGCCGACTCGCCGGTGATCGCCGACTCGTCGACGCTCGCCACCCCCTCGACGACGTCACCGTCGCCGGGGATGATCTGGCCGGCCTCGACGACGACCAGGTCACCGAGCCGCAGCTGGGCGGCCGGTACCTCTTCCTCCTTGTCGCCGGACATGCGGCGAGCGGTGGTCTCGGTCTTGGCCCGGCGCAGCGTCTCGGCCTGGGCCTTGCCGCGGCCTTCCGCGACCGCCTCCGCCAGGTTCGCGAAGATCACGGTCAGCCAGAGCCAGACCACGATCCACCAGACGAACACGCTGGGGTCGGTGACGGCCTTGATCGTGGACGCGGCCGCGCCCACCTCGACCACGAACATGACCGGGTTCTTCACCATCAGCCGCGGGTCGAGCTTCTTCACCGCGTCCGGCAAGGACGTCAGCAGCATCTTCGGGTCGAACGCACCCGACGGCGCCTTCTTCGCCACCGTGTCCGCGGCCTTCTTCGGGGCCGGGGACGGCGGGGTCTTCACGATCGTGGTCACAGTCCCTCCGCGAGGGGTCCGAGGGTCAGAGCTGGGAAGTAGGTCAGGCCGGTCACGATCAGGACGACGCCGACGAGCATCGTCACGAACAGGGCCTTGTGGGTGGGCAGCGTGCCCTGGGTCACCGGTACCGGCTGCTGCTGGGCGAGGGAGCCCGCCAGCGCCAGTGCGAACACGATCGGGACGAACCGGCCGAGCAGCATCACCAGCCCGAGCGCCGTGTTGTAGAACGGGATGTTCGCGCTGATACCGGCGAACGCACTGCCGTTGTTGTTGCCCGCCGAGGTGAAGGCGTACAGCACCTCGGAGAAGCCGTGCGGGCTGTCGGTGTTCAGGATCGACGCCCGGGCCACCGCGAGTCCCATCGCGAGCGAGGCGCCGACGAGGACGACGGTCGGCGTCGTCAGGATGTACAGCGAGACGAGCTTCATCTCGCGCGCGGTGATCTTCTTCTTCAGGTACTCCGGTGTGCGGCCGACCATCAGGCCCGCGACGAACACCGCAAGGATGGCGAGGATCAGCATGCCGTACAGGCCGGTCCCCGTACCGCCGGGCGTCACTTCGCCGAGCATCATGTGGAACAGCGGCACGCCACCGCCGAGTGGGGTGAACGAGTCGTGCATCGAGTTCACCGCGCCCGTCGACGTACCGGTCGTCGAGACGGCGAACAGTGAGGACGCCCATTCACCGAAGCGGGTCTCCTTGCCCTCCATCGCGGCGCCGGCGGCCTGGGTCGCAGTACCCGCGCCCTGGACCTCGAACAGCGTCGCCAGGAAGACGAAGGCGGCCCAGATCGTGCCCATCACACCGAGGATCGCGTAGCCCTGACGCTTGTCCTTGACCATCACGCCGAAGGTCCGGGTCAGACAGACCGGGATGACCATGATCAGGAAGATCTCGAACAGGTTCGACAGCGGGTTCGGGTTCTCGAACGGGTGCGCGGAGTTGGCGTTGTAGTAGCCACCGCCGTTGGTGCCGAGCTCCTTGATGACCTCCTGGCTGGCCACCGGGCCGCCCGGGAGGTGCTGGGTCTGGCCGACCACCGAGGTGACCTCGTGCCCGCCGGAGAAGTTCTGTACGACGCCCATCGCGACCAGCAGGACGGTACCCAGGACCGCGATCGGGACCAGCACGCGCAGCACGGTCCGGACCAGGTCGACCCAGAAGTTGCCGACCCGGTCGGTCTTCGACCGGGAGAAGCCCCGGATCAGGGCGATCGCGACGGTGATCCCGACGGCCGCGGACAGGAAGTTCTGCACCGCGAGGCCGGCGAACTGGACCAGGTGGCCCATCACCGCCTCCGGAACGTAGCTCTGCCAGTTGGTGTTCGAGACGAAGGACGCGGCGGTGTTGAACGCCAGCCCGGACTCGACGTTCGGCAGGCCCAGCGACAGCGGCAGCCAGTGCTGCAGGCGCTGGAGCAGGTACAACAGGATGACGCTGAGCGCGGAGAACGCGATCAGCGAGCGGGCGTAGACGGGCCAGGTCTGGTCGGCCTTCGGGTCGACGCCGAACAGCTTGTACGTCCAGCGCTCGACGCGCAGGTCCTTGCCGGACGTGTAGACCCTGGCCATGTAGCCGCCGAACGGGCGGTAGACGGCCGCCAGGCACGCGAGCAGGAGGCCGACCTGCAACAGGCCGGCTGCGGTGTCGGACATCAGAACCTCTCGGGGAAGACCAGGGCGGCGATCAGATAGAGGACCAGAGCAACGGCCACGACCAGGCCGGCGATAGTCATTGGGCCTCCCGGCCTGGACTGAGGAGCGGAGGGAGCGAAGCGACCGGAGCGACGAGGGAAGGCCGGGAGTTACAGCCCAATGACTCGCCGCGACGAAGTCGCGGCATCAGCAGAGTCTCGGCGCTCACAACTTCTCCACTCCACGCAGCGCGAACCAGACGGCCGCGAACACGACGACGGTGACGGCGAGGTAGATCACGTCATGCATGACGCCACGACCTCGCGGTGAAAGTGCTCATGCATTCACTGCACACCGCTAGCTGTCCGGTCAGGAGGGTTCTCGCAGGCCTCTCACACCCGCTGACACAGCTCTCACAGGCTTCTCACATACTTACGGCTGGCATCCCCACCGACAGACAAGGGAAGATCCCGCACGTGACTGAACTGGACACCCCCGCCCCCGCAGAGCAGTTCTTCTCCGCGGACACCCGGACCGCGCTGGCCGAGGCGAGCCGGAAGCTCGCCGAACGCCTGCAGGCCCACACCGACGCGCTGCTCGCGATGACCGGCGACGAGGACAACACCGAGCTCTTCGAGCACAACGCCGCGCTCGAGGGCGTGGTCGAGGACTGGAACGACGCCGTCTTCGAGCACACGGGTACGACGCCGCTGCTGCTGGACGACTCGGTCGACGACGAGGACGAGGAGGACGTCGAGCCGGACCACGTGATCAGCGTCGTGTCGCGGTTCGACCTGCGCGTGGTCGACCTGGACGCGCTGCTGGAGGCCGGCCGGGCCGCGCAGGAACGGCACCCGGCCGAGCTGGACGAGTCCGGCGAGCGGGAGCCGGTCGACTCCGCCGAGCAGGCCATCTACGAGATCAGTCGCGAGGTCGGCGAGGCCTGGTTCGAGCTGCCGGGTATCGAGATGGTCGCCGGAGCACGCGCGTACGTCGTACCCGAGCCGCCGTTCGAGGCGCTCGACGCCGACGCCGAGGACGTCGTCACCGAACTCATCGCCCCGAACGGCATAGCGACCCACGCCGAGACCTGGGCCTAGGCCGGACACGGCCTAGACGAGGAGTTCACCGTCCAGGACTGTGATCGCCTGGCCCTTCAGGTAGACGCGGTCGCCGGATGAGCTGACCTGGACGACACCGCCTCGGGCGGACGCCTGGTACCCGACCAGTTCGTTCCGCCCGAGGCGTTCGCCCCAGTACGGCGCCAGACTGGTGTGTGCGCTCCCGGTCACCGGGTCCTCCGGGATCCCGCTGCCCGGCGCGAAGAACCGCGAGACGAAGTCGTACTCCGTACCCTGCGCCGTCACGATCACTCCCCGCAGCTTCTCGCGCTCGATGATCCCGGCCATCACGTCGTAGTCGGGGACCACCGCGCGCACCGTCGCCTCGTCCCGGACGACGACCAGGAGATCGCGGAGCTCGCCCGCGACGTAGACCTCGGCGAACTCGACAGCCAACGCCGCTCCGAGCTCCTCCGGAGCCGGCACCTCGAACGGCCGGTTGACCGGAAAGTCCAGCATGATCCCGTCGTCCGCGACGGTCGCGGTCAGGATGCCGCTGCGCGTTGCGAAGGCGACCTTCCCGGACACCTTGCCGTCCGCGGCCAGCGCATGCGTGGTCGCGAGCGTGGCGTGGCCGCAGAGCCTCTCTTCCAGGGTCGGCGTGAACCAGCGCAGATCCCAGTCCGCGTCGGCCCGCTCCGACGGCCGGGCGAACGCGGTCTCGGCATGATTCATCTCGGCAGCGACGGCCAGCATCCAGGCCTCGTCGGGCCATTCCCCTGCGTCGAGGAGGCACACCCCGGCCGGATTCCCGGTGAACGGACGATCGGCGAACGCGTCGACAACCCTGATCCTCATAGCTCGACGCTAATCAGGACCGCTACCGGTTTCCATAGCCACTTCGGCACCCGGTGGACCGCTCAGGCCATCGCGACAGCCTCGATCTCGAGCAGCCAGTTCTCCGCATAGATGTCGGCGATGACGACGGTGAGGGCCGGGGCGTGCGCGCCGAGGACCTCCTCGCGGATCTTCCCGTTCAGCGCGCGGTACTGCCGGTCGGAGAGGTATGTCGTCACCTTCACCAGGTTCCGGATCCCCATCCCCGCCTCGGACAGCACCGCCAGCACGTTCCGCCAGACCATCCGGCACTGCGCCTCGAACGTCTCCGGCACCCGGCCGTGCTCGTTGCCCCACGGCACCTGCCCGCTGACGAACACCATCCGCTGTGCGCCGTCGACCTGGATGCCATGGCTGTACTTGCCCGACATCGGCAGGATCGACGGGTTCAACGGCTCGATCGCGAGTTCTGGCATCTGCTCCCCCTGCTGCTCATCGTGCTCCCCACCCCGAGGCTCACCGCTCATGTCTACCTTGCCGCGATTGAACCGCCTAGCCCACCCGGCCGTATCGATGGTGTTCCGCATTCCGACCGACAGGAAAGTGACATGTCACTTCGCTCGAAAGGCCGTCCCCTCGCTGCGGCGGCCGCAGTCGTCAGCGGCCTCGCACTGATCGCACCGGCACCCGCCAGCGCACACCAGTCCCGGCACACGCCACTCGACGTACAGCAGGTCAATCTGGTGTCGGATCTGCCCGGCAAGGCCGCGCTGCAGGATCCCGATCTGGTGAACGCGTGGGGTCTCTCCCTCGGCGCCACCACACCGCTGTGGGTGTCGAACGCCGGTACGTCGTCGTCCACGCTCTACTCGTCCGCGCCCGGGGCGACCACCGCCACCAAGGTGCCCACGGTCCGGGTGACGGTGCCGTTGCCGACCGGGCAGGTCAACAACGCCGGCACCGGGTTCGTGCTGAGCAACGGGACGGTCAGCGGGCCGGCCCGGTTCATCTTCGCCACCCTGACCGGCCAGATCGCCGCCTGGGGTCCGCCGGTCACCCCGGCGATCGGTGCCGCCGAGATCAAGGCCACCACCCCCGGCGCCGCCTACACCGGGCTGGCGATCTCGCCGACCTCCGACCGGCTGTACGCCGCCAACTTCGCGCAGGGGCGGGTCGACGTGTTCGACAGCGCGTTCCAGCCGGTCAAGCTGCCGTGGTGGGCGTTCCGCGACTTCTCGCTGCCGAAGGGCTACGCACCGTTCAACGCGCAGACCCTGAACGGGCGGATCTTCGTCACCTACGCCAAGCCCGACCCGAAGACCGGGCGCAGCCAGGCCGGGCGTGGGCTCGGCTTCGTCGACGAGTACACGGTCGACGGCAAACTGGTCACCCGGGTCGCCTCCCGCGGCGACCTGAACGCGCCGTGGGGCGTGGCGTTCGCGCCCGCATCCTGGGGTGAGCCCACCGGCACGCTCCTGGTCGGCAACTTCGGCGACGGCCGGATCAACATCCTGCAGCCGAAGTCCCACGGCAGGTTCGCGCTCACCGACCAGGTCCGCAACACTCACGGCCGGACCCTGGTGATCGACGGCCTCTGGGCCCTCCTCCAAGGCACGGCAACCACCGGCGGCACCGACGCGCTGTGGTTCTCCGCCGGCCCGAAGAACGAGACCCACGGTCTGCTCGGCCTACTGCGCAAGTAGTTCTCAGAGAGGTTTCTCGAACCAGTGATGCGCGTAGGGCTCGGCGTTGAACGCCGGCACCTCCTCGTAGCCCGAGGAACGGTAGAGGGCGATCGCCCAGCCCGAGCCCGCGCGCATCCGGTGACACCCACATCCGTTTGAGCTCGGCCGGATCGGACCCGTGCAACTTGACCGCACCACATCCGACCGGCTCCGAGCACAACGTTGCCATCAGCAACAACCCGTGACACCTCGTCCATCGCCGCGACCCGCTGGGTAACCAGGCGATTGAACTTCCTGACCACGCCGATTCCCATTCTCTGACGTTAGTCAGAGATCTACTCGTTGGCCTACCCCGAACAGCAACGAACTCGACTGCACCATCTCCGGATACCGATCCGCGAGCCGTGCGCACTCCAGCGCCGTACGCAGCGGATCCGGCTCCTGGAGACTGTCGGGGAGCGGCCGGTCCCCGTAGTGCGCGTCGATCATCACGGTCAGCCAGCCGCCCGGACCGGTCAGCCCGTGGATGGTCACCCCGCGCAGCCCGGCGTGGTTGAGCTCCGCCCGCAGCTGCGCGACGGTGTGGTACGTCGTGTGCGCCATCCGATCGTTCCGCGGGCTGTACCCGTCCCGCAGGATGTCCGTCACCACCGCCTGCCGTTCGATCAACGTGTTGGCCAGGGTGGAGCCGATCAGATTGGCCGCCCGGTTGATCGCGACCACCGCGACGAACCCGCCGAGCTTCGTCACCCGCATCGCCTCGCGGAGCGCGAGCTGCCGCTCCTCCGCCTCCCGCAGGTGGTACATCGGCCCCGCCACGAACGCCGCGTCGAACTCCTCGTCGTCCCACGGCAGCCGGCGGGCATCCCCTTGTACGGCGCTGATCCCGGCGGCGGTCGCCTGCCGGACGTGCCGCTCGACCGGGTCGATCAGCTCGACGTCGTACCCTCGATGTTTCAGCCAGCTCGCATGAACCCCGGGTCCGCCGCCGATGTCGGCGACTGCCGCGGGAGGCGGTGGCAGGTACTGGTTGAGCAGATCCTGTACCCGAGCCAGTTCCAGCCGGCCTTTGACCGTCGACCCCAGCCGGCTCGCTTCGTCGTACCGCTCGCTGTAGTGCTCCTCGAGCTCCACGTGCATCGTCATGACACCCGAGTCTGAACACAGAACCCCGCCCCAGGCAGGCCAGATCACGGGGCAGCCCGGGGCAGATCAATCTGCCCCGGGCTGTCCCGTTCGCTGCGGTGACTCAGTCGAGCGGGCGGAGTTCGTCGGCGTAGGAGACGGAGACCCGGCGGAGTACGCCGTCCTTGACCGAGTACTGACCCATGCGCCACAAGGGTGGGCTGTAGGCGTGGACGGTGACGCTGCCCTTGTCCAGGCCGACGACGCGGTGGATGTGGTCCGGGCCGAAGCCGTACACGTCGCCCGCCTCGATCTCGGTCTCGACCGATTCGACGCCGATCGCCAGGTTGTGCTCGACGAGCTTGCCGCGGGCGACCGCGACGGCGCCGGAGGAGACGTCGTGGTCGTGCCAGCCGGTGTCGTTGACCGGGGTCCAGCAGATCAGCCAGACGTCGACGTTGGCGTCGCGGTGCAGCGACGCGAAGACCCGCTCGTCGTCGCTGTACGCGACCTTGTCCTCCCACAGGTGCGGCTGGGCCGCGAGACCGCCGGCCAGCTCGGCCAGCTCGTCAGGGGTGAGATCACGTCCTGGAAGGTTGTCGAGCGACAGACAGTCGTTGAGCTCCACGAGCCGGCTGGCCTGGCGAGCCGGGACGTTCGGTACGTCGATTGGCTGGGCAGTCACTGCACTCCCCTCTCAGGAGTAGGTACACCGGCGCCGAACAGCAGCCGGTGTGGATTGTCGTGGCGGATCACCGCGGTCGCGGCATCGCCTTGGCGGAGGTCGGTGGTCCCGGCGTACGGCCGGTCGGTGCCGTGCACGACCTGGTCGATGCCGAGGATCCGCGCGACCGCGTCGATCCCCTGCGGGCCGTAGCTCGAGGTGTCGACGTACAGATTGGGGTCGATGGTGCCGAGCCGCCCGCCGCGCGCGGCCAGCCGCTCGTGGTGCACCGGCGCGAGACCGGCCGCGGCCGCGAAGCACAACCGCAGGCCCGGGTACGAGCGCCGTCCGCCGAACGCATGCCACGCCCACCAGGCCGCCTGTAGCTGAGTGGTGTAGTCGACGACCGGCGCCCACCAGCACGGCGCATCGGTCGATCGGGCCGCGCCGGGATGCACGAAGATCGGCTTGCTCAGTCGCTCAGCGGTCCACAGCAACTCACCCAGTGCTTCCCAGGAGGTCGGCGTACCGAGCACGTGGGCGGGCAGTTGCAGTCCGACGAAACCCTTGTCCAGCAGGGATTCCAGCTGCCGCGCGTCGGGCTCGAGCAGGTCGATGGACGCCCAGGCCTTGAACGGTTGCGGGAACAGCGCAGCACCTTCGTGCCAGGCGGCGAGCAGTTCGGCGTCCCCGAGTTCCTCGATGCCCAGCGGACTCGACAGCGACACCAGGGCGAGCGTCGTGCCGGCGTCCTGCTCCAGCGCGACCCGCTTGCCGATCTCGTGCGCCGCGGGATCCACGTCGTACGGCGCCTCGGTCGCGGTGTGGAGTGTCCAGCCGTCGAGGTACGGCGGCTCGCGGCGCGCCCGGAGCCGGTCGACGAACGCTTCCGGCCACAGGTGCTGGTGGACGTCGATCATCGGCTCCCCCTCTCCGCGGTTTGATCAGATTGAAGCGCTTCAGGATGATTAGAGTGAAGCGCTTCAAAGCATCCGTTGTCAAGTAGCCTTCTCGCCCCCCGGACGCCCGCGCTCCCTCCCACCCGGACGCCCGCGCTCCCTCCCCGGACGTCTGAGGGGTCAACCCCGGAGCTCGCCGGTTGTCCCACCCGCAGACTGGGTGCCAACCGACCATCTGAGGGGTTGACCCCTGAGCCGGTCGGCGGTGGCGGCTGGTTTTGTCCATGGGGACGGTTATGGTCGTGGACATGTCCGGAACCGGTCGGAGGCCAACCCTCAAGGACATCGCCGCCGAGACCGGGCTCTCGATGGCCGCCGTGTCGTACGCTCTGCGCGGTCTGCACGGCACGCCCGAGACCCGGCAGCGGGTCCAGGACGCTGCCGACCGCCTCGGCTACCAGGCCGACCCGGTCGCCCGCGCGCTCGCCTCGGGCCGCAGCGGCTCGATCGGCGTGCTCTGCGCGTCCCTCGAAGACCTCTGGCAGCAACGGGTCGCGGCCGCGCTCGGCCGCGAGCTCCTCGCCCCGGACCGGAATGCCTGGATCATCGACTCCGCCGGTGACGCGGACCGCCAGCTCGAGCTCGCCCAGCACCTGGTCGACCACCGCGCCGACGCGATCGTGGTGATCCCGATCGACCCGGCCGCCAAGGAGTGGGCGGAGATCACCAAGCAGGCTCCGGTGATCGCGATCGGCGACGCCCTGCCCGGCGCGAAGGCGAAGTCCGAGGTGATCCTCGACAACGAGACCGGCGTGAGTACGGCGCTGCGCCGGCTGGCCGACGCGGGCCACCGCACTGTCGCCGTGCTCAGCCCGACCCGCCGCTTCGAGGTGGAGCGCCCGGCCGAGGAGATCGCCCAGCGCGTGGCGGCCGACCTCGGACTCGTGATCCGCCTGCTGCAGTGCCCACACGATCTGGCCGGCGCGACGGACGTCGCCCGGACGCTGCTGACCACCGCCCAACGCCCGACCGGCATCCTCGCGCTCGCCGACTCCATGGCCTTCGGGGTGTACGCGGCGAGCCGCGAGCTCGGTCTGCAGATCCCGGACGACCTGTCCCTGCTCGGATACGACGACCAGCCGATGTCCCAGCTGCTCACGCCGCCGCTGTCGACGTTCCACTGGCCGCTCGACGAGCTGGTCAGCCACGTCGTCTCGCGAGTCACCTCCGCCGTCGACACCAATCGCCGCGTCCGCCGGACCACCCTCACCCCGACCCTGATCGAGCGCGGTTCGGTCGCCGCCCCGCCGTCCAGCTAGGCAGGTCGGCAACCGATGCGCGACAGGCTCCACGCGATCGAAACTAGACTAATCCACTGCACTTACTGTTCGTTGTCCATGATCCGGACAGACGAACCATCATGTGGCCGCAGTTCCTCGGCCGCCGACCACACCCGGCGGGCGAGTTCCTCGTCGTACGAGATCTCGGATGAGCGGACCTTGGTGAATCGGTCGTAGTAGCCGGTTGGCGGCTCGTCCCCGGCCGCGAGGCGGACCACCGGCTCGGCGCCACGTCGCGCCGGTATTGCGAAAGCCGAGATGGCCGCGACCTGCAAACGCGGGAACTGCCGGCCGAGGTCGGTCCGCACCACGCCCGGATGTACGGCGACGACAGTCCACTCCGGGCGCCGCCGCTGCAGCTCGTACGTGAACAGTAGGTTGGCCAGCTTGCTCCGGCTGTAGGTCAGGAACGGATCGAACGACTCCACCCCATCCACCAGCCGCGCCGGATCGAGCCGGACCGCTCCACCTCGCATCGGCGACCGATGGCCCTCGGAGTTCACGTTCACGATCCGCCCGCCGGGTGGGATCAGTGGGCCTAGCAACGCGACCGCGGACCACGGCGCCAGATGGTGTACGGCGAGATTCAGCTCGACGCCTTCCGCCGTCACCTGCCGCCTCGGCGTCATCACGCCCGCGTTGTTCATCAGTACGTCGATCCGCCCGGGAACCTCGGCGGCGACCTTCTCGATCCCGGCCCGCACCGAAACATCCGCCGCAATAACCGTTGCGTCAGGCAACCGGTTGGCCAAGGCGGCCGCGCGGTCCGGATCCCTTCCCACCAAGAACAACCGATGCCCACCCGCGGCCAACTGCTCGGCAGCCTGGCGTCCAAGGCCCGACGTCGCACCAATCAGCACGACCGTACTCACGGCTTGATTCCGTTCAGGCCGACGGCGGTGGTGAGGATCCGGTCCCGAAGCCCGGCCGGGAGTTTCGGCAGGATGGCGCCGAGGGTACGGGCCTCGGCGACGGCGTACCGGCGGTGGGGGCGTCGCGCCTCGACTGCCCGAACGATGACCTCGGCAACCTTCTCCACCGGCCCCGGCTTGAAGCGGCTCATCGCCTTCTCGTACGCCGCCAGATGCGCCTGGTAGAGCTCCACCCGCTCCCGATCGGCCCGCTGCAGAGACGCATCCGCGGCCGCACCGGCCCGAGCGAAGATCTCCGTCTCCGTCGTCCCCGGCTCGATCACGACCACCGGGATCTTCCACGCAGCCAGCTCCAGCCGCAGCGCGTTCGACAGGGCCTCCAGTCCCGCCTTGCTGGCGGACAGCGCGCCCAGCAACGGCATCGCGACCCGCCCGGTCGCCGCACTCACATTCACGATCCGCCCAGCGCTGCGCCCCGCAGACCCGCCCGCACGCAGCAATGGCAGGAACTCGCGGATCACCGACGCCGGCCCGAGCGTGTTCACCTCAAGCTGTCGTCGCCACTCGTCCGCCGGCACCAACTCCAGCGGCCCCTGCACGATCACTCCCGCGTTGTTGATCACCGCCCACAGCCCGTCCACCTCGCCGGCGACCCGCTTCGCCGCCGCGGCGACGCTCTCCGGATCCGCCACATCCAGCGGCAGCACCCGCACTCCCGGCTCGAATTCAGCCGGTCCGCGCGCACCGGCGTACACGGTGAAGCCCCGGCTCTCCAGTAGCCGAACTGTCGCCGTACCGATGCCGCCGGTCGCTCCGGTGACGAGAACCGCACGTCCCTCCGTCATATCGACTCCCCAGCTTGAGATGTTCTCTAGGACATGTCCCTAGGGACATATGAGAGCATGCACATGTCCGAAGGGACATGTCAAGATGGCCGTCCAGCGAAGGAGGCGGATATGTCACTGCGGCACGGGCTGCTCGGGCTGCTTGCCGAGGGGCCGGCCAGCGGGTACGACCTGGCCCGGCGGTTCACCGAGGTGCTCGGCTCGATCTGGCCGGCACAGCACCCGAAGATCTACGCCGAGCTGAACAAGCTCGCCACCGAGGGCCTGGTCGAGGTCGAGAGCGAGGGACCGCGGCGGCGGAAGGCGTACCGGATCACCGATGCCGGCGTCGCGGAGGTGAAGCGCTGGCTGACCGAGGTCGATGTCGACCACACCATGCGGCTCCAGCCGCTGCTGCGTTCGCTGTTCTTCTGGATGATGGAGACCGACGAGCTGCAACGCCACCTGGAGACCGAAGCGAGCTACTACCGCGAGCTCGCCGACCAGTACCGCGACTACGCCGCCCGCAAGGACCGCGGCGAGTTCGGCTACAGCGAACAGACCCAGTCGATGCGCGTCACCATCGAGGCCGGCATCCGCCTGTACTCCGCCCTCGCCGACTGGGCCGAATGGGCCCAAACCGTCCCACCCGCCAAACCCACGAAGCAGTCCTGAAACACCGGAAAGCCGGCCGAGCGGGTGCTCGGCCGGCCTTCGCGGGAGGGGTACTGCGGGTTACTTGGTGCCGAAGACCTGCAGCTCGGTCATGTCGGTGAACTGGCAGCCGCCGAAAGCGCCGTCGGGGCAGTTCGTCTCGAAGTCCGGAACCTGCGGGCTCGTCATCACGAACCGGACGTACTGGATGCCGGTCGCGTTGCCGGTCGGGCTGACCAGGTTGTACTTGCCCCGGTTCGTGGCGTCGAAGGTGCCCGACGCCGCGACCGCCCAGGTGGTGCCGTCGGCCGAGGTCTCCACCCGGTAGCCACCGGTCGAAGCGCTGCCCGGGTCACCACAGGTGTTGGACGGGTCGATGTTGAACCCGCTGACGTTCACCTTCGCCGGCAGCTTGATGTCGATGTGCTTCTCGATCATCTGGTTGGTCGGCGTGCCGTTGTCGTCGCCGGTCGTGCTGCCCCAGCCGGTGCCCTGGGCGTTGTCGATCGCGAACCCGGGCCCACACTGCGGGCTGAAGTCCGGACCGTTGAAGTCGGCCACCGTGCCACCGCCGGAGGAGGCGGCCCAGTTGCGACGCGGCGTGAAGTTCGCCTTGGCGCCCGGCTTGACCGTGGCCGACTGAACCAGCAGCTCGTACCCCGGAGCGGACATCACGAGCTTCGGGTACGTGCCCGGCGCGACGCCGGTGATGGCGTAGTTGCCTGCTGCATCGGTCGTACCGGCGTAGTCACCGGCGTAGCCGGACGAGTGGCCACCGACGTAGACCAGTGCGCCGGCCACCGGAGCACCGGTGTCCTTGTCCTTCACCGTGCCGGTCAGGGTCGTGGTCGCACCCGTCGGCGGCTTGTGGAAGTCCTCGGCCGGGAACGAGTCGCCGCCGTCGATGACACCGGCGTACCAGCCCATGCCGCGGTTGGCGAAGACGGTCCAGATGGTGTCGGCGTTCTTGCCGCCGCTGGCGACCAGGTCGGCCTGGACGATCGCGTTGCGCATGTCGAGCATCGTCGGGTCGGCCGGCGACAGCTCCATCGCGCGGGTGATGATGCTCATCGCGTAGCTACGGCCGAAGCGCTCGCGCAGGTCCCACAGGGTCTGCGCCCAGACCTCGCCGGAGGCGTGCACCTCGGGCGTCCCGCCGATGGTCGGGAAGTCGGCGTAGGTGTAGCCGCCCTTCGAGCCGTCGGGCTGGATGCAGTTCGGGCTGACTGCCTTGACGCGGCAGTCGATCGCCTGGGTCCGGAACAGCTCGCCGTGCGAGACGTACCGGCCCTCGAGGACCTCACCCGGAGCGGTGGTGTCCTTCTCCAGGCCGTGCGAGACCAGGTAGTCCATCGCGTAGAAGTCGCTCCAGGCCTCGCCCATCGAGCCGGCCTGGATGCTGTTCAGCGTGGAGTTCCCGGTGGCGTCGACGACCAGGCGGTTCGACAGACCGTGGGTGTACTCGTGGTACAGGATGCTGGCGTCGTTCGCGCCGCTGGACGGAACGTAGCCTTCCTGCGCGTCGGTCGTCCCCGGGAAGTGCCACAGGTACATCTGCATGGTCGGCGGGGTGCCGTCCGGCGGGGTCGACATGTTCGCGTTGTCGATGTGGTTGGCGTCCGGTCCGCCGTTCGCGGCGGTGGCCGCGCCGTCCAGCGCGTTCAGGTGCACCGGGTCGCCGCCCGCGGCGTCGAACGAGCCGGCCGCCGGGGTGAAGCTGATCGGCGGCTTCGCCAGCCAGTCGTGGAAGTTGCTGGCCAGGTAGAACGCGTTGGTGACGTCCTGGTTCATGTTGGTCTTCCAGGAGTCCGGCTTCGCCGGGTCCCAGGTGCAGATGAACGCGGCCGAGCAGAACGACGACGCGTTCTGGAAGGTGGTCAGCTTGTACTGGCCGCCGGTCGCGGTGCCCGGCACCTTGACCGTCTCGCCGGCGTTCGGCTGGTTGTCGTCGTTGATGTCCGCGAAGGCCGCGACCGACGTGCCGTCGAGGAGGGTCTTCGCGTTCTTCGGCAGCCACTTGTTGTAGATCAGGTTCTCGACCCGCTGCGTTCCGCCCTTGGCGGCACCCGGGTAGTAGTCCTGCACCAGCGCGTCGCCGTTGCCCTCGCTGACCAGGTCCTTGCGGTAGAGGGTGGCCCCGGTCTGGGCGTCGACGACGTGGCTGTAGATGTTCTCGCCACCGGAGTTGGTGTAGGTCAGCCAACCCTTCTGCAGCCCGTCGGCGGTGTGGAACCACACCTGCTGGGCGGTGTCGCCGTTGCTCCACTTGGTGCTCACACCGGAGCTGGACGCGGTCGCGGACTTCGCCGTACCGCCGACGTCCTTGATCGCCGCGCTCCGGGCGCCGGCCGCGGTGACCTTCGGCGCGGCCTCGGCGGACCGCGCCTGCGCGGCCGTGGTGAGGCCGGCGACGGGCGAGCCCATCACGGAGATCAGCTGGCCGTTCTTGGTGACGTTGGCCTTCAGGCCGTTGCCGAAGACCTCGACGCCGTCGACCACCTGGGTCCAGAAGATGTGGTGGGTGCCGAGGTCGTCGACGTAGTCCTTGCGCAGCTTCAGCGTGCCGAGGTCCGCGGCGGAGAGCTTGAAGATCTCCGGGTGGGCCTTCACGTACCCGAGGGCGACGTCGGTGGCCTTCTTGCCGCTCTTGCCGGTCAGGAAGCCGTTCAGCTTGGTGACCTGGGCCGGCGTGCCGGTGTTCGGGTCGACCTGGACGACGCCCTGGGTGCCGAGCGAGTCGCGGAACTTCTTCGCCGCGGCCGTCTCCTTGCCCTGCACCTTGGCGGAGCGGGCGTAGGTGGTCTTGGCGTTCGGCGTCCGGGCGTCGTAGTTGCCCTTACGCTCCTTGCTCGATGCCTGCTTGTCGGCCTGCGCCGGCTTCTTGGCCTCAGGGCCGGTCTTCTGCGCGGCGTCCGCGCCACCGGCGGTCATGGCCAGCACGACGGCGGCCGCGGAGACGGCTGAGACTGCCAGGAGCCCCCGCCCTCTGCGTGATGTGGTCACAGCAAATCTCCATGAAGTTCGTATTAGCGGATCGCCCTCCACGACCCGTCCCGGGGGCTGACCTTAAGCCTGCGGGGGCGTCCGGGGAAGAGAAATCTCCGGAATGTCGCGGAGTTGAGGGTTGTCCTTCGTGCCCGGAACAGTACTAGGAGCGACCGGACAATGGTTGCATGCAGCCACTGTCCGGTCGCACCGTGTCATTCTCCGGGTTTATTCATGCGTCAGAAAGCGCCGGCGCCGTTCGGAGTACCGAGGCCGGTCGGGCCGTCCCAACCGGTACGGGCGTTGCACCACTGGGTCGTCGGGCACGAGCCGTTGCTGCCGCTCGTCACGTCGAACAGCGAGCCCGGGTGGGCGTACGGGAACGCGTTCGCGTACCCGCTGGTGTTGCCGGACAGCGCGTAGACCGCGGCGATGATCGGCGCAGCCTCACTCGTCCCGCCGAACTGCGCCCACGTCGACGCGGTCTTGCTGGTCGGGTAGTAGATCGCCATCCCGCCCTTGCCCGGGTCGGCGGCGGCGGACACGTCCGCCATCGCGCGCTTCGAGCAGCCGGTGCTGAACGACGCCGCACCCGGCAGCGCGGTGTTGTACGTCGAGCAGCCCGAACCGGCGCCGCTCCACACGGACTCGCTCCAGCCCCGTGAGTTGCTGGCGGCAACCAACGACGTACCGCCGACAGCCGTCGTGTACGACGAGGACGCCGGGTAGCTGCCGCCCTGGTAGCCGTCGTCACCGGTGGATGCGGTGACCGCGATACCCGGGTGGTTGTAGTACGCGCCGTACGTCGTGTCGTCCGCGTCGCCGCCGCCGTAGCTGTTCGAGATGGCGACCACGCCGGCCTGCTTGGCAGCGGTCTGGACCGCGGTGCCGAGGTCCGCGAAGCTCGCCGACTTGGCCTGTACGACGATGATCTTGGCGTCCGGCGCCGCGGCCGAGACCGCATCCACGTCGAGTGCCTGCTCGCCGGCCCAGCCCACGTTGAACGTCGGCAGCGTCGTACCGCCGGTCTGGTTGATGACCTTCAGGCAGCCGTTCGCCTTCGTGCACGCGGACAGGCCGAACTGGGAGCGGTAGACGCCGAGGTCGCGCTCCAGGTTCGGGTAGCCGTAGGCGTCGACGATGGCGACCGTACGGCCGCCGGCGCTCAGCCCGCTGAGCTTGTAGGCGTCCCGCAGACCGGTTGGGGTCAGGCCGGTCGACGGCGGCGCGCTGGCAGCCGGTGCGAACCCGTCCGGGTTCACGAGTTTCACCGCGTCGCAGCTCGCGGTGTGCTTGGCCTTGGCGGTCGAGCAGACGCGGGCGGCGTGCTTCCCGGCGGTGTAGGGGTTCTGGGCCGCGTCGGCCCCAGATGCGGTCAGTACTGATGCGGTCAGTCCCGCGACGGCCAGTGCGCCGACGCCCAGGGCGGACACGAGAATCCGTTGCCTCAACTGGACTCCTCGAGTTTGGGCAGACCTCCGCACACGAACCCTTATGGCCGGGGCGGAGGCCACCATTAATGGGGGGTATTCGCATCGTCCGTCCGCCGGGCAGGCCGATACCAGCGATCGGACCGCTGACAAATGTCATAGGTGGACCCGTGACAACCGCCCCGATCGGGCCGGAATTTCCGCGTAATCGCGGGCTTACGGAGGGTGCGCGTGGCGGTGAAGGATTCCCCCTGAGTTTCCCGGGCTCCGAGTATTGACACGGTTTGGACAGCCGGGGCTATGCTGCCGGGAACCTGCGAGAAATCGATTTCCCTGCCTGGAGGTCCGCTCATGGATCAGCCCTTCCTCAGTCGGCGACACCTTCTGCAGGCAGCGGGCGGTACGGCGCTCGCCGCCGCGCTGACCGCGTGCGGCGGAGGCGGCGGAAGCGGCGGCGGCTCGTCGTCGAAAGAGCTGTCGTTCGTGTACATGGGCACGGCCGAGCAGCAGGCGACCTGGAACAAGCTGTTCGCGAAGTTCAGCGAGCAGCACCCGGAGATCAAGCTCAAGGCCGAGGGCATCCCGCTGTCGAACTGGGGCGACTTCTTCAACAAGCTGTCCACCCGGATCGCCGGCGGCCAGGTGCCGGACGTCATCCAGATCGCGACCGAGGGCCAGCGGCTGTTCGCCTCCAAGGGCCTGCTCGCGCCGCTCGACGACTACATCGCCAAGGACAAGTCGACGATCGACGAGTACTACGCCGACATGGACCCGAACCTGGTCGAGTGGGACAAGAAGTACGCCTCCACCGACGGTAAGACGTACTACCTGCCGGGCGAGTTCAACACCATGTGCATGTGGTACTCGAAGGACCTGTTCGCCAAGGCCGGCGTACCGGAGCCGACGCCGAAGTGGACCTGGGACGACTTCCGGCACGCGTGTGAGCAGATCAAGGCCAAGACCGGCGCCTTCGGGTACGCCGCGGGCCCGGAGTACTTCGCGGCGATCATGCCGTGGCTGTTGACGAACGGGACCAGCAGCTTCAGTGACGACTGGTCGAAGCCGACGTACGACGACCCTCGCGTGATCGAGGCCGCTGAATTCAACCGGAAGCTGGTGGCCGACAAGCTGTCGCCGCCGCCGGGTGGCACCTTCGACGCGACGACCGCGGCCGCGCAGGGCAAGCTGGCGATGTTCGGCGGCGGCCGCTGGCCGATCATCAGCATCCGGAACCTGAAGGCGACCGCCACGATGGGGATCGTGCCGTGGCCGGTGAAGGCCGGGCCGGGCTCGCCGGTGGGCTGGAACGGGTACCCGATCCTGAAGGCGTCGAAGAAGAAGGACGACGCCTGGACGTTCATCAAGTTCCTGATCTCCAAGGAGGGCTCGTCGTTCTTCGCCCAGCTCGGCGGCACGATCGTCCCGGCCCGGAAGTCGGTCGCGAACAGCCAGTCGTTCCTCGAGGATGCGCCGAAGGGCACGGAGTACCTGTATCAAGCGCTGTCCTACGCGACGCCGATCCCCTCGCCGGACAAGGGCGCAGCAATCCAGAAGGCGATCGAGGACGGCTGGAAGCAGGTGCTGACCGGCAACGCCGCACCCGCCGACGCGCTCGGGAAGGCGCAGACCACGCTGGAGGGGTTGGTCTGAAACCGCAGCGGAGGGACTGGCTCCCCGGCTACCTGTTCATCAGCCCAGCCGTCCTGCTCTTCGTCGTCTTCGTCGCCGCCCCGCTGGTCGCGGCCTTCGGCCTGAGCCTGTTCCACTGGGATCTGCTGAGTACGCCGGAATTCGCGGGCCTGGACAACTTCAGGCAGTTGGTCACCGACGGTGCGACGATCCGGGCGGTGGTGACCACCTTCGTGTTCGCGCTGGCGTCGGTCGTGACGCACATCGGTCTGGGCATGCTGCTTGCGCTCGGCGTGCATCGGACGATGACGCGCGGGACGAAGTACTTCGTCCGGACGGCGTACTTCTTTCCGTTCCTGGTCTCCTGGGCCGCCGTCGCGCTGATCTGGAAGTACGTCCTGGATCCCGCGTTCGGCTTGGCGAACTACTACCTCTCGACGACGACGAACTGGTTGGCGTCGCCAACGTGGGCGCTGCCAACGCTGATCGTGGTCGACTGGTGGCACACGATCGGGTACACGTTCATCATCCTGCTGGCCGGCCTGCAGACGGTGCCCGCCCAGTTGCACGAGGCCGCGCGGGTGGACGGCGCGAACGCGTGGTGGCGGTTCTGGAGCGTCACGTTGCCGGTGATGTCACCGACGATCTTCTTCGCCACGGTGATCACGTTCATCGGCGCGTTCCAGATCTTCGACCCGATGGTGATCATGACGCAGGGCGGTCCGGACGGCGCGACCCGAAGCATCGTCCAGTACACGTACGAGAAGGGCTTCCAGTCCTTCGAGGTCGGGTACGCCGCTGCGCTGTCGCTCGTGCTGTTCGTGGTGATCATGATCGTGACCGGTCTGCAGTTCCGCCTGAGCCGACGGTGGGTGCACCAATGAAAGGCAAGCTGCTCGACCTCGTCCTGGTCCTTGGCGGGTTGTTGATGATCGCGCCGTTGGTGTGGCTGATCGCGAACGCCTTGTCGGAGCCGATCAAGGCGTTCCAGTTGCCACCGCAGTGGATCCCGCGACCGCCGACGCTGCAGAACTTCCAGCAGGTGCCGGACCTGATCCCGTTCGCGCAGATGGCGTGGAACAGTCTGCAGATCGCGGTGCTCACGACGGCGGGGGCGCTGCTGACCAGTGCGTTGGCGGCGTACGCGTTCAACCGGCTGCGGTTCCCGGGGCGCGATCAGATCTTCTCGGTGCTGCTCGCGGCGCTCGTCGTACCGGTGCAGCTGACCGTCGTACCGATCTTCATCATGATGCGCTGGCTGCATCTGGTGGACACCACCGTGGCGATCTGGCTGCCGGCGCTGGTGAACGTGTTCGGGATCTTCTTCCTGCGGCAGTACATCGCCTCGATCCCGCGGGAGCTGGACGAGGCGGCGATCATGGACGGCGCCGGGCACTTCTGGATCCTGTTCCGGGTGATCCTGCCGCTCGCGCGGCCCGGGCTGACCGCGCTCGGGATCTTCGTCTTCGAGGCGTCCTGGAACAACTTCTTCTGGCCGTACATCTTCCTGTCGTCACCGGAGAAGATGACGCTGCCGGTCGGGCTGGTGTCGTTGCAGGGCGCGGTGGGTGGCGGTCCGGCCGTCGTACTGTTCGCCGCGATCACTCTGGTCGTGCTGCCGATCCTCGTGCTGTTCCTGATCTTCCAGCGCTCTTTCATCGCCTCGATCGCGTCGACCGGCCTGCGCGCATGACCTATCTACCTGCTGCATTCAAGGCCTTGTGGCACGAGCTCCCGTTCCTCGTTGCCGCAGGTGTCCTGGTCTGCACGGCTTCCGGCCTGGTCGTCCTCCTCAACCCCGGCTTGTCCCCACTCAGCTTCCTCCTGGGCGCTGTCCTGCTCGGACCAACGTGGGCAGCCGTGACCGCGACGACCGACTCCGTCGTCCGCGATGATCGCGGGGGCGTCGTGCTCCTCCTGCGGAACCTCAGGCGCCACGCTCTACCGGGCCTCGAGGTCGCGGTCGTGCCGGCCGTCATCACCGCGTTCGCTCTGCTCAACTGGCAGCTCTACGCCGGCCCCGTCTTCGCGATCCCCTTGGCTGTCAGCGGTTGCGCCAGCGTGCTCGCCCTGCTCGCCTCCTGCTACGCCTTCAGCCTCCGCGTCACCGCCGGGCTTCGCGGCAAGACGCTTTGGCTAGCCGCATTGCAACTAGTTGCACGTGCACCACTAGTGCCCCTCGGCATAGCGGCGCTGGTTTTTGTTGCGCTACTTCTCGGGACCTCGGTCAGCGCCTCACTGCTCCTGCTCGCCCCCGGTCCGGTGGCGTTGTTCGCCTCTGCTGGTACATGGACGGAGAAACATGCACTACACCGGTGACAACCTTCGACACTTCGCCCTGCCGCTCGGCGGGCTCGGCACCGGAACGGTCGCACTGGCCGGCAACGGTGCGCTGCGCCAGTGGCAGCTGCACAACATCGGCAACCACGAGGGGCATGTGCCGGACAGCTTCTTCGCACTCCGCCTCTCACGGGTAGAGCCGCCGCTGGACGAAGTCCGTCTGCTCCAAGGTCCCCCGCTAGAGCCGTCGGACACTCCGCTGGTGACCGACGACGTCGTACCAACAGGCGAGCGTCGGCTGCACGAGGTCATCCGGCCGATCGGTCCGACCACGGTGACTGCGACGTACCCCCAGGCACGGGTGGAGTACGAGACCGACCTGCCTCTTCGGATCAGCTTGGACGTGTTCAACCCGCTGGTGCCGAGCGATTCTCTGGTGAGCTCCCAGCCAGTCGTTGCGTTCACGTTCATGCTGCACAACCCCGGCGAGATCGCCGTCCACGGCAAGCTCGCCGGTGCGCTGCAGAACTCGGTCGGCTGGGACGGCGTCACGCCGATCGACGGAGTGTCCTGCAGCCTGTACGGCGGCAACACGAACCGCATCCGCAGCGCCAACGGGTGGACCGCGCTCGTCCTCGAGAACACGACACTACCCATCGACCACCCCGGGTCCGGGCAATTGGTGCTTGCCGCCGACCGCGACGCATCCGCCCACACACAGTGGTCCCGTCCCGAAGAGTTCGTTGCCTTCCTCAACGGTCCTGTGACCCCGCCGAGCGGCCCCAGCGCCGCCGGCACGACCTGGAACGGCGGTCTGGCCGTGCCGTTCAACCTGCAGCCGGGCGAGACCCAGCAGGTGCGGTTCCTGATCGCATGGCATTTCCCGAACCGATATGTCGACTTCAATCAGTTCGGCCCGCACCCGGAGTACGGGCACAGCCGCTTCTGGCTCGGCAACGCGTACAGCCGTCGTACGCCGGATGCTGTCGCCGCGGCCGAGTCCTTCATCTCACAGTGGTCCGAGCTGGAGACGCTGACGGGCGCGTGGGCTGAGGCGTTCGAGACGAGCAGTCTGCCCGGAGAGGCCGGATCGCGGCTCGCCGCGCTCGTGGCCGACGTACGCAGCCCAACTGTGTTCCAGACCGCGGACGGCGACGTACTGGGGTTCGAGGGCGTGCTCGGTGCGTCCACGGGGATGTGGGGCGGCCGGTACGGCGGCTCGTGTCCGCTCAACTGCACGCACGTGTGGAACTACGAGCAGACGCTCTCCCGGCTGTTCCCGTCGCTGGAGCGGAACATGCGGGACACGGAGTACGACGTGATGCAGGCGCCGGAGGGCTACATCCCGCACCGGGTCCGCGCACCGCTCTATATGAAGCAGCTGTGGGACGTGATGATCGGCGGTCCGGAAGAGCCCGCGCTGGACGGGATGCTCGGCAGCGTGTTGAAGACGTACCGCGAGGTGCGCCAGGGTGCCGGTCTGGACTGGCTGGGACGACGCTGGCCACAGGTGGTCCGGTTGCTCGACCACATCCACGACAAGTGGTTGCGGGACGGCGTACTGCGTGGCATCCAGCCCAGCACCCACGACATCGACCTGTGTGGCGTCAACTCGTTCATGGGCACGCTGTGGTTGGCGGCACTGCGCGCTGCCGAGGAGATGGCGTTGCTGGTCGGTGAGGACGGGACGGCGTACCGCAAGCTGTTCGAGGCCGGCAGCAAGGCGTACGACGAGCTGCTGTTCACGGGCGAGTACTACCGGCAGGTGCTGTCGGCGGATGACCCCCGGGACTTCCAGTGGGGTGACGGGTGCCTGGCTGACCAGCTGATCGGACAGTGGTGGGCGCATCAGCTCGAGCTCGGGTACATCCTTCCGGCTGACCACGTGCGGACCGCGCTGCGCAGCGTCGTACGGCACAACCTGCGGATCGGCTTCCACGACTTCGAGCACCCGTACCGCGTCTTCGCCGACGGCGACGACACCGGCCTCCTCATGTGCACCTGGCCCCACGGCGGCCGCCCCGACGTACCCACCCGGTACTGCGACGAGGTGTGGACCGGCTCGGAGTACCAGGTCGCCGCCCACTGCCTGTACGAAGGCCTCACCGACGAGGGAATGTCCATCCTGCAAGGCCTCTGGACCCGCTACGACGGCACCCGCCGCAACCCCTTCAACCCGATCGAATGCGGCGACCACTACATCCGCAACGCCGCCGGCTGGTCAGTCCTGGAGGCCCTGACCGGCTACCACCACAACGCCGTCACCTGCACAATCACCTTCGCCCCACTCGCCCTGGCCCGATCAGGCGACACCTGGCACCTCCCCTTCACCACCAACACCGGCTGGGCCACCGCCACCCGAACCCCCACCACCCTCACCCTCACCTGCAAAGCCGGCCACCTGAACCTCCAATCCATCCAGGCAGACGGCACCACCTACCCCGTAGAGGCCCCGATCCTCCCGGGAAGACCGTTGGTGATTGCTACTGCTGGGCGCCGGTGACGGTTACTTCGGTTAGGTGGAAGGTGTTGTTGGCGGAGTTGGAGATGCCTTCAATTCGGATGTAGCGGGTGGTTGTTTCGGTGTGGAAGGTGTCGCCGGCGTCTACTACTGGCGTGGTGCCGGAACGGCCGCCGAGTAGGTGCCAGTGGGTTCCGTCGAGGCTGGCTAGCAGGCGGTAGTTGTAGTAGCGGGTGCCGTCGACGTAGTTGCGGACGTTGACGGCGGACACCTGTGATGGCGCGCCTAGGT
Organism: Kribbella sp. NBC_00709; assembly: GCF_036226565.1. GTDB lineage: Bacteria > Actinomycetota > Actinomycetes > Propionibacteriales > Kribbellaceae > Kribbella. The sequence goes on from NZ_CP108996.1 coordinate 2,614,527, forward strand.
CCACCTGCCACCAGGTGGGGCCTAGCGGACCGCCCCAGTACGGGTTGTTGGAGCGGCTGCCGTCGTTCGCTGCGGTCGCGGGGTGCCCGTCCTCCGCGCCGAGTGCGGTGACCGGCTTACCGACGCTCAGTACGGCGTCGTTCGACGTGTCCCGTGGCGCGTACGGCGTGACCGCGAAGCCGTGGAACGTCGCAACCCCAGTGGTTCCGGTATGGGTGTTCACAGCGCTCATGAACACCCCGACGTCCTGGACCGCAGCAGCGCCTGGCACTACCGCCGACCCGACGACCGTCCAGTTCTCCCCGTCCTCGCTGCATGCACCGCTGAGTCGCCCACCAGATCGGGCGATCCGCACGTACACCGGCGCGGTGAACCCATCCGCAGCCGTGTACGTATCGAGCGTCCCATCGCCGTTGGAGTCCCAGCTGAACAGACACCCGTGCTCCGGGGTGACCGCAATGTTCGCGTAGCCGAGCGGAGCGGCTGCCGACAGATCATTGCCAACCAGCAGCCCGGCCCGACCGTACGGCGCGGTCGCATCCTGCGAACTGACCTTGCTGGTCACCGCCTGCCCCTCGCCGAGGACCTGCGAACGGTAGACCGCACCGTGCTCGTCGGTGTCCTTCCACATGTCGTCGCCGCCACCGGCGATCCCCACATCGTCACCAGACACAGCGAAGGACGCGTCGTTGGTCGACATCGCCTGCCACGGCGTACCGACGTCACCGCTGACCAACAGCCGAGTGCTCCCCGACTCCGACGCAGCCGCAGTACCGGACTTCCACTTCACGGTGGCAACCACAGTCGGCAAGTCCAGCGCATGTGCATCGGCCGGCACGGTGACCGAATAGACAGCACTGAAGCTGCCGCCCGCAGGGACCTGAGCGGCCGCGGTCACCCCGACCGGCTTCACCTTGTACGACGCCGGAGCAGCCAGCCCCACCCGCACCGACTGAGCCGCCCGGAGCGTGTTCGTGTTGGTGTACGTCGCCGTGACGCGCGCCGACTCGCCAGGCCGCACCCCACGCGCAGCCGGCTCGACCCGGAGTGCACCGGTCGGGATCGCCGCGATCTGCGATGCCAACTGATAAGCATCGCCGTGCCCCTTCACCGGGTACGCCGTATCCGTGTGCGCCCACCGCTCCGCGTACGCCTTCCAGTCGATCGTCGCGACCGCCTGCCCCGTAGACAACGCAGTGTCGAGCGAAGCGAAGTACGTCCGCCAGCGACCGCCGTAGTAGTCGCCGACCAGCCCATTCCACTCGCGACGGGCGTAGTCCTGCAGGGTCGCCGTCGCGGTCCAGTCGGTCACCAGCGTGCGTACGTCGTACCGCAGCGCCGCCGCCTCCTTCGGCGAGGCAGCCTGGGCCGTAGCGCCCGCCAGCCAAGAGCCGAGCAGGAAGTTGTCATCGGTGCCCAGCAGGTCGTCCAGCAGATCGATCCGTCGCGACCAGTCCGCAGTCAGCTTCCGGAACGCAGTCAGGTCACCGGAGTGGTACGCCGACGCGATCCGCGGCAGCAGTGTGCGGCTGTCGTTCGCCACCACCTGGCGTGCAACGTCAACCAAGTCATAGCGGTACGCCGTACTCCGCCGCAGCCCTGGCCGCACCGCCAGCAGTTCACCGAGCGCCTGGCGGAACACCGCCGGGTCGTACGGGATCGCCGTACCACTGACTCCCAGACTGGGTTCGTAGTCGTACAAGCCGGTCGGATGCTTGCTGTCTGCCTCAGCCGGCCAGCTGTAGACGGTGCTGCCGAGGATCCGCCAGGCGGCGGCCGCGTGCGGGTCGGCCGCGCCGTACCGGCTGGTGGCGTAGTCGGCGAACCACTGCTGCAGGTCCACCGGCTGGCTCTGCCAGGCCAGGTCGGTGAAGAACGCCACCGCGGCCGGGTTGTTGTCGATCGCCTCCGGCATCAGCGCGATGCCGTTCAGCGCGGTGCCGGGTTTGTCCAACCAGGCATGGAACTTCTGGTTCCACAACGCCAGGCTGGCGCCGAGGTTGGAGTGGCCGCCGAAGTTCCAGATCGTGCCGAACGCGTACGGCGTACCCAGGAAGTCCTTGTCCCGGTCGGTGATGTTCGGCGCCTCGGAGATGCCGTCGACGACCAGCATCTTGGACCGGTCGATGGACTGCAGCGTGGCCGGCAAGGGGTTCTTCTGCCAGCCAAGGATGGCCCAGATCGCGCCGGGGTGCGCCGTCTCGAGTGCGGCCTGCACTGCCCGGGAGGCGTCCGGGACGCTGACATCGCCGGGCGTACCGCCCTCGTGCAGCAGGTCCATCTTGTACATCGTGCTGGGACCGAACAGCTCGGTCTGCACCCGGTAGAACTCCGCAGCGACCTGCGCGAACACCGGGTTGGTCGGGTCGAGCCAGTCCGGCCGCGCCAGCCCGTCCCACTTGCCCTGCGGCACAGTCTTCGCACCAGGGTTCCGAGTGATGAAGCCGGACGGCACCGTGCCGAAGTACCCGGGCAGCACCGGCACCATGCCCAGCTCGCGGAGGTGGTCGGCCATCTGCTTGCCGAGCACAGTCCGCCGGTCGATCAGCTGCTGGGAGATCGGACTGCCGAGGCAGCACTCGTTCTGTAGCAGCCACCAGGCCTGGTGCGCCGGCTGCGGGATCCAGCTTCGCAGCTCGTCGGCGGAGTACCCGAACTTCTGGAAGGCCTGCTCGTACACGGCCTCCTGGCCCTCGTACACCAGCACCTGGTTGATGCCGTGCAGCGCCAGTACGTCGATGCGGCGCTGCCACTGCGACCAGCTGAGGTACGGGCCGGCGTACCCCTCGTTGGTGTCGTTCAGCGCGAACCGGTTGTCGACGGATGCGCGCTGCTCGGTCGGCTGTTCCGGTAGCGGCAGCCGAGCGGGCAGGTTCAGCTGCTCGCCCTCGAGCTCGATGTCGGCATGCGCGACGTGCCGCAGGTACCAGCCGAAGCCGGTCAGCTGTACGGCCGGAGTGGTCCCGGCGATCACCAACTGGCGGCCGACCGCGAACACCCGGAAGTAGTCCTTACCGGTACCGCGGTCGAGCGTCTGCAGCGTGACCTGGTCGGCGTACTGCCGTCCGACGAGCCTGACCAGCGCATCACGCGCCGGCGAATGCGCAGGAGCAGCTGTCGAGGCTCGCGCGACGGGTGCGATCGCGAGCGGAACGAAGACGAGGAGAGCAGTCAGCGCTGCACGAAAGGAAGGTCTCATGGCGGGTCACCTCGGGCGAAGGGCAACGCACTTAAGAACGGATCATTCCGAAAGAAGTTTCCGGATGAGCCTTCCCTTTCCGCCAAGATCTGTCAACCACACGAAGAGTGCCGGCCGTCCGGCAACGCCGCCGGACGGTCGGCACTCGCTTCAGAGGAGGCCGAGGATTGCGGACTCCTGGTCGGTGAAGAGGCGGGAGCGGATCAGGAAGCGGACGCCCTCGGGGGCCTCGACCGAGAAGCCGCTGCCGCGGCCTTTGACCACGTCGACGGTGAGCTGGGTGTGCTTCCAGTACTCGTACTGGTTCGCGGACATCCAGAAGCCGATCGGCTTGTCCAGGCCGTCGACGACCAGGGCGCCGAGATGCACGTCCGCCGACCCCGTTCGAAATTCCCCGTCCGGGTAGCACATGGGCGAGCTGCCGTCGCAGCAGCCGCCGGACTGGTGGAACATCAGCGGTCCGTGCATCTCGGTGAGACGGCGGAGCCAGCCCGCCGCCTCGTCCGTGAGCAACACCTTCTCGACCACCATGGTCAGAAGAACCCGAGTTTGTTCGGGCTGTAGCTGACCAGCAGGTTCTTGGTCTGCTGATAGTGGTCGAGCATCATCTTGTGGTTCTCCCGGCCGATGCCGGAGTTCTTGTAGCCGCCGAACGCCGCGTGCGCGGGATAGGTGTGGTACGAGTTCGTCCAGACCCGGCCGGCCTGGATCTCCCGACCGGCCCGGTACGCCGTGTTGATGTCCCGCGACCAGACACCCGCGCCGAGGCCGTAGAGGGTGTCGTTGGCGATCTTCATCGCGTCGGCGTAGTCGTCGAACCTGGTCACCGAGACAACCGGTCCGAAGATCTCCTCCTGGAAGATCCGCATCTTGTTGTCGCCCTCGAAGATCGTCGGCTGGACGTAGTACCCGCCGGACAGGTCGCCGTCGAGCTCGGCGCGGTCGCCGCCGGTGACCACGCGAGCGCCCTCTTCCTTGCCGATCGCGATATAGGCCAGGATCTTCTCGTACTGGTCGTTGCTGGCCTGCGCGCCCATCATCGTCTCGGTGTCGAGCGGGTTGCCCATCTTGATCGCCTTGGTCCGGCCCACCGCGTCGGCCAGGAACCCGTCGTAGATCGACGACTGGATCAGCGCCCGGGACGGGCAGGTGCAGACCTCGCCCTGGTTCAGCGCGAACATCGCGAAGCCCTCGAGCGCCTTGTCGTAGAAGTCGTCCTTCGACGACGCGACGTCGGCGAAGAACACGTTCGGGCTCTTGCCGCCGAGCTCGAGCGTGACCGGGATGATGTTCTCCGAGGCGTACTGCATGATCAGCCGGCCGGTCGTGGTCTCACCAGTGAACGCGACCTTGGCAACTCTGTTGCTTGAGGCAAGCGGTTTGCCGGCCTCGACGCCGAACCCGTTGACGATGTTGAGCACGCCGGGCGGCAGCAGATCCTGGATCAGCTCCAGGAACACGTGGATCGATGCCGGGGTCTGCTCGGCCGGCTTCAGTACGACGGTGTTGCCGGCCGCCAGCGCGGGCGCCAGCTTCCAGGTCGCCATCAGGATCGGGAAGTTCCACGGGATGATCTGCCCGACCACGCCGAGCGGCTCGTGGAAGTGGTAGGCGATGGTGTCGTCGTCGATCACCGACACCGAACCCTCCTGGGCCCGGAGCGCGCCGGCGAAGTACCGGAAGTGGTCGATGACCAGCGGCATGTCCGCGCCGAGCGTCTCGCGCACGGCCTTGCCGTTGTCCCAGGACTCGGCGACCGCGAGCAGTTCGAGGTTGGCCTCGACCCGGTCGGCGATCTTGTTCAGGATGTTCGCCCGTTCGGCCGGCGACGTACGGCCCCAGGCCGGCGCGGCACCATGGGCGGCGTCGAGTGCGCGCTCGACGTCGTCCGCCGTACCGCGCGCGATCTCGGTGAAGTTCTCCCCGGTGACGGGAGTCGGGTTCTCGAAGTACTGGCCCTTGACCGGTGGCACCCATTCGCCGCCGATGTAGTGCTCGTAGCGCGATTTATAAGTGACCGGGCTGCCATCCTGCCCGGGAGCTGCGAAGATCGTCATAGGTCCTCCTTGGAAACCTGACGGTGGACAGGACACTAGGCAGCAGGACGTTGCACGGACGTTGCAGCGTGGAGTGAGGCGGTATGGATCAACGGGAGCAGGCCCGCCGGCTGAGCGAGTTGTACGACGAGGTGCTCGGCGGCATGCGGGCGCCGGGCGCGCCGCGGCCGCTCGTCGCCGCGTCCTGGGAGCGCTCCCTGGCGGCCGCCGTCGACCCGGAGCTGGATCAGCCGCCCGTCGTCGTCGACCACGAGATGGTCGAGACGCTGCGCGAGAGCCATCCGCTCCGCGCGGTCCTCCCGGTCCTGCGGCAGACGCTGACCACGATCGCCGACGAGGCGTCGCACATCATGATCATCACCGACGCGCAGGGCATGATCCTGTGGCGCGAGGGCTCCGCCGAGGTCAAACGCCAGGCCGATCGGATCGCGCTCTCCGAGGGTGCGGTGTGGTCCGAGGACCAGATCGGCACGAACGGCATGGGTACGGCGCTCGCCGTCGGGGAGCCCGTGCAGATCCACTCGGCCGAGCATCTCGTCCGCCGGATCCACGAGTGGACCTGTGCGGCCGCGCCGGTCCACGACCCCGACACCGGCAAGCTGCTCGGCGCGGTCGACGTCTCCGGGCCGCTGCGCACGGTCCATCCCGCCATGGTCGCGCTGGTGACGGCGGCCGCCCAGCTCGCCGAAGGTCAGCTGCGGGTCCGGATGGCCGCGGCCGACGAGATGCTCCGGGCCCGCAACATGCGGCACCTGATGGCGCTCGGCGACGCACCGGGCGCCTTGCTGACCCCGACCGGCCGCGTGCTCGCCGTACAGCCGCTCGAGTGGTTGCCCAATCGGCTCGTCGTCCCCGAGGGCGCCGATCGGATCGATCTCGGCGACGGGCGCGAAGGTCTGGTCGAGCGACTCGACGAGGGCTACCTGCTCCGCATGCCTGGTACGCCGGTACGCCGTTCGCGACCGTCGCTCCAGCTGAAGCTGCTCGGCTCCGGTCAGCCGACCGCGATCGTCGGCGGCCGCGAGATCGCGCTCACGCTGCGGCGAGCCGAAGTACTTGCACTGTTATTACTGCACCCGTCCGGTCTCACCGCGGAGCAGCTGATGCTCCAGCTGTACGGCGACGAGGGCAACCCGACGACCGTGCGTGCCGAGATGCACCGCCTGCGGAACCTGCTCGGCGGCGGCGTACTCGACACCAAGCCGTACCGGATCATCGCCGACGTCACCGGCGACGTGACCCAGGTGCAGGCCGCGCTCCGCAACGGCAACCTGGACACGGCCCTCAACCTGTACGTCGGCCCGCTGCTCACCCGCTCAGATGCCCCGGCCCTCCGCGCCGAACGCGACGAACTCGACGCCACCATCCGGCGCGCCGCCCTCGACGCCCGCAGTTCCGACGCGCTCTGGCAGTTCGCCCAGACACCGACGGGCGCCGAGGATCTGGAGATCTTCGAGTCCCTCGCCGCCGCCCTGACACCCGACGATCCCCGGCACGCCGCGGTCGCGGCCCGACTCGACCGCCTCGAACGCTGAGCGGACGTGACACGAAACACGCGGGCGTGATGATGACCGCATGGACATGACTGCTGAGTAACCAACCAATAACATCGCTGGTATGCAGATCCTCGCCATCGTCGTCTCGCTAGCGGTGACGCTCGTCGCCGTCGCGCTGTTCGGCAAGACGATCGGCCACATCGTGTCCGTCATCAAGCTCGGGCAGCCGGCCGGCCGGACCGACGACCCGGGCAAGCGGACCGTCACCCTGGCCAAGGAGACCCTCGGCCACACCCGGATGCTGCAGTGGAGCCACATCGGGGTGATGCACTGGTTCGTCGCGTTCGGGTTCATCGGGCTGTTCCTGACGCTGGTGACGGCGTTCGGCCAGCTCTTCGACCCGCACTGGGCGTTGCCGATCATCGGGCACTGGTTCGTGTTCGAGTGGGTCAGCGAGGCCCTCACCTGGACCGGTCTGCTGTCGATCATCGGGCTGATGGCGATCCGCCTCCGCAACCTGCCGCGCCGATCGGGTGGCGAGGACGGCCGGTACTCCCGGTTCTACGGCTCGACCTCCTGGCAGGCGTACTACGTCGAGTACACGATCCTCGGCGTACTGATCTGTATCGCGCTGCTGCGTGGCCTCGAGTACCAGCTCGGCGACGGCGAAAAGTTCCATTTCCCGATGACGTTCTTCATCGGCTCCGGCCTGTTCGGCGGTCTGAGCGAGCACGGGCTGGAGAACGCGGTCTACCTGGTCGCGATGATCAAGATCCTGATCTCGTTCGCGTGGATGATCACGATCTCGCTGAACGCCACGATGGGCGTCGCCTGGCACCGGTTCACCGCCTGGCCGAACATCTGGTTCAAGCGCAAGGCCGACGGCGGTACGGCGCTGGGCGCACTGCAGCCGATCATGGTCAACGGCGCACCGATCGACTTCGAGAACATCGAGGAGCTCGACGAGGACGCGGCGCTGGGCGTCGGCAAGGTCGAGGACTTCACCTGGAAGGGCCTGCTCGACTTCACCACCTGCACCGAGTGCGGGCGGTGCCAGTCGCAGTGCCCGGCCTGGAACACCGACAAGCCGCTGTCGCCGAAGCTGATCATGATGGGCCTGCGCGAGCACGCCTACGCCAAAGCGCCGTACCTGCTGGCGAGCGACGACGACGCGCGCAAGTCGCTGCCGGAGCTGGTGCTGGCCGAGCAGGACAAGCCGTTGGTCGGTCCCGCGGATGTCGCCGTGATCGACGAGGAAGCGTTGTGGGCCTGTACGTCGTGCGGCGCGTGCGTGCAGCAGTGCCCCGTCGACATCGAGCACGTCGACGCGATCATGGACATGCGCCGGTACCAGGTGCTGATCGAGTCGTCGTTCCCGTCCGAGCTCAACGGGCTGTTCAAGGGCCTGGAGAACAAGGGCAACCCGTGGAACATGAACCCGTCCGGCCGGATGGACTGGGCCAAGGATCTGCCGTTCGAGGTCAAGCAGGTCGGCACCGACGTCGAGTCGCTGGACGAGGTCGACTACCTGTTCTGGGTCGGCTGCGCGGGTGCGTTCGAGGACCGCGCGAAGAAGACCACGCAGGCCGTGGCCGAGCTGCTGAACATCGCCGGCGTGACCTTCGCCGTACTGGGTGACGGCGAGACCTGCACCGGCGACCCGGCCCGGCGGTCCGGTAACGAGTTCGTCTTCCAGCAGCTGGCGATGCAGAACGCCGAAGTCTTCAAGGAGACGAAGGTGCGCAAGGTCGTGTCGACCTGTGCGCACTGCTTCAACACCTTGAAGAACGAGTACTCCCAGCTCGGCGTCGAGCTCGACGTCATCCACCACACCCAGCTGCTGAACCGCCTGGTCCGCGACGGCAAGCTGACCCCGGTCGCGGCGGCTGATAGCTCCCTCAACGGCCAGAAGATCACGTACCACGACCCGTGCTATCTCGGCCGCCACAACCAGGTGTACGACGCCCCGCGCGAACTGCTCGACATCATCCCGGGCGCGCAGTACGCCGAGATGCCCCGCAACCAGACCAAGTCGTTCTGCTGCGGCGCCGGCGGCGCGCGGATGTGGATGGAGGAGAAGCTCGGCACCCGCATCAACCTGAACCGCACCACCGAGGCGGTCGAGACCGGCGCCGACAAGATCGCCACCGGCTGCCCGTTCTGCCGGGTGATGCTGTCCGACGGCCTGACCGCGAAGCAGGCCGACGGGTCCGCCCGCGAGTCGGTCGAGGTCCAGGACGTCGCCCAACTGCTGCTCGCTTCGGTGAAGCGCGGCGAGTAACTGCAACTAACTGCAAACCTCTTCCTCCCCAGGTGGTCCAGACCATAAGATCCCTCGTCTGCATCATCTGGGGAGGGACATGAAGCTGTACACCGCGGTGGCGACCGTCGCCGCCGTACCACTCGCTCTCGGCCTCGCTGCCTGTGGCAACGGCGACCCGAAGGGCACCGGCTACCGCCCGTCGATCCCGGCCGAGACACCCACCGCGATCGCCACCAGGACCGCGGCGCCGATCGAGAAGGTTCCGGCCGCCCGCTTGAACCGGGTCACGTTCGTCCCGGCGATGAACTCCGCGCTGACGAAGCAGAAGTCCTGGCGCATCACCGGCACGATGACCGTCAACGGCACGACCGCGATGACCATGAACGGCGTCCAGACCGCGCAGCCGTCAGCGATGTCGATGGAGATGTCCGGCGCAGCCTTCGGTGGCAGGACCGCGAAGATGATCCAGATCAAGAACGTCGCCTACGTGTCGATCCCGGGGACGACGCCGGGCGGCAAGTTCGTGCGGATCAAGGCATCGGACGGTGACCTCGGCCAGCTCATCGACAGCGGTGATCCGACCACGATCTTCAAGTCGTTCGGCGCGAACCTCGGCGGCGTGAAGTTCGTCGGCGCGGAAACCGTCGGCGGCCAGGCGCTGGACCGGTACGACGTCACAGTCGACACCGCCAAGGCCCTGGCCCTGCAGCACAAGAAGCTTCCGGCCGGCGCTCCGAAGACGTTGACCTACAGCCTGTGGATGGACAAGGCGCACCTGGTCCGCCGGATGTCCTTCGACCTGCTCGGCGTCTCGATGCTGATGACCATGACCGACTACAACAAGGCGGTGCAGATCACCGCGCCGCCGGCGAGCAAGATCGTCAAGTAAGGCCGAATTCGGTCACATCCCACCCGATTGTGTGAACTTCTCGTAATCTCCCGTTACTGAAGTGATCACCTCTCGATGATCGGGTGGGCTGGTGCCGATGCCTAGTAGTCGACGAAGTTTCCTGACAGCAACCGGAGCGGCGGCGGCGCTCGCGCTGACCGGCAGTCTCCCGGAGATCAAGAGCGCCGCGGCCGGCTGGACCGGACGTCCGGACAAGCGCGATCCGTTCACCCTCGGCGTCGCGTCCGGCGACCCGCTGCCGGACGCGGTCGTGATCTGGACCCGGCTCGCGCCGGATCCGCTCGCGCCGTTCGGCGGCATGGATCGCCGGCCGGTCGACGTCGAGTGGCAGGTGGCGGAGGACGAGCACTTCCGCCGGGTCGTCCGCCAGGGATCGACGAAGGCCGGGCCGGAAGCGAGTCACTCGGTCCACGTCGACGTACGCGGCCTGCGTCCGTGGCGGCACTACTGGTACCGCTTCCGTGTGAACGGTCACCTCAGCCCGGTCGGCCGGACGAAGACCGCCCCGACGGCCGACACCCAGCTCAACCAGCTCTCGTTGGCGTTCGCGTCCTGCCAGGCATGGTGGGAGGGCTGGTACACGGCGTACGCCGACATGGCGAAGCGGGACCACGACGTGGTGTTCTTCCTCGGCGACTACATCTACGAGTTCGGCATCGACCGCGGGATCCGGCCGCACTCGAACGAGCCGTACATCACCCAGCAGACCGTGACGCTCGACGAGTACCGGCAGCGGTACGCGGCGTACAAGACGGACCCGGACCTGCAGACCGCGCACGCGAAGGCGCCGTGGATCGTCACGCTCGACGACCACGAGGTGGTCGACAACTGGGCCGACGAGGCGCATCCGAGCGCGCCGCCCGCGCAGTTCCGGGTACGCCGGGCCAACGCGTTCCGCGCGTACTGGGAACACATGCCGCTGCGGCTGGCGCAGTTGCCGAAGGGCCCGGACATGCAGCTCTACCGGCGGATCAAGTACGGGCGGCTAGCGGAGTTCAACGTGCTGGACACACGCCAGTACCGATCGGACCAGGCGTACGGCGACGGCACGAAGGCGCCCGGCCCGGAGACGGCCGATCCGACTCGCACGATCACCGGGGACGCGCAGGAGAAGTGGCTGCTCGACGGGTGGTCGGCGTCGCAGGCGCGCTGGAACGTGATGGCGCACCAGACCGCGATCGCCCGGCTGGACACCAAGGACGGGCCGGAGGTGCTGGTCCCGATGGACACCTGGGACGGCTACGAGGCGTCGCGGAACCGGATCCTCGGCGGCGCGGCGCAACGGAAGGTCCGCAACCTGGTCTCGATCGCCGGCGACCTGCACCGCAGCGTCGCGTCCGACCTGAAGCTGGACTTCGCCGATCCCGCCTCGGCCACGGTCGGGGCCGAGTTCGTCGGCACGTCGATCACGTCCGGGATGGACGGCGAGGACCTCGACGCGGGTGGCGCCACTTTGCTGCGGGAGAACCCGCACATGAAGTTCGGCAACTTCCAGCGCGGCTACGTCAGCTGCACCGTCACGCCCCACCAGTGGGTCTCGGACTACCGCGTCGTCGACAAGGTGTCGGTCCAGGGCGGCACCGTGAGTACCCGCGCCAAGCTCCTCGTCGAGGACGGCCGCCCCGGCATCTCGGAGGTCCAGGAATGAACATCCCCCGGCAGTCCGTGATCGCAGCCGGCACACTGCTGGCAGCCGCCCTGCTCGGCTCCAGCTCGGTGCCCAAGGCAACGACCTCCGACGTGGCGGTGAGCGTCGCCCCGGAGCAGCTGAGCGTGGTCGGTCTCCCCTGCTTCCCCGGCACCCTCAACCTCACGATGACCAACACCGGCGCGCAGGACCGGTACGCCGACCTCACGCTCGACCCGACCGGGCCGCTGCAACTGTCGCGCACGCTGTTCTCGTCGTGGCTGCCCGCCCTCGATCCCGATCAGCCGGTCTCCGCACCGGTCGAGGTCCGGGTACCGCGTGACACCAAGCCCGGCTCGTACCAGATCGGCGTCGAGGTCGACCGGAACCGGCTGACCGTCCCGGTGACCGTCGACCCGCTGCCGCCGAAGGGCCCCGGCGACAACCTCGCCCTCGGCGAGCAGGCAACCGCATCATCCACGCACGGCAACTTCACCCTCTGCGGCGCCCTCGACGGCGACAAGGACTCCGAGGACTGGGACACTCTGACCGGCTGGAACGACGGCACCCGGGCAGTCTTCCCCGACACGTACGACGTCGCGCTGTCCACCCCCGCGACCATCAACCGGGTAGAGCTGTACACCCTCGACTCGGCGAAGTACCCGGCCAGCCTGAACGGCCTGAAGGACTGGGACGTCCAGGTCAAGACCGGCGACAACTGGCAGACCGTGGCCCAGGTCCGCGGCAACACGGTGGGCCATGTCACGTCGACGTTCGCCCCCGTCCAAGCAGACGCCGTCCGCATCCTCTGCCTCGACGGCAACGACCACACCTACTCCCGCATCGTCGAACTAGAGGTCTACGGAAGCTGACGACACGAACGGTTGACCCGGGCAACAGTCGGCGGGCCTGGGTCAACCGTTTGAGTTAGCCGAGTGCCGCGAGCAGGGTCACCAGAAGGACCACGGCGAAGATTGCCCCCATCAGGCCGAAGAGGACCCCGATCCCCTTCCGCTTCACCTTGCTGTGGCCGATGCTCCCGGACGTGAATTGGTGGAACGGCGACGCGTAGAACACCGGCACCGCCTGGTTCGGCGGCACCGTGCAGTCCAACGCCGCCTTGCCGTAGACACGAATCCACTGCGAGTGGACGTCGACGTGCAGCGGTCCGGCGGGGACGGGAATGTCGTTCCGGCCGTACTTCACCGGCACCGGGTAGCCGTTCAGGTGCACCGTCGGCGGGATCATGTTGGACGTCATCGCGCTGCCCTGGATGGTCAGCTGCAGTAGCCCCATCGGACCCTGCGGCTGGAACTGAGGCTGCGGCTGGAACTGGGGCTGGAACTGGGGCTGCGGCTGGAACTGAGGCGGCTGCTGCTGGAAGCTCATGCCGCCAAACGATAGAGCCTGTCAGGAGCTTCCGAGCGTCTACAGGTTGGCCCGGGTAGACGTCACGGACGACCGCGGCCACCGGGTCCGCGGTGATCGGTCCGGCCGGGGATCCGTGGCGTCTGAGGCCGCGACCTTGCCGCTCGACTGTCATCGGTCGAGCGGCCGGGCTCCTTCTGGTCCGACTGCAGGTTCTTCAACGCGGCCGCACCGAGCAACGCGATCGACCAGCGCGCCTCCAGCGCCGGCGTGATCTTCCGGTACCACCGATCGATCGCAGCCCGTCCGGCCTCGTCCCTGGCGGTCGTTTTCGCTTCGTCGCACAGCCGCCTCGCGCCGTCCGGTGAGATATGGGGCAGACCCGCGGCGAAGGTGCCCGTCAGGTCTTGCCCATAGCGAGAGCGAAGCGCGTCATTGAGCGCCATTCCCCCCGGATCGTCATCGCGGTAGTGAACCGCGTGACCGTCTCTGGTGATGACCCAGCGATGCGCCTGGCCCGATTCGTCCAGGGTGAGTTTCGAGACACTCGCGACCTCGCCGTCGCGATCGAACTGGGCGCGCGCCCGCACGTTGATGCCGAGCGGCGCCCGCCTGGTGTGCTCCGACTCTGTCGCCACCGAGCGATTGTAAGCGCGTGCGCGGCTCAGCCGACGGGCTCACCCCGACCCGGTCAGTTGCTCGGGGCATCAGTGTTCGATCGTCCACGGGGCACCTCAAACGGACGCCTGAAGCGCCCGTTTGCAGCCGGGGAGAGTTACTGCGGACAAATGGAGCGGGTGACGGGAATCGAACCCGCACTGTCAGCTTGGGAAGCTGATGTTCTGCCATTGAACTACACCCGCGCGTCGCCGGTTTCCCGGCAGCGAAGAGCATAGCCGATCGGGGGGCTGTCAACCACGCCGGGTCCGCGCGTCGGTTGTTGCGGGGTCAGGGTCTTGTCCGCAGAAGGTGCCAAATGCATCGAAAAGCGGGGTGCGGACGGTTTGCGCCGGGGGTTCCTGGGCAGTTTTCCACAAAGGGCGCGTTCAGGACTGGGCAGGTTCGTCATCTTCTGGCAGATTAGAACGCGTTGCCGGGGGCAACATTCGACGCAACGTGAGGACGCGGTCCTCCGGACCGGACAAGACGGTTGCGGGCAACTGGATGAAGGGGTGAACGGTGGCAACAGACACAAGTGACGCGGTGGACAACCTGGAGAAGGAACTCGTCACGTTGGCACGGCGGCTGCGCGGTCTGCAGCGGACGCTGTCCGACGAGGCGCACCCGGACCTGGAGCCGGCGCAGTACGCGTTGCTGAACCACGTCGAGGAGCTGGCGCCGGTGCGGATGGCCGACCTGGTGGCAGCGCTCGAGGTGGACAAGGGTCCGGTCAGCCGGGCCTGCGCGCGACTCGAGGAAGAGGGTCTGCTGAAGCGTGCCGCCGACAAGTCGGACGCGCGGGCGACCCTGCTGACACTGACCGCGGCCGGCAAGCGCAAGCTGACGGCGGCCCGGAAGAAGCGGCACAAGGTGATCGAGGATCTGCTCAAGGACTGGTCGCCGGCGCAGGTGAAGACCTTCGCCACCCAGGTGTCGAAGTTCAACAAGCTGTCCGACTGAGGTTAGTTGCCTCAGGCCCAGGTTGGTGGTGCGGTCCGGCCGGAGAGCTGAGGGCTCCGGATGATTCACCACCAGCCGCTGGGAAGGGCCTGGAGCGTACTGAAGCTGTGCGGATGAGCAGCACGCTGCTAACGTGCGACCGTGCTGCTCTCCGACCGTGACATCCTGGCCGAGCTCGACGCGAAGCGGGTCCAGCTGGATCCGTTCGATGCTGCGATGGTGCAGCCGTCGAGTGTCGACGTACGGCTGGACCGGTTCTTCCGGGTTTTCGAGAACCACAGGTACCCGCATATCGACCCGGCCGACGAACAGCCCGATCTGACCCGGCTGGTCGAACCGGACGGCGAGGAGCCGTTCATCCTGCATCCCGGTGAGTTCGTCCTGGGATCGACGTACGAGCTGATCACGCTCCCCGACGACGTCGCCGCCCGCCTCGAGGGCAAGTCGTCGCTCGGCCGGCTCGGCCTGCTCACGCACTCGACGGCCGGTTTCATCGACCCCGGCTTCTCCGGGCACGTGACGCTCGAGCTCTCGAACGTCGCGACGCTGCCGATCAAGCTGTGGCCCGGCATGAAGATCGGCCAGCTGTGCTTCTTCCGGCTGTCCTCCCCCGCCGAACACCCGTACGGCTCGGAGAAGTACGGCTCCCGTTACCAGGGCCAGCGCGGCCCGACGCCGTCCCGCTCCTACCGCAACTTCCATCGCACCGACGTCTGACGGCACAAGTAAGGCCCCGGGAAGAGATCCCGGGGCCTTTACCTATGGTCAGGCGGTTGCCTTGAGGAAGATGCAGACCGACTCGAGATCCGTCGAGTCGTTGCCGGTCGGCAACTGCCGGTAGACGCCTCCGAACGGCGAGACGGCCACGGGCGACTCCGGCTTGCCACTGTAGAGGCTGAGATCCCCAGCAGCAGTGTCATTGCCGGGCGACGTGGACCAGTCGCTGGGCGGGGTGTCGCCGGCCGACGGGAGGTCACTCGACGAGGGCGTGTCGCTCGGGCTCGGGCCACCCGACGGGGCCGCGCTCGGCAGGTCCGCGCCGGTCTTCGCGTCCAGCAGCACCGGCTGGGCCTCGGTCTTCGCATACACGACACCGTGGAACGCCGCGGTCACGCTGGGCACGACACGCCCGCCGGACTTGCTGGTGAAGCCCCAGACCTTCTTGCCGGTCGTGTCGTCGAGGCCGATGAGCTCGCCGTCGGCGCCGGCTCCGGCGGTGCAGACGACCGAGGTCGCCTGGTCCGCGAAGCAGTCGTAGTCGCTGGCGCCGATGCTGTCCGACGGCGGCGTGGACACCGACTGCACCATGGCGCCGGTCGACAGGTCGAGCGCGAAGATGGCTTCAACCTTGGTCCCCTGGCCGTAGTCCGTGTACTTCATGGCGTAGAAGTACGCGTGCTTGGCGGCGCCGGCGAGCGGCTTCAGGTAGGCCTGCTTCAAGGGGATCTGCTTCGTGATCTTCCCGCTCGCGCCGTCTGCGAGCAGCGCGGTGCCGTCGGAGGCGTTGTCCGCCTGCTCGCCCTTCGCGCCGGCGACGACGCCGTTGTGCACGGCGGCCGGGTTCATCCCCGGCACGATCGTGGACTTCTGCGTCTTCGGGTCCGCGAACACCGTCAGATCGGTCCGCTTCACGGTGATGCTGCCGGCGCCGATCACCCCGACGGCGACCTGACCGGTCTCCGGGTCGTACGCCGTGTCCGCCAGGCCCGGGGTGCCGATCGCGCTGTCGCCGTCACCCTGCACCGTGCTCACGGGCGTGGAGACCTCGGCGATCTTCTTGCCGGCCATCACGTCGATCCACTGGATGACGACCAGGCCCTTCGGCTTCTGGGTGCCGTTGCCCTTGTCGACCTCGGCGTAGGCGACCACCGCGACATCCTTGCCGTCGACCTTGGCAGCCATCGGCCGGGTCGACTCGACGACCGTGGTGGTGTCGGCCGACTTCGACGGGATCATCCACTGGTTGTTCGGATTGGCGACGTCGCGCCCGGTCAGCCCGGCGAAGCCGCCGATCAGCGCGACCTGGCCGGCGATGCCCATCTGGGCCTCGTCGAGCGTCGAGCGGCCCTGGTAGTCGGCCGACGGGTAGGCTGCCGCGACGCTGAGAACCTTGGGCGGGTCGAAGGACGGGACGGTCGGGGTCGACGGCGTGGCCGAGGTGGTGGACTGACCGCTGTTGTCGGATCCCGACTCGGATTTCTTGTCGTTGCCGCCGCAGCCGGCCACGAGGATCAGGGCGGCGGTGACGGCTGTGGTTGCCACCATCGGGCGCAACATCGTTGGTTACTCTCCCCAAAGTCGACCGAGAATGATCGACTGAACGCTAGCAGTGTCCATGGGTCGGCCCGGCAGTTATCCACAGGCGTTGCAGGAAGCTGCAGGCGTCCGGGGATCGCTCAGCTGGTCCGGGCGAGCCCCAGACGCTGCAGCAGGTGGTAGAGCGCGGCGGCCGCGCTGTTCAGCGGTACGCCGTTCATCGGACGATCGAGAGTCCGGTCCCGCGGTGACGGCCCTGCGTCTCGGGCAGGACCCGGGCGGCCGGCTCGGCCAGCCGCCGGGAGGCGGGCTCCAGCCGGTCGGCCAGCCGGCGCAGCGCGCTGGCCAGGCCCTCCCGCGGCGTGGTCCGGACCGAGTCCCCGTTGCGCTGGGCCCTGAGCTCGGCGGCGCGCAACTGCTCGGCGACCTGGTAGCGGGCGATTTCCTGGTGTTCGGTGATCATGAGCGTGTTCCCCTCGGATAGTCCCCGTGCTGTGGTGGTTTTCGGCAATGCTTCGCCTAGGTCCCGCCCAGACGGCGGGACCTAGATAGCTGACATCAACTCAACGAACCCGACCGCGCCGATCCGACGCGTGCGGTGTTATCGGGTCAGACCTTGACGACGGTGATGTCGCCGGAGACGGTGCGGGCCCGCAGCATCAGGGCGCGCTCCCCCTCGGCCGGCTTCTGGCCGGGCTCGAGGTCACACCGGATCTGCCCGGTGACGGTCTTCAGGTCCAGGTACGCCGGGAGTCCGGCGGGGACCCCGATCCGGACGTCGCCGCGGGCCGTCTCGGCCTGGACGCTCGGCCCGTCGGCGATCTCGACCGTCACGTCGCCGGAACCGGAGGTGGCGACCGAGTGGTCGCGGATCCGCTCGATGGTGATGTCACCCGAGCCGACCTTGACGGAGGTGGGACCGTTGGCGTCGCCGATCGTGACGTCACCGGAGCCGGTGCTCAGGCCGAGCGCGTCGCCGGCCTCGTCGATGTCGATCGAGCCGGAACCGGTGCTGGCCTTGACCGCGCCGGTGACCTCCTCGACCTTGACGTCGCCGCTGCCGGTGTTGACCCCCAGTTCGCCCTCGACCCGGGTCAGCTGTACGTCGCCGGAGCCGGTCGACAACCGGGCCGGGCCGAGCGGCACGTCCGAGCTGATGTCTCCGGAGCCGGTCTTCACCCGGGCCTCGAGGACCGCCGAGGTGGCGATCCGGACCTGGATCTCCGGTCCGCGGCGAACGTTGCGCGGCCCCTCGATGATGAGCTCACCGTCGACGACCTCGAAGATCACATCCTCCTCAGGACCGTCCTCGACATCCATGGAGACCACGGTCCCCTCGCCGTCCGGGTTGGACCTGATCTCGACCAGGCCGGAGCCGATCTCGATCCGGATCCGATCGATCCGCTGCTTCTCGTCGTCGATGTACTGAGTACTGGAGCTCATTCGACCCACCCCGTCATCCGTTGTCCCGGGCCGTGTCCGCCCTTGCGTCGTTCCTTGTCCTCGCGCCGCCGATCGCGGTCGTCGCGCCGCCGGTCCCGATCGCGGCGTCCGCCGCGCTCCGATCCGAAGACGCCCTCGTCACCGAAGGGTCCGTTCGGGCCGAACACGCCGTTCGGACCGAAGACGCCGTCGGGGCCGAGCGGGCCGTTCGGCCCCAGGGGGCCTTCCGGACCGAAGACCGGACCCCGCGGCGGGCGCGGCGGCCGGGGCGGGCGCTGGCCACCGCGGCGGCCACGCTCGCTGAGCTCGTTCATCACGGTGCGCATCAGCCACGCGTTGGAGGAGATGCCCTCGGCGTTCGCGGCTTCGTCCACCTTGTTCTTGATCGACATCGGCACCCGGAGCGTGACCCGGGCGGTCGGCTCGTCGGCGTCCAGCACGAACTGCTCGGCCTCGTCGTCGGCCTCGTCGTCGATGTCGTCGTCGGTCTCGTCCGGACCGGTCAGCTGGCTGGGCGCCGGCGTGACCACGAACTCGGGACGGCCACCGGCCATCCGGAGCTCGACCGAACCCGGGGACAGCTCACGGCTGATCTCCCCGGCGGCGTCGGACAGGGCTGAGATGAGGGCCAGGCGGCCCGCGTCATCCAGCGTTGCCCCGAGGCGCTGGGCCACGGAGCGGGTTTGCTCGTCGGCCAGGGCGGTGGCGTTCTCAACGCTCCGCCGGACCGACTCGAGGTAGTGGTCAAGTTCCATGGCAGCAATCATGGCGTCATCGTGACGTCACTGTCAACCCCTTCTGATGTCACGTCGTCGTCAGAGTGGCAGCACAGGCACAATGGCGTGCAGCCAGCCCAAGGAGGAGCAGTGTCCAGAGGAGTACTCATCACCGGTGCATCCAGAGGTGTCGGCGCAGCCACCGCGCAGGCGTTCGCGCGCGTCGGCGACCGGGTCGTGCTGCACTGCCGGGGCGCGGTCGACCGCGCCGAGGAGATCCGGGCCGGACTGCCCGGCGACGGTCATTCCGTGATCGCCGCAGACCTCGGCGATCCGGCCGCAATCCCTGCCCTGGTTGACGAATCGGCCTCTGCGCTCGGGCGGATCGACGTGCTCGTGAACAACGCGGCGATGTTCGTCGACGAGCCGGTCGGCGGTTCGCGCCGGATCGGTCACCCGTTGGCCGAGACGTCGTACGACGAATGGGTCGCGACCTGGCGCCGGACACTGGCCGTCAACCTCGAGGGAGCGGCGCACGTGACGTGGTGCGTGGGGCGGCAGATGCTCGACACCGACCCCGCGGACGGCGTACAACGGGGCGCGATCGTCAATGTGGGATCGCGCGGCGCCTACCGCGGCGAGCCCGACGTGCCGGCGTACGGCGCCTCGAAGGCCGGACTGCACTCCCTGGGACAGTCACTGGCGGCATCGCTGGCGCCATCTGACATCAGCGTGACGTCAATTGCGCCCGGATTCATCGCCACCGACATGACGCAGACCTTCCTGGCCGGTCCTGGCGGCGACGCGATCCGGGCGCAGAGCCCGTTCGACCGCGTCGCCACCGCCGAGGAGGTCGGGGACGCGATCTTCTGGCTCGCCTCACCCCAGGCGAACTGGGCGAGCGGCGCGGTCCTCGACTTCAACGGGGCGTCGTACCTGCACTGAGGTGACGACGACGGCGGCGATCGTCCAGACCGCGGCGAGGACCGCCATCGGGAACAGGTCGCCGTTCTCCTCGGTGAAGAGCAGGATCAGTCCGAGGTTGACCGCAGCGTGGGCAGCGGTGGCAACGACGAGGTTGGTACGGCGTGCGCCGCTGACCACCGCGCCCATCACCACCGCCAGCCCGGTCGCCATCACGACGAAGAGCCCCATGTACAGCAGCCCGTGCGAGAACCCGCCGATGTGCCAGAAACCCCAGAGCACGCCGACGATCAGCGACGAACGCAGTACCGAGAACCGTGTCTGCAGGTAGGGCTGCAGATAGGCACGCCAGCCGAGCTCCTCGCCCGCGGCGCCGACGATCATCGTGATCACCAGCGCCCAGAACGGGAACGGCAGGCCCTCCGCCCGCCACGACCGACCGGCGACGACATGGACGAGCACCGACGCCAGCATCGCGGCGATCACGATGCCGACCACGAGCGCACTCCGCCTGGCGGCGACCCGGACCGGCGTGAATCGCGCATCCACCCGGGTGGTACGGCGGAACAGCAGGAACATCACGCCCACGCCGAGAGCCGGCGCGAACTGGACGAGCTGGATCAGGTCTGGACTCGGCCCGGTGGCAGCCTGCACCGCGTTCAGTACGCCGCTGAAGTCCATCGTGCTCAGGTAGAAGACCACTACACGCAGGAACACCGTTACTCCTGGATGAGGTAGGGGGCGATCATCAGGTCGAGCTGCTCGGTCAGGAACTCGTGCAGCGAGCCCCAGCCGTTCACCGCCCAGACCTGGAGCGCACCGTTGAAACAGACAAGGGTGTGGCGCGCCAGCGCCGGTACGTCGGTGTCCGCGCGCAGCTCGCCCGCCTCGACCGCGGCCCGGTAGAACCGGTCACAGCTGTCGACGATCGCGAACGAGTGCGCCAGCGCGTGCTGCCGGAACTCCGGATCGGAGACGTCGAGCTGGACGAAGCCGAGACCGTTGCCGAGCTCCTCGCGGTGCTTGATGTGGGCAACGGCCGATAACGCGAAGTCCCGCAGGATCGCCAGCGGCGAGGTGTTGCGCGCCTCGGCCTCCTCCGCGGCACGCAGGACCATCAGCGGCGACCGGGCCGCGGACGCCAGCAGCAGACCGCGCTTGGAGCCGAACCGCTGCATCAGCGTCGGCGGCGCCAGCCCGACCTTGGCACCGACCGCCGCGAGGGTCAGCTTCACCGGTCCGAGCTCGGCCAGGACCTGGCGGGTCGCGTCCAGGATCACGTCGTCACTCACCAGCCGGGGCCGGGCCACGTCAGCGCCTCCGAGTTTGTGAACGGCCATTCGCTAATACATCGGATCGTAACAGATCCTTGTTGGCTCAGTTATTCAGTAACAACGGGTGAGCTTCCGGATACCTGGAGAGGGGTCCGGACCAGTGATCCCGCCTGTCCGGTGCACCCGTCCGTCGCCGGGCTCGTCGTACAACGGGAGCCTCTTCATGCGTTTCGCCCGCATCACCCTGGGCCTGCTGCTGACGCTGGCCGGCCTGGTGGCCACCGTCGCCGGAGCCGTCGCCGCCTTCTGGCTGGTCGGTCCGGACAACACGATCTCGACCCCCGACCGGGAGCTCGCCAGCACGGGCCTCGCGGTCGTCTCCGCGCCCACGCTGCTCGACCGGCACGGCCCGACGCTGCATGTGACCGCGTCCGGCGCCAAGCCGTTGTTCGTGGGCATCGGGCAGGACCTCGACGTCCGCAACTACCTCGCGGGATCGGCGCACACCCGGCTGATCCGCTTCGAGCCGCCGGCCACGTTCGGCACGCAAGACCTGCGCGGCCGTAGCAGCAAGCTGACGCCGCCCGGCAGCCTCGACTGGTGGGTCGCGCAGTCCGCGCCCGGTTCGCAGTCGGTCACCTGGCCGATCCAGGACGGTCGGTACGACGTCGTCGTGATGAACGCGGACGGCTCACCGGCCGTCGGCGCGCAGGTCAGCTTCGGCGTGCAGGTGCACCGCCTGTTCGGGATCTGCCTGCTGGTGCTGGGTGCGGGCGTGCTCGTGCTCGCGTTGGGACTCACGCTGATGTTCCGCCGCCGCAAAGCCGCTGTTGTGGCGGCGGCCGACGCGGAGACCACGACCGAGATCCCGGTGCCCGTCGCCGCGCGGATCCCGGTCCTGGTTCCGACGGCGTCCAGCACCTCCGAGGCGCAAGAGAACGCCCCGGCGTACCGCGTCTCGCCGTTCGCACCTGAGCGGGTCAGCCCGTTCGCCCCGGTCAGGCCCGAGCCGAAGCCGGTTCCGGCAGCGCCGATGTTCATGTCGGCCGCGGCGGTCGCCCGGGCCAAGTCACCGGCCCTGATCGGCGCCGGCGCCTCCCAGCGGTACGACGAGCCGCCGCTGTACGACGCACCGGCCCAGCCGGCCGAGCGCACCGAGCCCGTCGAGCCGGAGACCGTTCCGCTCGCGGCGTCGCCGGAGTTCGAGAAGAGCGACGAGGCGGTCCGGCGTACGGCGGCCCTGCTCGCCAGCGGTGCTTTGTTGCTCACGACAACGAGCTGCGGGCTGATGCCGCCGAAGAACAGCCTGACCGCGCCGGACAGCCGCCCGGCCGTCACGCTGGCCGACGCGCAGGCCGTCGTGCAGCGCTACAACCAGCTCAACAACCAGGCGAACCAGACCCGCGACGCGAAGCTGTCGGCGACGATCGAGGGCAACCCGACGCTGGCGCAGACCCAAGCAGGCTTCGTGATCGGGCGGAAGCTCGACGCCGCCGGCAAGGACGTGTCGAAGCCGTTCAGCTACACCGACCCGGAGATCGGCGCGCCGCAGTTCGCGTCGTACCCGATGCGGTTCGTGGTCAGCTCGGGCATCTCCAACGCACCCGGCAACCGCCAGCTCGGCGTCTGGCAGCGCGAGAACGCCGGCAGCCCGTGGCTGTTGACGCACTCGGTCTACCCGCCCAAGGGCGTCGCGCTGCCGTCGGTCGACGGGATGCGCACCCCGGACAGCAGCGACCTGGACAAGCTCCAGAGTCAGCCGGCGACAGTCGCCAAGGACCTCGCGGCGTACCTGACCGGTGGTGAGAGCGCCCCGCAGGCGAAGCTGTTCACGCCGTCGCCCAGCCTGTCGAGCCTGCAGAAGCTTCGGGCGACGTCGAAGGCCAACGACACCGCGGAGCCGTACATCGCGAGCGTGACCGATGCGTTCCTGCCGTCCGGCGAGCCGCTGACCTTCATCACGTCGTCCGGCGACGCGCTGGTGTTCCTCACGCTCTCGGAGCAGTACCTCCAGCGCGTCGAGCCAGGCTCGAACGCGTACTGGACGAGCGGTGAGGCGACCGCGTTCAGCAGCATGGTCAAGTACACCCAGACCCTGCACCAGGACTACCTCCACCAGGTCGCCCTGGTCATCCCCGCCAAGTCCGCCGGCAACGCGATCCAGGTTCTCTCCATCGACCCCCAACTCATTGGGGCCGGCGGCCAGTAAGCGGTTGCCGGAAGATAGTTCCGGCTGGTTGACTCCCGGGGTGAGGTTTTTCCCACCGCCCGGGAGTTCCAGTGGACATCACTCGTCGCCGCCTGCTGTCATTCGTACCCGCCACCGCTCTGCTGACCGCGGTCAACCCGGCCCCGTCCGCCGACGCTGCTGTCGGTGACGACACGGCCACTATGAGCGCCGACCCCGGTCAGCTGCTGGTCAATGCGATCGCGATCTACGCCGGTACGGCGGAGTCGAACGCGCGCCCCGATGTCGCCGCAAAGGTCGCCGCGATCGACAGCACTGCCCGTACCTGGCTGTCCGCGCTCGACCGCGCCGGCGCCGGTGAACTGTTCGCCGGCCTCCCCCTCGGGACGAGCGATCCGAACCTCAGCTCGTCGTACCAGCACCTCTACGAGATCGCGCTCGCGTACCGCCGGCCCGGACCGGCATCGGACCTGCAGGGCAACGAGCAGGTCCGCGCCCGGATCGCGGACAAGCTGCTCTGGCTGCACGCGAACTACTACGGCGACCAGTCGACGGGGTACTACGGCAACTGGTTCACCTGGGAGATCGGCATCTCGACGTTCGTGTCGAAGACGCTCGCGCTGATCGACGCCCCGCTCGACCTGATCACGCCGTACGTCGCCTCGATGGACGCGTACCTGCGCAACGGGAAGGACGGCGACGTCGACCTCGACTCGCGCTTCCACACCGGCGCGAACCTCGTCGACATCACCGCGAACCGCGTCCTCCAGGGCGCCCTGCTCGACGACGACGCGCGGATCCGGAAGGCGCTGCAGGACCAGTTCACCGTCTTCGCGACGATCGACCCGTACAACCTCCAGCACGACGTCACCGACGGGTACTACGCGGACGGCTCGTTCATCCAGCACGCGTCGGTCGCGTACACAGGCTCGTACGGAAAGGGCCTGCTCAGCCGCGTCGTCCAGACCATCAAGGTGCTCGACGGGACGGAGTACGCGCAGGGCGACGACCTGGTCGGGGTGGTCCAGGGTTGGGTCGAGCACGGGTTCGCGCCGCTGATCTTCGAGGGCTGGATGATGGAGATCGTCAAGGGTCGCGCGGTCTCCCGGACGGCGACCGGGTACGACGACGTGGCGGTCGTCGTGGAGGCGATCGTCGACCTGGCCTACTACGCGACTGGCGCCGATGCCCAGCGGCTGAAGGCGTTCGCGAAGTTCACCGCGCGGCCGACGATCAACGTGAACAGCTTCGTGTCACCGGTGAGCATCGGCCGGTTCGCCGACATCAAGGCGGACGCGACGATCGCCCCCGCGGACCTCAATCCGGCGGCCAGTACGACGGCCTTCAACGCGATGGACCGGACAGTGCATCGCCGGCCCGGGTACGCGTTCGCGGTCGCGCGGAACTCCGAGCGGATCAGCAAGTACGAGTACATGAGCGGCGAGAACCTGATGCCCTGGTTCCAGGGCGACGGCGCGCACTACCTCTACCTCGCCGGTGAGGACCAGACGCAGTCGTTCGGCATCGACTACTTCACGACCGTCTCGCCGTACGCGCTCGGCGGAGTGACCGCGCCGGTCGAGACGCGGAAGACGGTGCCGGAGCTGTACGGGACGGCGTACTACGACAACCCGCCGACGTTCACCGCCTCGTCGGAATCCCAGAACACCTATGTCTACTTCCCGACCGGGACCAACGTGCACTCCGGCGGCGCGACCCTCGACGCGTACGGCGCCGTCGGCTGGACGCAGTCGGATGATTTCGCGTACGCGTCGCGGGCGACCCTGCCGGACGACTTCGTGGTCTACAAGAACGCGTCGGCGACCAAGTCCTGGTTCCTGCTCGACGACGAGATCGTCGTACTCGCAGCCGGGGTCGGCGACGCGACCCGCGCGGTGACGACGACCCTCGACACCCGCATCGCCGGCGCATCCGATCCCGTCACAGTCACCGGCGTACGACGCGACGGGCGCGCCTGGAGCGGTTCTGGAACGGTCGATCCGCGCTGGCTCCGCTACTCGAACGGTGCTGCGTCGATCGGCTACCACTTCCTCCAGCCGACTCAGCTGTCCGTCGATCTGCAGGCAGTCACGCGGAGCCGCCGGGTCGTGCGGACGTCGAATGCGGACACCGCGATCACCAAACAGGTGTTCGGCCTCACCGTCACCCAGCCCGCCGGCGCGACCCGGTCCCTGGCCTACGCATTGGTGCCCAACGCAACAGAATCGGCGTTGAAGGCGTACCAGCACGGCCGGATTCTGCCGCTGTCCAACACCGTTGAATTGCAGGCGATCCAGCACCTCGGCCTCCGGCTGACGGCGGCCAACACCTTCACAGCCGGCTCCCACAACCTGCCCGGACTGACCATCGACGGCCCGGCTTCGCTGCTCCTAGGCCGTCAATCGTCGGGCGTGCAGCTCGCCGTCTCCGATCCGACGACGCAGCGCGACAGCATCACCGTCAACCTGTGGGCGCAGTACCTGAAGGCCGCGGCTCCGGTCCCCGGTGTGCAGGTGACGCGGACGATCACCGGGACGCGGCTGACCTTCACCACGCGCCACACCTACGGGCGGAGTCTGGCGATCAAGCTTCTTCCAGCTTGGTGATCAGGGTCTGCAGGGCGGCGAGCGTCGTACGGAGGTCGTCGAGATCGACGGCCTTCGCGAGCTCCGATGTCCAAGGATGCTGGGCCACCGCGATCTGGCGGATCGACCAGTAGCCGGCCTCGGTGCAGGCGAGCAGCTTGGCGCGGCGGTGGGCCGGGTTCGGGCGGTACTCCGCGAGACCGCGCTCGACCAGCAGGTCCGCGATCCGCTGCACACCCTGCCGGCTCACGCCCATGATCCGTCCGACGTCGGCGACCGACCGCGGCTCGTCCAGCACGCCGCCCAGCACCTGCCACCAGGCAGCCGTCAGGCCGCCGTGCGCGGCCAGGCCCTGGGCGGCCTCCATCAGGCGCGCGTTCAGCCGGAAGGTGGCGAGGACGACATCCGTCAACACCGCACCACCTTCCGACTGCTTCGTCGGCTTCGGCCACTCTTCCCGGGGTGGAACCGTCATCCGACCATCATCGGGTACGCCGGACGTCATCCCACCAGCGTCGCGTACGCCGCTGGGTCGGCGCGATGGAACACGCCTTCGTACGCGTCCAGCTTCGTCTCACCCGCGAGCTCGAGCCGCTGCAGCACCGCCCGCGCGAACTGCACCGGCGAGTCCGGCCCGGCGGTGATCAGATCCCCACCGACAACCGCGCGCTCGTCGACGTAGTTGTCCGCGCCCTGGTACCCCGTCGCCTGCAGGTACTCCTTCGCGGCGCTCGTGTGCTTCCGCTCGTCCAGCAGTCCGGCCCGAGCCAGCCCCGCCGTCGCGCCACAGATCGCCGCCACCGGCACCGACGCCTCGAGGAACCGCGCCGCCAGCTTCGCGAACGCATCCCCGCCGCCGTTGTCCCACTGTCCCGAACCGGCCAGCACCAGCAGATCCCCCGTGTCCGGCTCGACGTCCGCGATCGTCACGTCCGGCACGACCCGCATCCCACCCATGGTCACCACCGGCTCCGGCGACTCCCCCACCGTCACCACGGTCCACGGCACCCCGGTGAACCGCCCGGTCCGCAACTCCACCACCAGGTGCCCGATCTCCCAGTCCGCCAACGTCTCGTACACCGCCACATAAGCTGTCCTCATAGACAACATACTGTCATCACGACAACATGCTGTCAATAGGAATTCAGCTGCCGACGAGCGGTCGGGCTGGGAGGGTGGAGGGATGGGTGTGCGTGAGTTGACGATGGACGACTGGGCCGGATTCTGGCCGTTGGTGAAGGGTTTCGGGACAGAGTTCTCGGAGGTGGAGTCGCGGGAGTTCTTCGCTGAGTTGGCTGAGGATCCCCGGTGGGTGGCGTTGGGGTACGACGACGGCGGTGAACTGATCGGGTACGCCGCGGTGCAGAACTACGGGACGCATCTGCGGGCGGGTCGGCGGCACCAAGGGCGCTTGCACGATCTGTACGTGCTGCCGTCGCGCCGGGGTACGGGTGTCGGACGAGCGTTGATGGATGCGGTCGCGGACTGGGCGTCCACTCGGGTGCGTCACCTCGAATGGCAAGGCCATCACGAGCGAGCGGCACCGTTCTACGAGGCCTTGGGACACCGGGGCGAGCCGTGTCCCCAGCCGGACTATCCGACCTTCGAGATCGACTTCGGCAAGTAGTCGCCGCGGAGCAGGGTGACGCCGGCGAGGGCGGTTGCGGCGGCGGCCAGAGCGAGCGCGTGGTGTACGTCGAGTGTGGCCAGGAGGTTCGTCGACGCGATCAGCGGGACGGTCTGGACCAACGACAGCAGCGACTGGAGCCGGGTCAGGTGCGATCGCGGCGTACTGCGGACGAACACCGGGGCCAGGTGTGACGTGAAGAGGCCGACGCCGAGGCCTTGCGCCAGGGTCGCACCGACCGCCCACGGGACGGACGGCGCCAGCGTCAGGCCCGAGATCCCCAGCGCGGCGACAAGACAACCGAGACCGCCGGTCAGACCGGAGCGGTCGAAGGTGCCGTAGCGGGCGACCAGGATGGTCACGAGCAGTCCACCACAAACGTTGCCTGCCACAACGAATCCCGCCTGCCCTGCTGCCCAGCCGTGCGAACGGGCGAGCAACGGGACGCACAACGACGTCACCGGCAGGACGAAGGCAGCGACCAGAGCGACCACGGACAGCACCATCCGCAGCACCGGATCCCCGGCCGCGACCCGCAATCCGTCGAGGGCCTCGCGGGCGACGGAGCGGCGATCGCTCGGCGGAGTCACGTCGTACGGCGGTCTGAGCATGACCAGCACCAGGAACTGCACGGCGAACGTCAGCCCGTCGAGCACCAGCGCCCCGACCAGCCCGACCGTTGCTACCAGCAACCCACTCACCGGTCCGCCGGCGAGCGTGATGAGCTGCGTGGCCGACGTACGCAGCGCCATTGCCTTAGGCAACTGATCGTCCGGCACGAAGAGGCGTGGAAGAGCGCCCGCGGCCGGCAGTGCGAACGCATCGACCGTGCCGACCACCACGGCCGTCGTCACCAGCAGACCGGCTGAGATCCCATGGATCCCGACGGCAACGGCCAGCAGGAAGCAGGCCGTGCCGACGATCGCGCCGCACCCGAGCAGCAGCCGGCGAGGACCGATCCGGTCGCCGAGGACGCCGCCGAGCAGCAGGAGTACGGCGCGCGGCAGCATGAACCCGGTCAGCACCAGCGCGGCGACCCGCGGGCCTATGCCCGTCGCCGCCCAGCCGAGCGCGAAGAACAGCGCGGTGTCGCCGAGGACCGAGAGTGTGGAACCTGCCAGCCAGCCGTAGTACGCCCGGTTCACCCGTCCAGCCGGACAGGCATGACGAGCGTGGTGA
The DNA here is from genome assembly GCF_036226565.1 of Kribbella sp. NBC_00709. Classification (GTDB taxonomy): domain Bacteria; phylum Actinomycetota; class Actinomycetes; order Propionibacteriales; family Kribbellaceae; genus Kribbella. Next base: position 2,643,259 of record NZ_CP108996.1, read on the forward strand.
ACGTGCCCTGATCGGCCGACCGAACGACGACCGGCCGGCTCGGCTCGCAGATCTCGAGCAGCACGTCCGGCCCGACACTCGCCTCCAGCGCGGCGGCGAGCAGACTCGCGGTGAACCCGATCCGCACCGAGCCGGACCCGATCGCGTCCAGCTTCACCTCGTCGCCGATCCGCAGGCTCTCGTCGTCGATGTCAAAAGCAACGACATCGCGCCCGACCAGCGCGTCCAGCAGCCCCGCCCGATCCACCACCACGCGGCACACCGGCGGCGTCAGCCCGTCGAGGATCTGCTGGTACGCCGGGTACTCCGCATCAACCACCGCCAACTCGCGTGACTCGTCGCCCCGCACGAGCATGAGCCCGCCATTCACCTCCACCTGCACCACATCCCCCGCAGCGGCCCACCGACTCACGCGCGCGAGCTCGTCCGCCCGTACCAGCACCCGCCCCGTGACGCCACCAAACTCCACCGGCCGAACCGTCCGCACGGCCAACCGATACCGATCGGTCGCCACGAACGTGATCTCGTCGGCCGCCAACTCGATCAACACGCAGTCCAACCCCAGGTGTTCGGCTGTCGCGGCTGCGGCGGGAGTTACCTGACGGATGGCGCTGGCCAGTTCTGGGCCGCCTATCGCTGCCGTCGTCTGGTGGGAGAGGAGCTGGGTCAGGAGGCGGGTGGCGGCTGCTCTTGTCGCGGTGGACTTGGCTTCGAGAGTGCGCAAGTGGGCGCGGACGAGGTCCGCGACGTCGGACGGGTCGGCATCCAGGGCGATGCGGACCTCCGGGAGCGGGAGGTCGATCTCCCGGAGGTCGCGGAGCAGTCGGGCACGGGGTTGTTGCGAGCGGTCGTAGTACCGGTAGCCGTTCGCCGCGTCGACCTCCGCGGGTGGCAGCAGCCCGCAGTCGTCGTAGAACCGCAGGGCACTCGGCGCCAGCCCCACCACCCGCGCGAACTCACTGATCGTCAGCCTCATAGGCCCGACCCTGATCCCTGAACCAACTCGAAGGTCAACTCCGGAGCCGGCCCCACAGGCTGAGGGTCTTGCCGAAGCGTTCGCCGCGGATCCAGTCCAGGATGCTCTTCGCGGACCGCTCCGGCGCGACGTCTCCGCGCACCGACCGCGGCACGTGCTTGCGGATCTCGGCCGCGTCCGCGAGCGCCTCCTCGATCTCCGCCTCCGGCCAGCCACGCCCGGCCAGCCGCTTGCGCCGTACCGCGTCCGGACAGTCCAGATGCAGCCAGCGGCCTTCCGGCAGCTCGGCCGGCAGCAGCGGGGAGAGCAGCAGCACCGGTATCCCCGACCGCCGGATCAGCTCGGTGATCCGCAACCAGAGCGCGTTGTACGCCGGCCAGATCGGCGCCGCCGTCGGGCTCGCGATGTCGATCCCGAGCAGCCGTCCGTTATCGTCCAGCAGCTCGTCCATGTCCATCACGACCAGGTTCCCCGGGCTGAGCCGCACCAGCTCCGGCACCACCGTCGTCTTCCCCGACCCGGGTGCCCCTGTCACCACGAACATCCTCGTCACAGGTCTAGTGTCGCGCGAGTGGTGCCGCTTGAGCGATGGTGGTGTCCAGGTGCGTGCATCGGGGTGCTTGCATGGGCGCCAGCAGCGCCAAGCGGCACCACTCGCGCGACACTCAGTGCGGTCACTGCACCAGGAGGCGCGACGGAGGTCGTGCCTCGCCCGAAATCGTGGGCAGTCCGCTCAGGCCGGCTGTGACCGAGCCGAGCACGCTGGAGTGCGCGGCGCCGGTGCAACTCGGCACCGTCCCGCCGAGCCCGTGCACGCTCAGGAACCCGAGCACGGCGAACGCGTACGCCTCCTTCGCCGCCGACGGCATGCCCAGCTCGTCGGTGGTCCGGACCGGAATGTCCAGCTCGTCCGCGAGCAGATGCATCAACGCCGGGTTCTGGATCCCGCCTCCCGAGGCGACCACCTCGGTCCCGCCGTACCGCCGCACCGCGTCGGCGACCGTCCGGGCGGTCAGCGTGGTCACCGTGGCCACCAGGTCCTCCGCGGGGATCTCGGGCAGCCCTTCCATCGCCTGCGCCATGTAGGCCAGGTTGAAGAGCTCCTTCCCCGTCGACTTCGGCGCCGGGCGCGCGTAGTACGGCTCCGCCAGCAGCCGCTTGAGCAGCTCCTCATGCACCTGACCGCGCGCCGCCATCACTCCGTCGGCGTCGAACGGCTGTCCGGTCAGCTCCATCACCACGGCGTCGATCAGGGCGTTCGCCGGACCGGTGTCGAAGGCAACCGGTTCGCCGTGGACGACAGTGATGTTCGCGATGCCGCCAAGATTCAGAGCGACCGGTACGCCGGGACGGCCGCGCAACCACAGCACGTCCATGATGCTGACCAGCGGTGCACCCTGCCCACCCGCAGCCACGTCGCGCGCCCGCAGGTCCGACACCACCGATACGCCGGTCGCCTCGGCGATCCACGCCGGCTGCCCGAGCTGCAGGGTCCCGCGCACCACGCCGTCGTCGACCCAATGGAACACCGTCTGCCCGTGCGACACGATCAGGTCGGCGTACCCACCGCACAGCTGCTCCACCGCCTGCTGGGCCACCGCGGCGAACGCCTGGCCGATCCCGGTATCCAGCCGGCACACCTGCTCCACTGTCGTCGATGCCGGTGGCAACGAGGCCGCAACCGCGGCTCGCAGGTCCGGCGGGTACGGCTGGCTCAGCATGCCCAGTGGCGTCAGGACCAGTACGTCGCCGTCCAGCCGCAGGTCTGCGGCGGCGGCGTCGATGGCGTCGTACGACGTCCCGGACATCAGCCCGATCACTCGCATATCAACTCCCGTCGATGGCGCTCGGAGCGTCCATCTTCATCCACAACGCCGCCACACCGCGACTCGGGCGATGCAACCTTCCGGTCTGCGCCGGTGTCTATCTGACTACGAGAACGATCACCGAGGAGGGGTGGATGGTCACGCGGGGTGATGATTTCGACGAGTTCGTCCGAGGGAGCTCGACCCGGTTGCTGCGCACCGCCGTCCTGCTCGTCGGCGACCGGGCCGGGGCCGAGGACCTCGTCCAGGAGATGTACGAACGGGTGTATGTCCACTGGCGGCGGATCCACAGCGCACCGGACGCCTACGCCCGCAAGACCCTGGCCAACCTCGCCGCGAACCGCTGGCGCAGCAAGGGCCGCAAACCCGAGGTCGCACTCGCCGACCACGACCGGCCCACGCCCGACAGCACCGAGGATCACGCGGTCCGCGACCAGCTGATCACCGCCCTGCAGGAGCTACCCCCGCGGCAACGCGCCGTGATCGTGCTCCGGTACTACGAGGACCTCACCGAGGCCCAGACCGCCGACGCGCTCGGGTGCTCGCTCGGCACCGTGAAGAGCCAGACGTCTCGCGCACTGGACCGGCTCCGCCTGATCACCGAACCCGCCATCCTGGAAGGACTGCGATGACCGAGACCGAACTCAAGCAGCGGCTGAGCGCCGACGTGGACGGCGTCGAGGCTCCGCCCGACCTGCTCGACCGGGCCCGGGCCGGTGGGGCCCGCCGGCTCCGGCGCCGCCGTTTCCTCGCCGCGGGCGCGATCGCGCTCACGTCGGTCGCCGTCGGCGGAGTCGCGGTCACCGCCCCAGGCATCCTCGACCACCGGTCCGAGCCGCCCATCGCATCCCGGCCCGGCGAAGGCAACCCGTACGCGTTCCTGATGAGCGGCCCGACCCGGGGCGATCTCGCCGGCGACACGGCGTACCTGAAGCAGGTGCTGGCGGCGTGGCGGTCGTCCCACGGCAAGTCGATCAACCACGATCGCGGCATCTTCAACCACATGCAGGGCGACGCACAGGTCGCCTGGGCCGGCAACACGCCGGGCGGCCGGGCGGCGATCGTGGTCGAGAACTCCGACCTCCGCAACCACTCGGACGTGCAGCTGTACCACGAGGGTGTGGCGGCGCTGGTCGGGTACGTCGGCGACGACAAGGACGGCAAGCCGGTCATCATCGGCGACGACTACCCGGTTCCGGGCTCGTCCCAGCAGACCGGGTTCGTGGTCGAGAAGAACGGCACCCAGGCCCTGGTTGCCCTGCAGATGCCCGGCAAGCAGATCGGCCTGTCGATGGGTCGCACGTACGCCAAGGACGGTTCGGTCAAACGCACCTTCACCCCGTTGACGTTCCGCGACAAGGTCAGTGTGGTGCAGCTTCCGACCGGGCAGAACCTCGCGGACCTGCGGCTCAACCGGATGCCGGGCACCGCGTTCTCGTACCTGTCGATCGTCAACGCCGACATCAACGCCTCGCCCCCTGAAACGGCCGGCGACCAGCGGCTGTGGGGAGACTTCGCGCAAGATGCCGACCTGCTCTGGCCGATGAGCGACGGCGCGGACCGGCTGCGTAAGACCGCGAACGACGTGTTCAACGACACAATCCAGAAGGCCGGCGACCCGAACGCCAACGGCACCGCCTTCTCGATCTGGACCGGGTACGGCGTCACCGCCAACGGGACCGCGGTGTACCTCGGCGAGCAGGCGCTGGACAGCGATCCGACCCACGTCTACGCCGTGCTCAAGCCGAAGACCGGGAAGCCGCGGATCGTCCTCGGCGGCGTACCGGATGCGGCGGCCGCCCTGCCGGTCGCGATCGAACTGCCCGACGGCCAGGGCTGGGCAGTCGCCCACAAGGACGCTCAGCTGTCCTACCGGTACGACGGTGGCGCGTGGAGCCCGGCGCGGTCGAATGCGCTGCTGGTACCGGCCGGGACGCACGCCGAGGTGCAGGTCGAGGCCGGCGGCACGACCGACGTCGTACCGTTGCAGTGAACCCTTGACAGCGGGTTGTCACCGATCGATGATCGGTGTCGCTATACCGGTTTATCTCCTCTCGCCGCCTGAGCTGTCAGCCAGGCGGCGACCGGTACTTAACCGATATAGCGACACCGCCCACCTTTGACGAGGAGTCGATCGGATGAGTTCACAGCTCATGAAGCGAAGGACCCTGTTGTCAGCCCTGGCCGCCGGAACCGCCGCGGCCGCCACCGGTGCCGCGCTGCCCGCCGAGGCCGCGGCCAAATGCCGCCGGGCACAGAAGACCGGCCCGGTCACCGTCGCCTACATCGAGGTCAACGACCACAGCATGCTGAGCGCCGGCAAGTACACGCTGGCGAACGGCGGCGCGCAGGTGATCGACGTCGCGGTGATCTTCGCGGCGAACATCAACTACGACGGCTCCGCGGCGTACCTGTCCTTCAACCAGCAGGTGCAGAGCGTGCTCGACAACGTCGCCACGCAGGTCCGCCCGCTGCAGCAGAAGGGCATCAAGGTTCTGCTGTCGATCCTCGGCAACCACCAGGGCGCCGGCTTCGCGAACTTCCCGAACCAGGCGGCCGCGGACGCGTTCGCGCAGCAGCTGGCCGACGCGGTCAACCAATACGGCCTGGACGGCATCGACTTCGACGACGAGTACGCGGAGTACGGCAACAACGGCACCGGCCAGCCGAACGACTTCTCGTTCGTCTACCTGGTCCAGGCGCTCCGCGCCAAGCTCCCGAACAAGCTGATCACGCTCTACGACATCGGCCCGGCCGCGGATCGCCTGACCTACAACGGCCAGAGCATCGCCGAGACCTTCAACTACGCCTGGAACCCGTACTACGGCACGTGGGGCGTCCCGGTCGGCCCGAGCGAGAAGTCCCGCCTCTCGCCGGCCGCGATCTCCTACACCGACACCAGCTCGTCAACCGCCACAACCCTCGCCCAGCGAACGGTCAGCGAGGGGTACGGCGTCTTCCTCACCTACAACCTCACCGAGTCGGACACCTCGTCATACATGACGTCCTTCACCCAGAAGCTGTACGGCAGCGCAACTGCCTACACGCCCTAGCCAGGCGGTACGAAACGCCGCACCCTCGCCATTTCGGCGAGGGTGCAGCCACAACCGTGGCGTGTCCGGAGAGGCTAGCTCCTCTCGTTACCGTCACGGCCCGGGCCCGCGGGGTAGCGTCCCTGAGCTGCGGCCAATTCTTCGGGCGAGTCAGCCGTGCCCCTGCCCCTGACATTGTTCGCAGCGGCGACGTGGCCAGTGCCCTCGAGCGCATTGGTCACCCGTCCCCAGCGGCTGACACGCTCCCCCGCCTCTGTGCCCGCCTCCTCCGCCTCGGCCGCCTGCTCCGGGGTGTCGTTCTGGTTTCTGCTCAGCCAATTGGGCATGTTCATCTCCCGCACGTTCGCTGTGAGGCCATCCCCGACCCCACTCAGGTTGGAAATGTTCTCACGCGATTGGTCCAGTTGACGGCGGGATTTAACAGTCGTACTCCCAGCCCGGTTGCCAGTTGAACGGGGCCGCGATCAGTTCGGCGATCGGCTTGCCGCTGCCCAGTAGGTGTTCCAGCGCCCAGCGGTTGGCCGAGTGCGCAACCACGAGGACGGTTGCGTCGTCGTACCAGCGCTTGGCGTCGGCCAGGAACGAGCGGGTCAGCTCGACCATCTCGGCATAGCTCTGGCCACCCGGGAATGGACCATTGATGCGCTCGACCCGCGGCTCGAGCGCGTCCACGGGAGCGCCGTTGAGTTCGCCGTAGTTGCACTCCCGCAGTCGCCAGTCCTGCAGGTGCGGCACCGTCAGTCCGGACAGCTCGACCGTGTGCACGGCCCGGCGGAGGTCCGAACTGAACACGACATCGACATCCGGCCAGCGCAGACCGATCTCCGCCGCCACCCGGCGCCCCTCCTCGGACAGCTCACCCGGCAACCAGCCGGTCGCGATCCCTCGTTCGTTGTCCACAGTGATCGAGTGCGTCTCGTAAATCAGCTTCATACCTCACAGTCAATCTCTCTTTGACCTCGTTACCGGCGGGTATATACTTAAGTTACTCGTGAGTAAAGTTGCAGCGAAGAGGTAGGGGAGCCCCTGTGAGCCACTACAAGTCGAATCTGCGGGACATCGAGTTCAACCTGCTCGAGGTACTGGGCCGGGGCGACGTGCTCGGTCAAGGCCCGTACGCCGACATGGACGTCGATACCGCGCGTGAGGTGCTCGCGGAGGTCGACCGGCTGGCCAAGCACGAGCTGGCCGAGTCCTTCGCGGAGGCCGACCGGAATCCGCCGGTCTTCGACCCGGAGGCCCACGAGGTCCGGATGCCCGAGGCGTTCAAGAAGAGCTACCACGCCTACATGGACGCCGAGTGGTTCAAGCTCGAGCTGCCCGCCGAGCTCGGTGGCCAGCCGACCCCGCCGTCGCTGCGCTGGGCCGCCGCCGAGCTGGTGCTCGGCGCCAACCCGCCGGTGCACATGTACGCCGCCGGCCCGAACTTCGCGCACGTCCTCTGGCGCAACGGCACCGAGCGGGACCAGAAGATCGCGCACCACATCATCGAGCGCGGCTGGGGCGCCACCATGGTGCTGACCGAGCCCGACGCCGGTTCCGACGTGGGCGCCGGGCGCACGAAGGCCACGCTGCAGGACGACGGCAGCTGGCACATCGAGGGCGTCAAGCGGTTCATCACCTCGGGCGAGCACGACATGACCGAGAACATCGTCCACCTGGTCCTCGCACGACCGCAGGGCATCGAGGGTGCCGGCGGTCCGGGGACGAAGGGCCTGAGCCTGTTCGTGGTCCCGAAGTACGACTTCGACCTCGAGACCGGTGAGCTGACGGGCGAGCGCAACGGCGCCTTCGTCACCAACGTCGAGAAGAAGATGGGCATCAAGGTCTCGACGACCTGCGAGATCACCTTCGGCGACGGAGTACCGGCGAAGGGCTGGCTGCTCGGCGAGGTGCACGACGGCATCGCGCAGATGTTCCAGGTGATCGAGTACGCGCGGATGATGGTCGGCACGAAGGCGATCGCCACCCTGTCCAGCGGCTACCTGAACGCGCTCGAGTACGCCAAGGAGCGGGTGCAGGGTGCGGACCTGACCCAGCCGGCCAAGGACGCGCCGCGAGTCACGATCACCCACCACCCCGACGTACGGCGTTCGCTGCTGACCCAGAAGGCGTACGCCGAGGCACTGCGGGCGCTGGTGTTGTTCACGGCGACGTACCAGGACCGTGCCGAGCAGGCGCGGTACGCCGGCGAGCACGACACGCTCGCCGAAGGGGTCAACGACCTGCTGCTGCCGCTGGTGAAGGGCTACGGGTCCGAGAAGTCGTGGACGCTGCTCGGCACCGAGTCGCTGCAGACGTTCGGCGGGTCCGGCTTCCTGCAGGACTACCCGATCGAGCAGTACGTGCGGGACGCGAAGATCGACACGCTCTACGAGGGCACCACGGCCATCCAGGGCCAGGACCTGTTCTTCCGGAAGATCATCAAGGACCAGGGCAAGGCACTCGGTCACCTGGCCGAGCAGGTGCAGGCGTTCGTCGCCTCCGAGGCAGGCAACGGCCGGCTGAAGGAGGAGCGCGGGCTGCTCGCGAAGGGCCTCGAGGACACCCAGAAGATCCTGGGCATCATGGGGCAGGCCCTGATGGCCAGCAACCCGCAGGCGGAGAACGGCGACCCGCGCAACATCTACAAGGTCGGCCTGAACACCTCGCGGCTGCTGTTCGTCCTCGGCGACGTGGTCTGCTCGTGGCTGATGCTCCGCCAGGCGGAGGTCGCGCTGGAACGGCTCGGCGGCGAGCTTTCGCCCGCTGACCAGGACTTCTACACCGGCAAGGTCGCAGCGGCCCAGTGGTTCGTCCGGAGCACGATGCCGTCGGTCCGCGCCGAGCGGGTCAAGGCCGAGCTCACCGACCTGGACGTGATGGACCTCCCGGAGTCCGCCTTCTGATCTCCTCCGGCTCGGGCGCTTGCGCGGTCCGGGCCGGAGGGTTCCAGCTCGGGGCAGATTGATCTGCCCCGAGATGCCCCGCGATCTGCCCTGTTGCAGACCGGGGTGTTGTAGCAACGTTGCTGCCCTGCAACACCGCGACCCTGGCTTGGCTTCCCCTGTCCGAGCCAGGGTCGCGTCTACTCCGGAACCGATCGAGGGGATGCGGCGTCCGTGTGAGTGTGTCCAGGTCGGGTAGTCGTAGGCTGTCGGCGATGTCCGCCCGACTCCTCAGTGCCCTGGTCGCGGCCCTGGCGTTCCTGCCGGTGCTCCCCGCGCAGGCCGATACCCCCGAGCTGCCCGACCGCATCGCCGCGGCCTGGCGGACCGATCACCTCTCCGTCGACGAGCGGCTGCGGGCGACGATGCCGGCCACCGAGTTGGACCGGATCCACGCGGCGATGCGCAGCGCCGGCCTCCCGGTGTACGTCGCGCTCGTGCCGCAGTCGCCGTACCTGCGGACGAACGGCTACGACCTGCCGACGTTGCTGCATGCGCGGATCGGCGAGCCCGGGGTGTACATCGTCGCCGTTGTGTACGACAACTACTGGTCGGACAGCGCGGAGCTGTTCCGCCCGGCCGGGCTCCGCGGCCGCGACCTGTCCAGCGTCCGGGCCGACGACAAGCAGGACTCCGATGTCATCGACAAGCGCCCGGCGCCGCAGATCGTCCGTACGATCCAGCAGGCTGCGACGGCGTACGACGGTCGCCCGCTTCCAGCTGTGGCTGCCGGTGATTTGGAGCCACAGCGGAGCGACGGCGGCCTGTCGGTGACCGACAAGGAAGACCGGTCCGCGTACGTCGGGCTCGGTGTCGGCGCGGTGCTCGGGTTCGCGTTGGTGCTCTTCATCGGCCTTCGCCGCCGGCGGCCGGCCAAGCTGCGGAGACAGCACCAGGCCGACGATCCGCCGATCGAGGCATGGGATGTCGAGCTCAAGGCGGACGACAAGATCAAGCAGGCCGAGCGGGCCCTGGCACGGCTCGACAAGCGCAGCAACAAGTCGGCGACCCAGCTCGATCAGCGCGATGATGCGTACCGCCGGCTGGACGCCGCGCGCACGCTACGCGTGGACCAGCCGGAGGACCTGCTCGCGGCCGCCGGTGCGCTCGTTCTCGCCCGGCAGGCCGAGCGCGTCGCATCCGGAGCGGCCCTGCAGCCGCCATGTTTCTTCAACCCGACGCACAACCCCGGGACGACCACGGTCGACTGGGAGGACGAGGTCGAAGTGCCCGCGTGCCAGAGCTGCGTGAACGTCCTGCGCCGTGGGCGGACGCCGATCGGGCTGCGAGTGTGGACCAAGTCCGGACTGCTCGGTCACGACCGCAAGCGGGTGCCGTACTGGACGCTCGATCCGGAGGACAGCCCGATGGTCGCCAGCGGCTTCGGCGCGGTGTCCGACGACCTGCCCGAGCGGATCGCTGCGCGGGAGGTCCGATGAGGCGACTCGTGCTATTGCTGATGGCAACTGTCTTCGCGTTGACCGGGACCGCTTGGGCGGCCACGCCCACCGATCCCCGGATCGCCGCAGCCACCGCCGCGTGGGCGAAGGACGGGCTGTACGTCGACCCGGACTTCACTTCGATTGCCGATGGCAACGAGATGCTGCGGGTGATCGCGGCGGCGAAGACGCCTGTCTACGTTGCCGTCGTACCGACCGGGGCCTGGTTCCCGGAGAAGGGCGACGCCAGTCTCCTCGCCGGCCGGCTCGCGGCCGCGAACGGGAAGCCGGGCGTGTACATCGTGATGGACGGCGACACGACGTACGGCGTGGCGCACGAGGTCGCGGCGTACGCCCCGGACAGCACCTGGCGGGACAAGGACGAGACCCTCAGCGCGCAGCTCTCGGCGTACCTCGACGAGATCGAGCTGAACGATCGTTACTCGCCCGAGCCGGCCCGGACCGAGCCACTCCCGACCGAGCCGGACCCGTCGTACCCGGCGGAGCGGTTCACCGTCGGCAAAGCGATCGGGAACGGTCTCGGCGGCGGCCTACTCGGTCTGATCGGCGGCAGCATCCTCGCCGGAATCGTATTGATCGTGGCGGCGATTGCCGCCCGACGTCGGAAGGGAACCTCGTGAAAGGCCTCTTGACCTGCTTGGCGGCCTTGGTGTTGCTGGTCGCGGTCCCGGCCGAGGCGAGTGCGGCGCAGACGCCGGCGGAGCGAGCCCGCGAGATCGCGACGGCGCTGACCAAGGACCCGTTGTACATCGACGCGGCGTACGCGTCGGCGCTGCCGGAGAAGCTGCGCGCCGACGTACGGACGAAGGCGAAGGCGCTCGGGTACCCGGTCTACACGATCATCCTGCCGCTGACGCCGAGCGACGAGTTCCAGGGGCAGGAGAGCACGGTGCTCACCCTGGTGATGGACGCTCTGCGCAAGCCGGGGCTGTACGTCGTGGTCGACGGCGGGGACAGCTTCCCGTGGTACGAGGCGCGGGACGTGCCGCAGGTCAGCGAGGACAAGCTCCAGGCGGCGCGCGAACGTGCGCTGGACGACGCCGGGTACGACGCGGGGCCGACCGAGGTGCTGGCCCGGATGTACGAGCTGCTGGCCGCGCCGGGGATCCCTTCGACGACGCCTCGTCCGACGTCATCTGGGTCTGGCTCATCGGATTCGCCGGACTCTTCGGAGTCGGGTGGGCATGGTTGGGTCGTTGCGCTGTCGATCGTCGGCGGGTTCGTCATTCTGATCCTGCTGGGTCTTGTGATCGGGCTGCGGCGGCGGAGCTCGGCACCGCGGCGCGAGAAGGCCTTCCGGATCCCGCCGCATGTCGCGGCGACCGTCGCGGCCGAACGGCGGCGTCGGCTGGAACGGGACACGACGGCGGAGCTGACGACACTCGGCACCAAGTTGGCCGCGTTGCCTACGACTGAGGGTCCTGGTCTGCGGCATCAGCAGGCGGCGCTCGACGACCACGCGGCGGCCGGGAAGGTTCTCGACTCGTCCACGTCGTTGGTGGATCTGGTCGGGGCGATGGTGTTGCTGGACAAGGCGCGTCGGGAGTACGACGTCGCGGTGACGGGGCGTGCAGACGCCCTACCGGATCTCTGTGCGTTCAACCCGCTGCACGGGCGGTCTGCCGGCAAACCCACTCAAGTGGAAGCCGACGGCACCACACTCACCCTGCCGCTCTGCGCCGACTGCCGCCGAGCCCTCAAACGCGGCACCGCGCCGGCGTCACTGGCCGGCGACGACGGGCCGTACTGGTACGACGACACCCTCTGGGCCCGCACCTTCTACGGCACCACCGGCGACGACCTGGCCGAAGCAGTCTCCCGCGGCGAACTACACCGGTGACGGCAGGGGTTTCCCGTCTGTCCCTGAGGGAGGCTCAGGGACACCTCGGGGGATCTGCCTGATCCTGAGAGCCTGCCGCGCCACCTACTGTCGAGGCGACAACGTGGGTGGGCTCGAGAAGAGGCGACGATGGCGGAGAACAAGCAGCTCGGCGTGGTTCTGCTGGTGGTGGCGGCCGGGCTGGCGTTCTGGCAGTTCGGGGACAAGGACTCCGACGACACGCACAAGGTCGACGACAAGATCACCACGGTGCAACTCGCCGCCGAGCACTCCGACATCACCATCAAGGTCTCCGACGACGACAAGACCACCGTCCAGGAGAAGCGCAAGTACTGGTTCTGGAAGCACGGCGACGCGTACTCCGTGAAGGACGGCGTACTCAAGCTCGACGGCGACTGCGGCTGGCAGTGCAGCGCCGACTTCGAGGTGACCGTTCCGCGCGGCACCAAGGTGACCGGCGAGAACGGCAGCGGCGATGTCGAGCTGACCGGCGTCGCCGGCGTCGACGCGAAGTCCCGCTCCGGCAAACTCGAACTGCGCGAGATCGCCGGCGACGTGAACCTCGACGTCACCTCCGGCGATGTGTCCGTCAGCGACCTGAACGGCAAGCTCTCCGTGAAGGCCAACTCAGGGGACATCGAGGCCGCCGACCTGAAGGGCGGCCCAGTGAACGTCGAGACCTCGTCCGGCGACATGGAACTCCAGCTCGCCGAAGCCAACGACATCTCGGCAAGGGGCTCCAGCGGCGACATCGAGATCACCGCACCGACCGGCGACTACAAGGTCACCACGGACACCCACAGCGGCGACACCGAGAACAGCCTCGGCAACAACACCAACGGATCCCACACCATCACCGCCAAAACCACCTCAGGCGACATCGAACTCCACGCAAACTAGGCCGGCCGCTCGAAGCGGCGATCCCGACCCTGTGCAAGCGGATCTCCAGGCCATCACAATCCATCGCCGCCGACCGCGGCCCCGCTCAAGAGCCAGCCTCCGCGCAGGTTGTGATGGCCTGGGGATCCGCTATCCCGGCGCAGGAAGGCGTCCAGGCAGGGTCCGCAGTACCGCGCGCGGCTACCGCGCAGCCGTCTACTCCTGGATGTCGCGGTGGTGTTCTTCTACTACGCGGTATTCCTCTTCGATGGCTGGGTCGATGGCGTCGGTTTCTACCCGGCGGCGGCGGTTGGTGATGTAGAAGGAGAGGAGGATGCCGGCCAGGCCGGCCAGTAGGAGGATGTAGCCGACGACTTGCAGGTTGACGGCGTCCCAGGTGTCGCGGACGGCGAACGCGAGCACCGCCCCGACCACCATCAGAAAGATCCCGACACCGATGCTCATCCGAGCCTCCCAGCGAGTAGCGGCTATACCTTCGAAGCTACTCCCCTGTACCCGGGCGGCAAACTATTTGCTCCCGGACAGCACCAACTCGACCCGATCGGGCCCGTCGGGGGTGATGCGGATCGGGACGCCCCAGTCCTGGCGGTGCATGTGGCAGGCCGGGAACTCGACCTCGGCGGAGTCGTCGCAGGATGCGGCCTGTACGGCGACGTGCAGGACGCCGGTGCCGGCGTGGGGGTCGATGACGAGGCGGCGGACGAGGTCGGTGGAGTCGCCCGCGCCTTCGCGGATGAGGGTGTCGGGGGTGGCGGAGACGAGCAGGCGGGTGGACGGGCCGTAGCGGTTGTCGAGCTTCTGCCCGGGCGGCGGCGTGAAGACGACCTCGAGGGTGACCTCGCCGGCTGCCAGGTCCATCGGCGGGCGTTGGGTCTGGGTGCTGAACTCGTCGGCGGTCGCAGAGGCGCCCAGCGGTACGCGGGTGAGCCGGTGGGCGGCCGACTCGACGACCAGGAGTTCGTTGCCTACGACAACAGCGCCGCTCGGCTCGGCCAGGCCGGTCGCCATCGTCTCGACGACCTCGGTGCGTGGGTCGTAGCGGCGTACGGCGCCGTTGTAGGTGTCGGCGATCGCGATCGAACCGTCGGGGAGAACCGTCACGCCGAGCGGGTGCTGCAGCAACGCCTCGGTCGCCTTCCCGTCCCGCAGCCCGAAGTCGAACAGCCCGGTCCCGACAGCAGTGTGTACTTCGGTGTCGATCCACCGCAGCGCGGAGATCTCGGAGTCGGCCAACCACAGCCGATCACCATCGGCCGCGAGCCCGCTGGTCTGCGCGAACCATGCGTCCGCAAGCGGGCCGTCCTTCAACCCTTCGTTGGTCGTCCCCGCAGCAACCTCGGTCACACCGGTGAACGGATCGTAGGTCCACAACTGGTGTACGCCGGCCATCGCGATCCACACCTTGTCGCCCCACCACGCCACGTCCCACGGCGAGCTGAGTACGTCGGTGCCGTCGCCGTCCATCCATTGCTTGCCGGTGCCAACCAACGTCCGCACCTGACCATCGGCCAACGAGATCCCCCGCAGCGCGTGGTTGACGGTGTCCGCGACAACCACGTCGTACCCGAGGCGACCAGCGACGTCAGGCGGCAGAATCACCAGCCCGTTCGGCTCCGAGAACGACGCCTCGTCGGCGGGCCCGTCGGTGAAACCGCGTTGACCGGTCCCGATCCGGCGTACGACGGTGGTCGCGTCGGCGGCGAGCTCGACGATGCTGTGGTTGCCGGCGTCCGCAACAAGCAGGCCGTTGTCCAGAGCAACGACCTTGGCAGGGAAGCGCAGATCGGTGGGCTCAGGCACCGGCGCGACGTACGGCGACTTGCCGCGGGTCAAAGTCCCAGCGGCCTCGTGCTCGGTCACCAACTCGGCCAGCAGAGCGTCCAGTGCGTGCGCGTGCCCCTCGCCGGAGTACTGCGCGACGATGTACCCGTTCGGATCGACCAGTACGAGCGTCGGCCAGGCGCGCGCGGTGTAGTTCTGCCAGGTGATCAGCTCCGGGTCGTCGAGCACCGGATGGCCCACCTCGTACCGCTCGACGGCGGCCCGGACCGCCGCCTCTTCGCCCTCGTGCGCGAACTTCGGCGAGTGCACGCCGACGATCACCAGCGCATCGCCGTACTTCTCCTCCAACGGCCGCAACTCGTCCAGCACGTGCAGGCAGTTGATACAACAGAACGCCCAGAAGTCCAGCAACAGAAAGCGCCCCCGGAAGTCAGCGAGCGACAACTCCTGACCACCCGTGTTCAACCAACCCCGACCTCGCAACTCCGGCGCACGCACATGCATGCCCCCATTGTCCGCCGCCGCTCAACCCGAGCCGCCCCGGGCCCGGCGGCTGAGATCACAGCGGCAGGATCAGGGTATCGGTCAGGAGTTTGGCGTTTTTTCGCAGGGTTGCCGGTGATGACGACAGGTCGGTGGCCAGGGCGTAGGGGGTCAGGGTTTCGCCGGGGCCGACGAGGCGGTGGCGGTGGGCCAGGAGCCAGACGATGGCTCGGGGCCAGGTGGAGAGGCGGGCTTTGGTGAGGAGGTCGGGGGCGTCGCGGACGAGGCGTTCGGCGATGTCGAAGGCATCCGGCGCGTACGCCGTGCCGAGGGTTTCGCCGGCCATCAGCCAGGCGTGCGGAGCCAGGACGGACAGGGTTGCCGCCTGGGTGTTGTCCAGGCCGGTGAGGTCCGGTTGCGGTGGGGAGCCGAGGCCCGCCAAGGCTCGGTAAGCGTCTTCCAGATCGTTGGTGGTGTCGTCGAGGAAGACTCGCTCGCCGGGCTTCGAGCCGACCGGGTCGACCATCGCCGCGGCTTCCAGCGCGGGCTGCCAGACGTCCACCGCGTCGACTGCCTCGTCGACGGCGTCCAGCGGCAGCTGCGTGCGGTCGCCGGCGAACTCGAGCCAGGCCTTCACCACAAGGGGAACCGCGTCGAAGTACGTGCTGTCGGCAAGGACTTTGCGCGGCAACCAGTGCGCCAGGAACAGCTCGACGAGCACGGCGCTGACGCGCAACGGACCGCCGACGGTGTGATCCACCGCGTGGTCGATCCACAGCCTGGCGATGTCTGCGGCATCATCCGGCAATCCCCGCGCAGATTCGAGGAACTCTTCGACCAGTTCGTCGCGCTGCCGCGGGGACAGCAGCGGCCGGATCGGTGGCCGGATCGGGCGCTCCGGTAGCTGGGTCAGCCGGTTCACCAACAGGCCGGTGAAGAACTCGAAGTCCTCGCTGACCGGCGGATCGTCGTAGTCGCGGGTCTCCCCCAGCGCCTGCAGGATGATGCCGGCAGCGGTCGAGGGCCGCACGGTCCGGATGGTCACCCGGCCGCCGCGCTGGTACGCCTCCAGCACCCGGTCCACCGGCGGGCCGACGAAGACGTCCTTGACGATCGCGCCGAGGTTGTTGTCGATGAACACCACCACGGTGTGCGGGTGCTGCTCGTCGTCGTAGTCGAGCACGACGCTCAGGCCGTCGCCGGTGATGTCCTCCGACACGATCGCGCTGGTCAACCGGAACCCGGCGATCCGGGTCACCCACTCCGGCACCGAGTCCTGCGTCCGCAACCGGGAGACATGAGCACGCTGCAACGGCAACCGCCCGGCCGGACCGACCGTACGGGCCAGACTCGTCAGCAGGACGAAGGATTCGAGATCGCGGCGCTCGCCGAGCACCCGCGCGGCGTCGGCCCAGAAGAACCGCTCCACCTCGCCGATCTCGTCCGGACGCCCGGCCGGCCACAGCTGATCCGCGAGCATCGCGGCCGACCGGGCCACCGACGCCTCCGCGATCACCGGGTGCAGCGCGGCCGGCACCGCGGCCAGGTCGAGGGTGAGCGTCTCGAGCAGGGTCTCCAGCACGGCGACGCTAGGCGTGGTGTCGACGTCGACACCCGCCGTCGGCCCGTGCGGCTCGCCGGGGTCGGGGACGAGCCGCAAATGGCTGCGCCGCCCATCCCGTCCGCGTGGAGACTTGGTCACCTTCGTGAGATTACCGTCCGTCCCCACTCCGCCGCAGTCCCCTCCGCGCGCCCTGTGGACAACCCCCACCGCGCGCCATCCCCGACCGTCTCGGGGGTCAACCCCGCACCTGGTCGGTTGCGGACGCAGAATCGGCCTCCGCAACCGACCGTCTGCGGGGTTGACCCCTCAGACGGTCGGTGGTGGAGTACGAACGGTCAGCCCTTGAGGGCGCCGGCCATCAGGCCGCCGATGAACCAGCGGCCGAGCAGGATGTAGACGATCAGCGTCGGGAACGACGTGATCAGCGCGCCGGCCATGCTGGCGGCGTAGTCGACCTTCTGGCCGCCGGCCAGCGCGGCCAGGCCCAGGGTCACCGGGCCGTTGTTCTGCTGGGTCAGGAACAGCGCGAACAGGAAGTCGTTCCAGACCGAGGTGAACTGCCAGATCAGCGTGACCACGAACCCGGAGATCGAGATCGGCAGGATGATCCGCAGGTACGTCTGGACCAGCCCGGCCCCGTCCACCCGGGCCGACTCGATGATCTCCATCGGAACGATGGTGGCGTAGTAGTTCCGGAAGATCAGCGTGCAGATCGGCAGACCGTAGATGCAGTGCGCCAGGATCAGCGTCGGCACACCGCGGGTGACGTCCAGCGCGGTGAACGTCGTACGCAGCGGCAGCATCACCGCCTGGTACGGGATGAACATCCCGAACAGGATGAACGCGAACACGAGGTTCGCGCCCGGGAACCGCCACCGGGCCAGCACGAACCCGTTCATCGAGCCGATCAGCGACGAGATGATCGCGGCCGGGATCGCCAGCGACAGCGACCGGATCATGTACGGCTGCAGGACGTCCCAGGCCTTGCGCCACGGCTCCAGCGTCCAGGTCTTCGGCAGGTTCCACTGCGAGGCGGCCGTGGTGTCGCCGGAGGTCTTGAAGCTGGTGACCAGTACGACGTACACCGGGATCAGCACGAACAGCAGGAACAACAGCAGCAGGATGTAGCGGATGGTCCGGCTGCGCCGGGTCGATCCGTCCGCGATCGTCCCATGCTTCTGCGGCTTCCGGCGGATCGCCGCAGCGGCCTGACCGGTCGCGGCAGCAGTATCGGCGCTCATTCCTCATTCTCCTGCCGGACGGTGTACGCGATGTACGGGATGACGAGGACGGCGACAACGGCCAGCAGCACGATCGCGATCGCGGCCGCCTTGGCCATATCGCTGCGCAGCAAGGTGTTCCACATGTAGACCGCGGGCACCTCGGTACGGAACTGGTTCGGCCCGGTGATCGCGTAGATCAGGTCGAACAGCTTCAGCGACATGTGCCCGAGGATGATCAGCGCCGACAGCGCGATCGGTGACAGCTGTGGGAACAGCACATGCCGGTAGAGCTTGAACTCCGACGCCCCATCGACCCGGGCCGCCTCGCGCAGCTCCGGCGGGATGCCCCGGAAACCGGCCAGGAACAGCGCCATGATGTAGCCGGACAGCTGCCAGACCGCAGGAAGCGCGATGGACGCCATCGTCGTCCATCTACTGCCCGCGGTCCACCAGGGATTCTCCAGGAAATGCAGATGGAGGATCTCGAACAGCCGGTTCAGGCCACGCGCGTCATCGCCCTGGGACGGGTTCAGCAACCAGCCCCAGACCACGCCCGAGGCGATCATCGAGATCGCCATCGGGAACAGGTAGATCGACCGGAAGATCGACTCGCCGGGCACGCCCTTCTCCAGCAACAGTGCCCAGAGCAGGCCGAAGATCAGCGTGCCCACGATGAATGCCACCGTGAGCACGCCGAGGTTCTTCAGCGAGTTGAGGAACCGGTCCTCACTGAACAGGTGCCCGTAGTTCTCGAACCCGACGTACTGCGCCGGGCCCTTGCGGGCGGTGTGCCGGTTGGTCAGCGAGGTGTTGAAGGACCACGCGATCAGGCCGTAGACGAAGTACCCGAGCAGCAGCACGGTCGGCAGCAGCACCAGGGCACCAGGTCCCCAGGTACGGATTCTTCCGTGCACGCTCAGTCCTCCAACTCGTGTCGGTTCCGCAACTCGACGTGCATCAGCTCGTCTTCATCGCGGTACCGAGCGCCGACTGCAGCTTGGCGACGTCTTGGCTACCGCTGAACTGGCTCATCGCGGACAGGATGTCGTTGTTCTGTCCCAGCGTGCACGCGGCACCGTGGGCGCAGGACGGGACGATCGTCTTGCTCTTCCAGTCCGCCATCGCGCCCTGCTGGTACTTCGGGTAGTCCGCCGGGTCGGCGTCCGAACGGGCCGGGATCGAGCCCTTCTTGGTGTTGAACGCCTTCTGGCCCTCGGCCGAACCGACCGTCTTCAGCCAGCACTTGGCGCCGTCGGGGTCCGCGCCGTTGGTCGGCAGCGTGAACGAGTCCGAGAGGAACTGGAAGTCGCCCTCGGTGCCCGGGGCCGGCCAGTAGGTGTACGCCGTGTCCGGGACCTTGTCCGCCACCTGCTGCGCGGCGACCCAGTCACCCATCAGCGTGTAGCCGGCCTTGCCGGAGTTCACGTAGCCCAGCGCGTCCGGCCAGTCGATCGCCTCGCGGTCGGTGTTGCTGAACGTGAGCAGCGTCTTGTACTTGTTCAGCGCCGCGGTGACGTCGGCACCGGCCCAGTCGGTCTTGCCGTCCCACAAACCCTTGAACTTGTCCGGACCCAGCTCGGCCAGCAGCACTGCCTCGACCAGCATCTCCTGGGCGAAGCCCTTCGAGAGCGCCAGCGGAGCAGTCACTCCGGCGGCCTTCAGCTTGGTCAGATCGGCGATCCACGCGTCGACGCTGGCCGGGGCCTTGGTGCCGTCGATGCTTGCCTTCTTGAGCACCGTCGGGTTGGCCCAGACCACGTTCGCCCGGTGCACGTTCGCCGGGATCGAGTAGATCTTGCCGTCCACGGTCAGGTTGTCGATCAGGTTCTGCGGGAACGCCTTGTCCAGCCCGAAGTCCTTGTACAGCTGGCTGATGTCGTCGACCTGGCCCGCGTTGATGTAGTCCTTCAGCTCCGCGCCGGCGTGGGCCTGGAACGTGGACGGCGGCTTGCCCGCCTGCAGGTCGTTGGCCAGCACCTGCTTCGCGTTCGAGCCCGCACCACCGGCAACGGCGGAGTTGACGAACTTGTAGTCCTTGCAGTCCGTGCCGAACACCGACACCAGGCCGTCCAGACCTGCCTTCTCACCACCGTCGGCCCACCAGGTGAAGACAGTGACGTCCTTGTTCGCGGACGAGTCCCCACCGCCGCCGCTGTCGTCGCTGTTACCGCAGGCGCTCACCGCGAGAAGACCCGCCGCACCCACCAGCGCCAGGGTCTTACTCAGACCACCACGCATGATTCACTCTCCGATCAGTTGATGGAGCCGCCCCATATCACTCTTCTTCTTTTCTTCTATCACCTGAGATTGACTCTCGGCTGGAAGGGAAAGCTAAGGGGGTTTTATCTGAAGTGACGGTGCAACTCTGGGACGGTACGCACCGAGTGTCAACGTTCCGCGCAGGCGCGTTGCGCAGCCGTGACCCCGCGCGCCTTGACAGTGTGAGAGCGCGCACATTCACCGCGCGACAGGGCGGAGTGCGCAGCCCGGTTGCGCATAATCAGGGCCGCAGCAGCACCTTGATCGCGCGCCGTTCGTGCATTGCGGCGTACCCCTCGGCGACGTCGGCCAGCGGGAGCTCCGAGTCGAACACCTTGCCAGGGTTGATCTCCCCGGCCAGGACGTCGGCCATCAGGTCCGGCAGGTACGCGCGGCACGGGGCGCCACCGCCCGCGAGCCCGACGTTCCGGCTGAACATCGTCCCGATCGGCACCTCGACCCCGTGCGGCACGCCCACGAAACCGACCGTGGCCCCGGCCCGGGCAACGTCGAACGCGGTCGTCATCGACTGTGCGGTGCCGACACACTCCAGCACGGCGTCGGCGCCGACACCCTTGGTCAGTTCGAGTACGGCGTCCCGCGCCGCGTCGCCGCGTTCGGAAATGATGTCCGAGGCACCGAATTCTTTCGCCAGCTTCTGCCGGGGCTCATGTCGCGACAAGGCAACGACCCGCTCCGCTCCCATTCGCGAAGCCGCGAGTACGCCGCAGAGCCCGACCGCACCGTCACCCACGACAACTACCGTGTCGCCGGCCTTCACCCGCGCGGACCGCGCCGCGTGCCAGCCGGTGCCCATCACGTCGGACAGCGTGAGCAGGGACGGAACGAGCGAGTCGTCCGGCAGCTCAGGCGTCGCGACCAGCGTGCCGTCGGCGTACGGGAGCTTGACGTACTCGCCCTGGCCGCCGTCCGCCTTGCCTCCGCCGTAGCCGACGATGTTCTGGCAGGCGGTCTGATAGCCGGCCAGGCAGTTCGGGCAGGTGCCGTCGCTGACCACGAACGGCGCGATCACGAAGTCGCCCCGCTTGACCGTGCGGACGTCCGAGCCGACCTCTTCGACGATGCCGACGAACTCGTGCCCGATCGGCCGCGGCTGCTTCACCGCCGGCTCGCCGCGGTACGGCCAGAGGTCGGACCCACAGATGCATGAGGCAACCACTTTGACCACCGCGTCTCCCGGACCCTCGATCCTCGGGTCCGGGAGCTCTTCCAGCCGTACGTCGAACGGCGCATGGATCACTGTGGCTCGCATGCGGCCAACACTAGATCCTCAGGCCGGACTGAGCGCAGCCTCAACCCGCTTCGGGTTCGACGCCAGCCACACGCACCCGACGGCGAGCAGCACACCGTGGACGATCCGCACTGCGGGCGGGGCGAAGAACTGCGGCAGGAAGAGACCGAAACCCACCGCGAACAGGATCGCCGGCACGGTTCGCAGCCGGATCGCGACCATGATGGCGCCCGCGGCCATGGTCAGCAGGCCAATGCCGAACATCGTGATGGAGACCGGGTTGTAGCGCACGGAGTCGGCCAGGTCGAGGAGGTTCGGCTGGGCGGCGATCGCGTGCAGGCCGAAGTCTTCGGCGCCGTAGTAGGGCAACGTCAGTCCGGCGCCGACCCAGAAGGTGATCGCGGCCGGGCGGTGGAGGTCGAGCAGCGCGAGCGCCGCCAGGACGAACCCGAGCATCGCGCACAGGTGCGCGATGACCCAGGCGGTGGAGCCCATCGCGGCCGCGGCGCCTGAAGTGGTCGTCTCGTCATGCCACGGGCGCAGGACGGGATACAGCAGGAACAGCACTCCTGCGACGGACAGTTGGATTCTCATGAGTCTTTCCTCAGGCTGGCGAGATACATCTGGATGAGCTGGTCGTAGGTGTCGTCGAGGCCTTCGGGCAGGCCGAAGCCGCCCGCGGCCTCGAGGGAGGCGAAGCCGTGCACGAGGACCCGCAGCCGGCGGGCCGCGTGGACCGCGGCCGGGCCTTCCAGGCCGTAGCTCCGCAGCGCCGCGAACATGACGTCGAGCTGTTTCGCGCCGGCTGCCTTCTGGATCGGGTCGTGCAGCGGATCCATCGGCATCGCGGAGTACCGCTTCGGGTGGGCGGTGACATAGGCGCGGTACGCATTCATGAGTGCGGTGACCGCCTCGTCGCCGCCGCGGCCCAGAACGGCGGCGGTGAACTGCTCCGTCATGTCGTCCAGCACCCGGACCCCGACGAGTGCTTTCAGCTCGCCGAGGCTCGCCACGTGCTTGTACAGCGACGGGGTGGCCACCTCGCAGCGCTGCGCCACGGCAGCGAGCGTCAGGCCTTGCGGCCCGTGCTCGTCCACGATGCCGAGGGCCACATCGACCACGACAGCGGGCATCAACGGCTTCTTAACTACCATAGCTCATAGGCTAATGCCATTAGCCTATGACGTCAAAGGACTTCGCCCGTCGTGCTGATTCGTCAGATCGTCACGTAGCGTCCGCGCCGGTGGACCAGGGCAGACACGTCGTCCGCGGTCAGCTCCACATGCACGATCTCCAGCTGCACCTGCAGACCCCAGCCGACCTCGGGCGGGTCCTGGTCGACGAGCGTGCAGCCGGCCCAGGTGCTGACGCCGACCGGCGCCGGTCCCCAGGCGGTGTCGGTCCAGTCGATCAACCGGAACGGTCCGCCCGGGGCAGGGGCGACGTACCCGAACGCGTCGGCCAGTTGCCGGTGCGGTTCACCGAGCAGCGACACGACCGCAGTCCTTGCCTCACGCAACGTTTCCCACAGGTCCGAGTCCGGGTCGATCAGCCCGACCACATACCCAGGCTCACCGTCCGCGACCAGCATCGACGACACCGTGAGCCCGGCCCGTTTCTCGTCGTACGCCGTTGTCCACAGGCCGACCGGCGACGGCAGCCGCCCACGGAACCGCCGTACCGGACTCCGCTCGGACTCGGGCGGCAGGAACGGATGGTCACCGTGAATGGTCACTGGGCCACGGTAACGCGCTCCGGCAGGGTGAAGGCGCCGATCGGACGCATGCTCAGGCCGCTGGAGCCGCGGACAGTCTCGGCCGCGCCGTTGGCGTCGAAGGTGAAGCGGTACGACTCACCGTACGAGCCGTAGCCGTTGCCACCGGTGACGCGCAGGGTGTCGCCGTCCGCTTCGAGCTCCTGGGGCTCTTCGGCCGGGTTCGGGCCGGACGGGTCGGTCGCGTAGAGACGGCCGCCGAGCAGGACGAAGTCGGTCACGCCCCAGAGGTTCGCGAACCGGCCGGTGAATCGACCCAGGCCCGCTTCCTCGGCCCGATCCTTCGAGTCGGCGAGGTCGAGGAGCCTCAGGACGCCCTCGGCGAGCTGCGACGCGGGGCCGTCGATCGCGTTCGTCAGCGCCGAGACGACGATTCGGCGTTCGGGGTCGACGAGGGTCCTGGTGATGTGGCCGGGGTACCCGCCGCCGTGGCCGAAGACGTCCCGGTCGCCGACCTTCGTCACCGCGAGACCGAGGCCGTACCGCGCCTTGCCGTCGGCGCCGGTGGTCCACAACGGGTGCTGCATCTCGCGCTTCGACTTGTCCGAGAGCAGGCGGTCGTCGCCGGGCAGATGCGCGGAGAAGTACGTGACCAGGTCGCGCGCGTTGCCGAAGAACCCGGTCGCCGAGGCCAGCGCCCGGGTGTCGATGTGCTCGATCGGGACCCGCTGGTCGGCGTACGACAGCGCGCTGTACCCGGCCGCGTACTCCGTCAGCCGGGCCGGATCCAGCTCCGGTCCGAGCCCGGCCAGACCGAGCTTGTCCACGATCGCGGTCTGGACGTAGGCGTTGTACGGCGTACCGGACGCCGCCTCGATGACGAGACCGAGCAGGCCGTAGCCGATGTTCGAGTACTTGAAACGGTCGTTCTCGGGGATCACGGCCGACGACTCCTGCCGCAGTACCTCGAGCAGCTCGTCGCGGTCCGGGAAGCTGGTGGACAGCTGCCACCAATCCGCGTCCAGACCGTCCCGGGTGACACCGCCGGCGTGCGCCAGCAACTCCCGCACAGTCCGCTGGCCCAGCGGCGTACCGACAATCTCGGTGACGTGCTGCTCCACCTTGTCGTCGAGCCGCAACCTGCCCTGCTCGACCAGTTGGAGGACGGCGGTCCCGGTGAACGTCTTCGAGTGCGAGGCGATCCGGAACAGGTGCTGCTCGGTCAGCGGTACGCCGTTCTCCACGTCCGCCATCCCGTACGCCGCCGAGAACGCGATCGCGTCGTCGGCGTACACCGCGACCTGGATGCCCGGCACCCGCTGATAGCGCTGGTTGAACGCCAGCCAGCTGTCGTAGTAGGCCAGTGCCTCGGTCAAACTTTCAGTCACGGTCGGACTCCTGGACGGTCGGCGGATGGAGATGAGTCAGTCATACCTTCCGCATCAGGGTCCGCTCAACGCCGCTTCGGCAGCAACTTCAGCACCGCGAGTCCGGCGAACAGAAGCGCGAACCCGGCCACCATCAAGGCAAGGGTGTGCGTAGCGCGCATACTCGTTGCGCTGCAGCTCACCGATTAGTCCGTGGCCGGGTTCGCCCAGAAGACGCCACCGACCGCTCCGACCGACTCATCGGCCGGCTGGCACAGGGCGGTCTCGACGAAGCGCGGTGCGAGGACGCCGTCCGCGTCCATCACCAGGATCCGATCGGCCGGCGTCAGGATCTCCAGCAGGATCGACAGCGCCTGATGGAGACCGCCGGCCTTCTTGTCAACGGTGCCGACGGTCTCGAAGACCTCCGCGCCGGCCCCCGTGGCCAGCGCGACGGTCCCGTCGGTGCAGTTGTCCGCGACCACGATCACGCGGTCCGGTCGCCGGGTCTGCCGCCACAACGCGTCCCCGTGCCCAAGTTGTTACGTACTCAACTAACTCAGAGTATTGGAGCCGAGATCTCAAAACGCAAGTCGTCGCGCTCTGTTAGTTTTTAACGTCAACCTCACCGAGAGTCCACACGACTAGCGGAAGGCGATCACCCAACGTGGCGGCGGGACTGGATCACACGGAAGCGACTCGCGACGTACGCGCCGTCGGTGTACGTCGCGTTGGCCGCCGGATTCGCTCCGGTGCCATGGAAATCGCTGAAGGCAGCCGACTGGTTCACGAACACCTGGCCGGTCAGGTTCTCCGACAGCGCGACGCCCGCGTCGAGAGCCGCGTCCCGGGCCTCGTCCAGGATCTTGGAGTCGGTCGAGTAGATCCCCGCGGTCATCGCGCCGCCGTCGGTCACGGTCGACTTGAAGAGATCGATCGACTGGGCGGTGTCCGCAGTCCTGACCAGGAACGACACCGGGCCGAAGCACTCCCGCCCGTACACATTGGCGTCGTCGGCGTCGACCGCGACCAGCAGCGGAGTCCGGACGACGGCGTCCGGGAAGGCCGGGTGCGCGATCGCGCGGGACTCCAGCACCACGTCGCCGTACTCCGGGGCGAGCTCGAGGCGGCTGATCACGGCCTGGTTCACGATCCCGCCGAGGATCTCGACGGCGCGGGCGTCGTCACCTAGCAGCTTGCTGATCCCGCCCGCGATGGCGGCGCCGACCTCCTCGAAGGACTTGTGGCCTTCGTCGGTCTCGATCCCGCCGGCCGGGACGAACAGGTTCTGCGTGGTGGTACACATCTGGCCGGAGTACAGGCTCAGGGTGAAGGCGAGGTTGTTGGACAGCGCCTTGAAGGAATCGGTGGAGTCGATGATGACCGCGTTGACGCCGGCCTTCTCGGTGAAGACGGTCGCCTGGGTCGCGTTCTGCTCGAGCCACTCGCCGAACTCGGTGCCGCCGGTGAAGTCGATCAGCTTCACCTCGGGCCGCTGGGCCAGCGGCTTGGCCAGGCCGTCACCGGCGCGCTCGGTGGCCAGGGTGACCAGGTTCGGGTCGAAGCCGGCCTCGGCGAGCACCTCGCGGCACACGTCGACGGTGATCGCCAGCGGCAGGACGGCCAGCGGGTGCGGCTTCACGACGACCGCGTTGCCGGTGACCAGCGAGGCGAACAGACCGGGCCAGGAGTTCCAGGTCGGGAACGTGTTGCAGCCGATCACCAGCGCGACGCCGCGTCCGGTCACGGTGAACGTCTTCTCCATCCGGATCGGGTCGCCCTTGGCGGGCTTCTCCCAGGTCGCGGTGGCCGGGTAGCGGTGCATCTCTTCGTACGCGTACGCGACTGCCTCGAGCGCCCGGTCCAGCGCGTGCGCGCCGCCGGCCTGGAACGCCATCACGAACGCCTGACCGCTGGTGTGCTGGACGGCGTTCGCCAGCTCGAACACCCGCTTGTGCAGCCGGTCGAGGATCTCCAGCGCCACCCCGGTCCGGCCGTCGATCCCGGCCCGGCGCCAGTCCACGAGACCCTGCTGGGCCGCGGTGAGCAGCTCGTCCAGACCGTCCTCGACGACCCGCGGGTACGAGACGTCCATCGGGATCCCGAACGGCGACTGCTCGGTGACGACCGTTCCGCGCGCACCGGGGATGTCCAGGGAGTACGTCGTACCGAGGTGGGCCTCGAACGCCGCCTTGCCGTCGGCCGCCGCGTTCTCGCCGTACACCCGCGGGCTCGGCGACTCGGGGAAGGCGGAGTGGTAGCCACGGCTGTGGATCGCCGCCAGCGCGCCGTCCAGGCGCTCGCGATGGATGGAGAGCAGGTCGGTCGTCATGACTGCGATGTTACAGTCATTGGCGCAACCGGTACTAGAGTGTCACAAGCCAACTCGGTCAAATACTGTTTCTCGATTGGGCAATGGGCATGGACTTGGCAGCCAGGGTGGCCGCGGCGATGTGGGCGGAGGACACCGCCAGCGCAGGGCTCGGTATGCGGCTGGTGGCGGTCGCCGAGGGGACCGCGCAGGTCGAGATGACGGTCCGCGAAGACATGGTCAACGGGCACGGGATCGCGCATGGTGGATTCGTGTTCAGTCTGGCCGACTCGGCGTTCGCGTTCGCCTGCAACTCGCGCAACCAGGTCACGGTCGCGCAGGCCTGCGACATCGTGTTCGTCGCCCCGGCCCGCCGGGGCGATGTACTGGTCGCCGAGGCCCGGGAGCGGACCACGTTCGGCCGGAACGCGATCTACGACGTCACGGTCACCCGCGGCGACGAGGTGATCGCCGAGTTCCGCGGCCGCAGCCGCCAACTGTCCGGAACCATCGTCGAGGAGCAGTCATGAGCTGTGTTGAATGCGCGCCTCCGGCGCGCGGGTCACGGGGCTGTTGCTCCCGGCCTTCCCTCGTCGCTCCGGTCGCTTCGCTCCCTCCGCTCCTCAGTCCAGTCCGGGAGGCCCCGTGACCAGCGAAGCGTTCTTGGTCGACGGCATCCGGACCCCGATCGGACGGTACGGCGGCGCGCTCGCCGCAGTACGGCCCGACGACCTCGCGGCGAACGTGATCTCCTCGCTGCTCAACCGCACCGCCCTCGACCCGGCGCTCATCGACGACGTGATCCTCGGCTGCGCGAACCAGGCCGGTGAGGACAACCGGAACGTCGCCCGGATGGCCGTGCTGCTGTCCGGCCTGCCCGACTCGGTGCCCGGTACGACGATCAACCGGCTGTGCGGATCCGGTCTGGACGCGGTCGCCTACGCGGCCCGGTCGATCATTGCCGGAGACAACGACATTGTGGTTGCCGGCGGCGTCGAGTCGATGTCGCGGGCACCGTTCGTGATGCCCAAGGCAACGACCGCATTCTCGCGACAGGCGGAGATCTTCGACACCACGATCGGGTGGCGGTTCGTCAACGAGGCGCTGAAGGAGCAGTACGGGATCGACTCGATGCCGGAGACGGCGGAGAACGTCGCGGCCGAGTTCTCGATCTCCCGCGAGGACCAGGACCTGTTCGCGTTGCGGTCCCAGCAGCGAGCCGCGAAGGCGCAGGCGAACGGACGGCTGGCCGAGGAGATCGTTTCTGTTGACGTGCCGGGCAAGCGTGGGGCCGTCACCGTTGTCGATGTCGATGAGCATCCGCGGGAGACGTCACTCGAGGCTCTCGCCGGTCTGAAGACGCCGTTCCGATCGCTCGGCACTGTCACCGCTGGGAACGCGTCAGGGGTGAACGACGGCGCTGCCGCTCTGCTCGTGATGAGTGGAGAGGCGGTGGAACGCTTCGGCATGAATCCTTTGGCTCGGGTGGTGGGCACGGCCGCGGCCGGCGTACCACCCCGGATCATGGGGATCGGGCCCGCGCCCGCGACCCGGAAGCTGCTCGATCGCACCGGCGTTGCGCTGTCCGACATCGACGTGATCGAGTTGAACGAGGCGTTCGCGTCGCAGTCCCTCGCCGTACTGCGGCAGCTCGGCCTCCCCGACGACGCCGAGCACGTCAACCCGAACGGCGGCGCCATCGCCCTCGGTCACCCGCTGGGGATGTCCGGAGCCCGCCTCGCTCTCACCGCGGGCCTGGAGCTTCGCCACCGCGACGCCCGGTACGCGCTGGCCACCATGTGCATTGGCGTCGGGCAAGGCATCGCGACCCTGCTCACCCGTCCTTAGGAGTGATCCATGCTCGGTGAGGCTTGCCCCGCGGAGTTGCGTGACGCCGGCGAACGACTGTCGGTCGACGAACTCCGGTCCCGCCAGTTGTCGTTGCTGCAGGCAACCGTACGGCGGGCCTACGAGAACGTGCCGCACTACCGGGGCGCGCTGGACAGCATCGGCTTCAAGCCCGATGACCTGCAGTCGCTGGGCGATCTGAGCCGGCTCCCGTTCACGGCGAAGAAGGATCTGCGCGACAACTACCCGTTCGGGCTGTTCGCCGTACCGCGGTCCGAGGTGGCGCGTGTGCACGCGTCCTCCGGTACGACGGGGCGGCCGACGGTGGTCGGGTACACCAAGCGGGATCTGGACAACTGGGCCGATCTGATGGCCAGGTCGATCCGCGCTGCCGGTGGGCGTGCGGGCGACGTGTGTCATGTTGCCTACGGCTACGGCCTGTTCACCGGCGGGCTCGGGGCGCACTACGGGGCCGAGCGGCTCGGGTGCACCGTCGTACCCGTGTCCGGTGGGATGACCGAGCGGCAGGTGGACCTGATCCGCGACTTCGGGGCGCGGATCATCATGGTCACACCGTCGTACTTTCTCTCGATCGTCGACGAGATGACCGCCCGCGGCCTCGACCCACGGGACACCTCGTTGAAGATCGGCATCTTCGGCGCCGAACCGTGGACCGAAGCGATGCGGACCGAGGTCGAGGAGCGGACCGGGATCCACGCGGTCGACATCTACGGGCTGTCCGAAGTGATGGGCCCAGGGGTGGCGCAGGAATGCGTCGAGACCAAGGACGGCCTGCACATCTGGGAGGACCACTTCTATCCCGAGATCATCGACCCCGTCACCGGCGAGGTGCTACCCGACGGCTCCGAGGGCGAACTGGTCTTCACCACGCTGACCAAGGAAGCCTTCCCGGTACTGCGCTACCGCACCCGGGACCTGACCCGCCTCCTCCCCGGCACCGCCCGGCCCGGCATGCGCCGGATGGAGAAGATCACCGGCCGCACCGACGACATGATGATCGTCCGCGGCGTCAACGTCTTCCCCACCCAGATCGAGGAACAGATCCTCCTGGTCGACGGCCTCACCCCCCACTACCTCTGCGTCCTCACCCGCCCCGGCCGGCTGGACGAGTTGACCGTCCAGGTAGAAGCGGCCCCCGGCCTCCCCGACCACACCACCGCCGCCGCCACCCTGGCCCACCGCATCAAAGACCGAGTAGGCGTCACCGCCACCGTAGAAGTCCTACCTCCCCACGCCCTCGAACGCTCCCTAGGCAAGGCAAAACGCATCAAGGACAACCGCTAACGACAGGACGCGTCGCCCAGAGCGCTGCCCGTCGGCGTGCTCAGGCGGCAACTGGACGCGCAGGTCGGGATACCTCCTGTCGTTAGCTCACAGCAATGCTTCGGCCTGTGCCTCCAGGTGGCGGGCTTTGCGGAAGGCGGGTGGGCGGATGTGGGGGCGGACGAGTGCCTCGACCTCGAAGTCCTCGAGGTTGAACTTGGCGCCGATCTCCCGGTACGACGCACCGGTGCGGACCTCGTCGATGACATCCTCGACGTGGACGTCGTCCACCATCGGGCGGCCGTACGAGCGCGCAGGGTCCACGATCACGTCGATGTCGTGGTAGATCACCAGCCGGAGAGTTCCGGCGTACCCGTCGTCGGACCAGCCGATCGCGGCCGACCCACGGCGGAGTACGCCGGGGAACCCGCCCTGACTGTCCCGGATCCGCTCCCAACCCGCCTCGCGTCCCTCGGCGGCGATCTCGACCAGCAGGTCACGTCCGTCATGGGCCAGACCGGACCACGCCAACGGATAGTGCCGCCCGGCCCGCGAGCGGAGCGCGACGGCGGCCTCGCCGATCGCCTGCAGGGAGAGCCCGGTACGGCGCAGGTGGCGGAGCATGTGCGTCTCGACCAACCCCGCGAACGTGATCGTCGGCTCGCCCCGCCCGCCGCTCCTCGCCTCCAGCGCACCGGATCGCAGCCAATCACCGAGCGTGGTCGCCGGCAGACCGAGGTGCAGCGCGACCTCAGCCCGCGTGTACAGCGCCAGATCGAACCGTGGATCCACGTGTCACCCCTCAGCGAAGGCGGTCGCCGAACACTCCGAGCATGCCACGTCCCGGCTCCCACTCCGGGCACCTCCAGCCCCGAAAAGCGGTTGGTGCGCGCCCGAAGCGGGGGTGTACGGTGCGGGTGCCGGTGGACGACACCACCGGCGGCGGAGAGGAGGTGAGCGCGATGTCGAGACCGACAGTCGTGCCGCCCGTCCGCCGTGCCCGCGGTTGAGACGGGTGGCTCCTCATCACCACAGGAGCTTTCGAATGACCGAAGTACAACGTCCGCCGCTGACCGCCGACGAGCGCGCCCAGCTGACCGGATGGCTCGACCTGCAGCGTTCCTTCGTCCGGATGAAGTGCCAGGGGCTGACCGAAGAAGATGCCCACCGCAAGGTTCTCCCGAGCTCGCCGCTGATGTCGATGGCGTCGCTCGTGGCGCATCTGCGCTGGAACGAGTGGTCCTGGTTCCAGCTCAACCTGATGGGCGTCCCCGACACCGGCCAGACGCCGTGGGCCGAAGGCAGCCATCCCGACGCCGAGATGTTCGTCGACGACGTCCCGCTCGCCCAGCTCCTGGACGAGTACGACGCCGAGTGCCGGCGATCCAATGACACGATCGCGCCGCTCGACCTCGGCGCCGTCGAACAAGGCCCGTACGCCGCCAAGGGCGAGGCCGCATCACTCCGCTACATCCTTTGCCACCTGATCGAGGAGACCGCACGCCACGTGGGACACATGGACATCATCAGAGAGATCGTCGACGGCAAGACCGGCTACACGAAGCTGAACGAAGCATGAGGCCGCCGCTGACCGCCGACGAGCGGACCCAGCTCACCGGCTGGCTCGACCACCTCCGGTCACTCGTCCGGACGAAATGCGAAGGCCTCTCGGAGGCCGATGCCCACCGCAAGGTTCTGCCGGGCTCACCCTTGATGACGGTCGCCGGCCTGGTGGCTCACCTGCGCTGGGTCGAGTACTCCTGGTTCAGCATGAACCTCCTGGGTACGCCGGACGAAGGGCAGACCCCGTGGAAGGAGGGCGCCCATCCCGACGCGGAGATGTTTGTCGACGACGTACCGCTCGCGCAGCTGCTCGACGAGTACGACGCCGAGTGCAAGCGATCCAGCGAGATCGTCGCCGGCTTCGAGCTCGACGAGGTCGAGCGGGCCGTCGGCCTCCGCGACACCGGTGCGGCGTCGACGCGCTACGTCCTCTGCCACCTGATCGAGGAGACCGCCCGGCACCTGGGGCACCTCGACATCATCCGAGAGCTGCTGGACGGCGCGACCGGCTACGAGCAGCTGAACTGAGCCGTTGCCGGGACGGTCTTCGCGGTGCTGATCTCCGCGAAGACCGTCCCGCGACGTAACCCGGTTACGCGCGCGCCGAGGGGTGGATAGGATGTCCGGCATCTGGCACGGGGTAGCGACAAGAGGTGTGATGAGGGAACCCTCCGTACGCCGTTATTCCGGGCGGTCAGTCGAGGAGTGGAAGGCCGCGCGCCGGGAACGGCTGCTGGCCGCCGCGCTCGAACTCTTCGGGACCGACGGGTACCCGGCGACATCCGTGGAACGCCTGTGTACACAGGCGAAAGTGTCCACCCGGCACTTCTACCACGAGTTTCAGAACAAGGAGGCCGTGCTGCTCGCGGTGCACGCGCAGGTGATCGAGCTGGCGGTCCGGAGCACCGGTGACGCGCTCCGCCGGACCGCCGACCGGCCGGTCCGGGAGCGGATCACCGCGGCCGTCGACTCGTACCTGCGGACCATCATGGCCGACCTCCGCCGGGCCCGGATCTCGTTCGTCGAGGTGGTCGGGACCAGCCCGGCGGTCGAGGAGCAGCGGATCGCGTTCCGGGAGCTGCTGATCGGCAGCGTCCGCGACCTGGGCGACACCGCGGTCGAGCGTGGTGAGATCAAGCGCAAGGACTTCCGGTTCCTCGCGCTGGCGTTCTTCGGCGCGGTGAACACCGTCGTCTACGACTGGATGCTGGCCGAACCACGTCCACCGGAGCAGAAGGTGCAGAAGTCACTGCGGGACCTCGCCGTCCAGCTGATCACTGCTTAGTCAGGGCTGAAGCGTTTGCGGAGCTCGGCGAGGGCTTCGTCGCGAGTGAGTGCGGCGCCGGCGGCGTAGCTGGCGTCGTACTTTTCGTTGCCCAAGGCATCACGCAGCCGGTCGACCGCCCGCCGTACGTCGCCGTCCGGGGCGGCCCGCATGCCCCGCAGTACGGCTGCCATCCCGAGCGTCCGCGCCGCCTGCTCGGTCTCGCCGGACACCAGATCCACATCGACCGCGGTCTCGACGACGCCCGCCACGAGCGGCATGTCCTCGGTGGTGAGCGCCAATCGCACGGCCTCCCGGTTGCGCAGCTGGGCGTGCTCGACGTCACCAGTGGCCGCGTACGTCCGGCTCAGCTGTGCGAGCATGGCCGCCTGTCCGTGCGGCGCCATCCGCTCGGCCTCGACGTCGAGCATCCCGTACGCGCGCTCCGCGAGGTCCCTCGACTCGTCCAACCGGCCGGTCCGGTAGGCCAGGCGCGCGAGTCCCATGAAGGCCATCGCCTGGCCACCACGGGACCCGGTCTCTTCGGACAGCCGCAACGCACGCTCCAGGTCCGCCTGAGCACCGTCCAGGTCGCCCAGCTCGAGCCGACTCATCGCGGATCCGCCGAGCAGCTGCGCGACGCCTTCCGTCGTACCGAGCTCCTCGATCAGCTCGAGTGCCTCGGTCAGCGACTCCAGTGCCTGGGCGTGCTCACCGATGGCGGACTGGTAGCCCGCGAGCCCGCGCAGCGCCATCGACGTACCGAAGCGGTCGCCGAGCTGGCGGAAACCGTCGAGCGCGACCGTCAGGTTGGCCGCCATCTGGTCGACCTCGCCCTCGTTCTCGCGGAACATCGCGCCCATCATCACGCCCATGTTCCGGACCCAAGGGTCGTGATGCTCGCCCGCGGCCTCGAGCTCGCGGAAGCAGGTCGCCTTGTCCCGCCGGATCGCCGCCCAGACCGCGTTGGTGAACAGTCCGATCCCCGCGTCGATGAGCTGCTGGTGCCGCCGGGTCATCCAGCGGACCGTCGCCAGTCCGCGGATCATCTGCTGGAACGACTTGGCCGGATCCTCGCCGCTCGACATCTGGCCGAGCGCGAGCAGATACAGCGCCTCGGCCTTGTCCAGCGGCACGCTCTTCCCCGGTACGGCGAGGGCGGCCCGCATCCAGTTCACCGCCTCGGCCGGACGACCGCTCATCGTCCAGTACTCACCCAGCACGGCGACCATCCCGACGGCGATGCGCGCGGAGCCGATGTCGATCGCCGTCCGGAGCGCGTCGAGCAGATTCTCGTTGTCCGCGGTCAGCCGGGCGATCCACTGGATCTGCTCACCGGTCCGCAGCTGCGGTCGCGCCTGGCGCAGCATCCGGCTGAAGTACGCCGTGTGCTTGCGCCGGAAGTGCTCGTACTCACCCGAGGCCTTCAGTTGCTCCGCGGCGTACGCACGGACCGTCTCCAGCATCCGGTAGCGCACGGACCGCTGATCGGCCGCGGCCTCCACCAGGGACTTGTCGACCAGCGACGCGAGGACGCCGAGCACGGACTCGGGCGGGATGCGGTCGTCGCTGCAGATCTGCTCGGCCGCATCCAGCGTTGCCCCGCCGGAGAACAGTGAGAGACGCCGGGCGACTGCCTGCTCGTCCGGGTCGAGCAGGTCCCAGCTCCACTCCACGACCGCTCGCAGCGTCTGGTGCCTGGGCAGTGCGGTCCGGGAGCCGCTGGTCAGCAACCGGAACCGGTCTGCCAGCCGGTCCACGATCTGCGGCGGGTTGAGCGCCCGCAGCCGAGCCGCGGCCAGCTCGATCGCCAATGGCATCCCGTCGAGCCGCCGGCAGATCTCGGCGACCGCCTCCCGGTTGGCGTCGATCAAGGTGAAGTCCGGGCGCACTGCGCGCGCCCGGTCCACGAACAGCTGCATCGCCGGGTAGTCGTCCGTGGCGTTGCGCTCGTCCTCGGGCGGCATGGCGAGTGGGCCGACCGGATGCAGGTGCTCGCCGGGAATGCTCAGCGGCTCGCGACTCGTCGTCAGCACCCTGAGGCGTGGGCAGGAGGCGAGCAGAGAGTCGACCAGTCCGGCGACCTCCTGGACCAGGTGCTCGCAGTTGTCGAGCACGAGCAGGATGCGGCGGTCGCCGATGACCTCGACGAGCCGGAGCGTCGCAGCCCGGCTGGTCGGGATGTGCTTCGGCGCGAAGCTGGCCGGCTGCATGTCGACGTACTCGCTGGCGCCGAGGGTCGACAGAACTGCTGGTGCCACATCGGCTGCGTCACCGAGTGGTGCGAGCTCTACGAACCAGATGCCGTCGCCGCTCTGGTCCACGAGCGTCCTGCCGGCCTCGGTGGCCAGTCTGGTCTTGCCGGCACCGCCCGGGCCGACCATGGTCACCAGTCGGGTCCCATTGCTCAGCAGACGCGTCAGCTCGGCCACGTCCTCGCGGCGGCCGACGAAGCTGGTCAGTGGGGCACGCAGGTTGCTGCGGGGAGCTATCGGTGCCGGGGCCGGCATGGTGGAGGACTTTGCGGTCGGGTCGACGCTGTCGCCACGCAGCACTGACACGTGCAGGTCGCGGAGGCGCATGCCGGGGTCAGCGCCGAGCTCATCGGCCAGGGTGGTCCGGACCCGTTCGTAAGCCGACAAGGCCTCCGCCTGACGGCCGTCGGCGTACAGAGCGCGGATGAGGAGCTCATGCACGCGCTCGCGGAGCGGATTGGTGACCGCGAGGTGTTCGAGATCGGTGATCAGGTCGCGGGCCTGGCCGCAGGTGACGGCGGCCTCGGCGAGGTCCTCCGCGGCGGCCAGCCGGAGCTCGGCCAAGCGGTCTGCCTCGACGCCCGCGAACGGGAGGTCCCGCAGGTCGGTCAGGGCTTCACCGCGCCACAGTTTGTCGGCCTGGGTCAGGAGTGCGTGGGCCTGCCCCGGGTCGGTCCTGAGGAGCGCTCGGCCACGGCGTACCAGATCTTCGAACTGGAGGGCGTCGACACAGTCCGGACCGATCGTCAGGGTGTAGCCGGCCGGGCCGGACTGGACGGAGATGCTGGACTCGGTCGCCGGGAGACCGGCCCGCAGCCGGGAGACGAGCGACTGCAGAGCGTTCGCGCTCGGGGCCTCACTGCCCCACAGTCCGTCGACCAGTGTCTCCACGCTGACCGGCCGACCGGCGCTCAGCGCGAGGCGCGCGAGCAGCCCGCGCAGGCGGACGCCCCGGACGTCGAGCGGAGTCCCGTCAGCCGCCCACATCGCGAGAGGCCCAAGCACCGCTATGCGCACTCCTCCAGCCTCGCACATCCGCCCGACCAAACACCCTGCCTTTTGTCACTTCGCTCCTTTAAGGTCGGAACTCGTGACAGACATCGCCGCGCAGACGCAGAACGCACTCACTCGTATCGTCGCCGAACGGCAGTCGAAGGGCCGGGTGCCCGGGGTGGTGGGCGCCGTCGCCCGCGCCGGGTCGCTGGCCTGGTCGACCGGGGCCGGCTCGGCCGACCTGGACAGTCCCGGCGTACCGCCGACCGCCGACTCGCAGTTCCTGATCGCCTCGCAGAGCAAGACGCTCACCGCGGTGACGATCATGGCGTTGCGCGACGAGGGCAAGCTCAGCCTGGACGACACGGTCGACAAGCTGATCCCGGGCAGCAAGCACGAAGGCGTCACCGTGCGGCAGATGCTCAGCCACGCCAGCGGCATGCAGCGCGAGCCGGTCGGCGACGTGTGGGACCTGATGAAGTTCCCGTCCCGCGACGAGCTGGTCGACGGGTGGAACGACGCGGAGCGGATCGGCAAGCCGCACAACCGGTTCCACTATTCCAACCTGGTGTTCTCACTGCTCGGCGAGATCGTCGCCCGGATCGAGGGACGGTCCTGGTACGACGCGGTGAAGGCGCGGATCCTCGACCCGCTGGAGATGCGCCGTACGACGGTCGGCATGGACGGCGGACCGGCGCAGACCGGGTACTACGTACCGCCGTGGACCGACGTACCGGTGCGGGAGCCGCTGCTCGACATCGGCGCGATGGACGCCTGCGGCGGACTCGCGTCGACGGCCGAGGACCTGGCGAAGTGGGCGATGTTCGTCGCGAACCCGGTCGACGAGGTGCTGTCGAAGGACACCCTCGACGAGATGTGCCAGGTGCAGATCATGGCCGACGTGGACCGGTGGCAGCTCGCCTTCGGGCTCGGGTTCATGCTGCTGCGCCGCGGCGACCGGCTGTTCGTCGGCCATGACGGCGGGATGCCGGGACACATCACGTCGACGTTCGTCCACCGCGAGTCCGGTACGGCGGGGATCGCGCTCTTCGGCGCCACGTCCTCCCCGGCCCCGAGCGCGCTCGCGACCGACCTGATCATCAAGGTCCTCGAGGACGACCCGCTCCCGGCCGACCCGTGGGTCCCCGGCGTCGAGGTCCCGGCCGAGCTGGCCGGCGTACTCGGCACCTGGTTCACCGAAGGCAGCCCGTTCGACTTCACGGTCAAGAACGGCGTCCTCCAGGCCAAGTCCCCCGCGGCCGCCGAGTGGCAGTCCCCCGCCGTCTTCGAAAAGATCGCCGAAGACACCTACCGAACCATCTCCGGCCGCGAAGCCGGCGAACTCCTCCACATCACCCGCAACCCCACCGGCACCCCAGAAAAGTTGCACTGGGCAACCTACCTCTGCACCCGGGCCCCACTCGCCTTCGCCGACATCAATCCCGGCTGATCCGTGTTGCCCGGGAGAGGTTCGTGAGCTAGCCTGTGAGCATTCCCCCAGTTGCTTCGGTGGCTGGGTGCGAGGCCCCACTTCGGTGGGGCTTCTGCTTTTTCACCATCCCGCCGGCTTGCGGATCACGGCGCCCCCGCCGCCCGCCATCCTCTCAGGAAACTGGCTGGCTCCCAGAACTCCCGACCGGATCTGCTTCGCGAACGTCGGCCGGCAGGTCAGCAGTCGCTGGCTCGCCACCGGCTGTGGATTGAGCAGCCCCATCACCTTCCCGAGCTCGTGCCGGACGATCCGGATCGGCTCGGTCAGGTCGGAGTCGTTGCTGACGACGGCGAAGGCGTCGGCATCGTCCCGGAAGGCATCCACCAGTAGATAGGTCGCGAGATTGACGTCGGAGCCCTTCTCCTCGGTCTTGATCACCTCGACCGTCCGCGGTCCCGCGGCCGGCGGATTCGCGAGCATCATCCGCGCGGGTTTGGTGAGAAAGCTGCCGAGGTGCACTTCCACGGTCGGCAGGGTGCCGAGCGCCCGCAGATATGCCTGCTGCCGGACCGGCGCGTGCAGGTTGTCAGGACGTTCCTTGACGAGCGCGGTGAAGTACCGGATGCGCCCGAGCTCGAACCGGGGAAGCAATAGACTGCACATCTTCTCGAGGTCCAGCCATTTGTACGGCCGACCCTTGAGCGAGCCGAAGTACAGATTGAAACCGTCGATATACACATTGATCCGCACCCGAGGCAGGCTATCCATCGGGAGCGCGGAATCTCCTGCTCTGAAATGACCTTGTGGACAACACGGCTCGATCTGCCCCGAGATGCCCTTGGATGCCCCGTCAGACGACGCAGAAGTCGTTGCCTTCGGGGTCTTGTAGCCAAAGGTGGTCGAGGGTGGTGGAGTTGTCCATCGGGACCTCGTGGAGGACGGTGGCGCCGGCGGTGACGAGTTTGGCGGCGGTGGCGCGGATGCGTTCTTCGCGGAGGTGCTGGGGCTCGCCGCGGCCGCCGGCTACCTGGAGGTCGAGGTGGAGGCGGTTCTTTTCGGTCCGCGGCTCGGGGACCTTGAGGAACGAGATGGACGGGAGGACGCCGTTCGGGTCGGAGATCGAGGCGCCGTCGTTCCACTCGTTCTCGGGCACGTTCATCGCGGTCAGCCACTCCTCCCACGTGTCCCAGCCCGCGGGTGGATCCGACTCGGTGTAGCCCAGCGCCGTACACCAGAAGCGCGCGACCAGGGCCGGGTCGGCGCAGTCGATCGTGATCGTCCACTTCGTCGTCATGACGACACTCTGCCCAACGGCACCGACAGAATCTGGCTCCCTACGCATGCATAACCCGCCGATCCGGGCGCAAAAGCCACGGAATCGGCGGGTTATGCATGCCGGCAGGTTCAGGTACGGCGGCGGTAGGCGCGGATCGCCAGCGGGGCGAAGACCGCGATCAGGCCGACCATCCAGGCGAGCGTGATCAGCAGTGGCTTCTGGAGTGCGCCGCCGCCCATCAGGGCGCGTTCGGTGTCGACCAGGTACGTGATCGGGCTGACCTTGGTGAAGGCCTGCAGGAACCCCGGCAGCGTGCTGGCCGGGACGAAGATGTTGCTGCCGAAGGTGAGCGGGAACATCACCAGGAAGGCGACGCCCTGGACACCTTGGGCGGTCTTCATGGTCAGGCCGAGCCACACCCAGATCCAGCACATCGAGAGCGCGAACAACAGCACGATCAGCATGCCGAGCAGGCCGTTGCCGACCCCGTTGTGGAAGCGGAAGCCGAGTACGAAGCCGCTCGTCATCAGGATCACGATCGACAGCGAGTACCGGACCGCGTCGCCGAGGACCGCTCCGATCAGCGGCGAGATCCGGGCGATCGGCAGGCTGCGGAACCGGTCGAACACGCCCTTGGCGAAGTCGTCGTTCAGACCGACCCCGGTGCCCATCGTCGCGAAGACGACGGTCTGCACCAGCAGGCCGGGCAGCAGCGTCGGCAGGTACCCACGCCAGCCGCCGCCCCCGGCGATCGCGCCGCCGAAGACGAACAGGAACAGCGCCAGGAAGATGATCGGCTGGAACGTCACGTCCGCCAGGGCTTCCGGGTTCTGCCGGATCCGGACGATGTTGCGCCAGGCCAGCGTCAGGCTCTGCTGCACCCAGGCGAACGGCCGCGACCGGTAGCCCTGGTGGGCAGGTGGTTCGAGTGTTGCGGTGGTCATCGGCCTACTCCTTCCAGTACGGCGTCGGACTTCTTCTCTTCGGCCGTGTGGCCGGTCAGGGCGAGGAAGACCTCGTCCAGGCTGGGCAGTCGCAGCGACAGCTCGGTGACCGCGATCCCGGCCTCGTCCAGCCGCCGTACGACGACCGGCATCGACGAACCGTCGCTGACCGGAACGCTGACGAGGGTGTTCACCACGTCGACGTTCGGGCGCGTCCCGGTCGACTCCGCGACGATCGCGGCGACCCGCTCGAGGTGGGCCGGCTCGGCCGGGCGGACGTCCAGCGACTGCTTGCCCGCCTGCGCCTTGAGCTCGGCCGGCCGCCCGGAGGCGACCACGGAGCCCTTGTCGAACACCACGATCGAGTCGGCCAGCGCGTCGGCCTCCTCCAGGTACTGCGTGGTGAGCAGGACCGTGGTGCCGTCGAGGACCAGGTTGCGGATGGTCTCCCAGACGCCGTTGCGGGCGTGCGGGTCCAGACCGGTCGTGGGCTCGTCGAGGTACAGGATGCTCGGGTTGCCGACCAGGCTCGCGGCCAGGTCGAGCCGGCGGCGCATGCCACCGGAGTACGTCTTCGCGATCCGGTCACCGGCGTCGGTCAGCTCGAACCGCTCCAGCAGCTGGTCCGCACGGGCCCTGGACTGCTCCCGGGAGAACCCGAGCAGCCGGCCGATCATGATCAGGTTCCGGCGGCCGGACATGTCCTCGTCGACCGAGGCGTACTGTCCGGTCAGCCCGATGATGCTGCGGACCTTGCCGGCTTCCCGTACGACGTCGTACCCGCCGACGGTGGCGTGGCCGGCGTCCGGCCGGAGCAGGGTGCCGAGAATGCGGACCGCGGTCGTCTTGCCGGCGCCGTTCGGGCCGAGGACTCCGAGGACCGTGCCGGTGGGCACGCTCAGGTCGACGCCGGCAAGCGCGGTCGTGTTGCCATATTTTTTGACCAGACCGACCGCCTCGATGGCGACCTGGTTCGTTGTGGTCATCGGTTCCTCCCAGTGGACTTACTCAACTGGGACTACCGTGCCTGTCTGCCCTGGCACCGCTCTGGCTTTTGCCTGACAGCCCGTGCCAGCGCGCTGTCTCAGCCCTTCAGCGGGACGATCTCGTTGGCCAGCAGCGCCTGGTACGCCTCTGGGTTGTAGCGAGCCAGGTGACCGCGGGCCTTGCGCCGGTACTTGAGGATCTGCCGGGTGCCGATCGCCCACAGCACGTACTGGAACGCCAGCGCGAACTTGAAGTCCTCAATGGTCTGCGGTGCCCCACCGGACGAGGTGTCGAGCAGAATGCCGACCATGCCGATGCAGAGCAGCGTCGCGATGAACCCACCGGTGTTGACCATCCCGTTGGCCGCACCGAAGCGGGTCGCGGGGTTGAACGTCCGCGCGTAGTCCAGTCCGAGCATGGACCCCGGACCGCCGGCAGCCTGCACGACGATCAGCAGCAGGAGCACCGGCATCGGCGCACGACCCGGCCACAGCAGTACGACGGTCCACATCAGCACCGAGCCCGCGATGAC
The DNA here is from genome assembly GCF_036226565.1 of Kribbella sp. NBC_00709. GTDB lineage: Bacteria > Actinomycetota > Actinomycetes > Propionibacteriales > Kribbellaceae > Kribbella. The sequence goes on from NZ_CP108996.1 coordinate 2,684,574, forward strand.
TGCCAGCACGATCCACGACCGGTAGAACGGGAACCTGGCGGCGTACCGCCCCACCAGCGGCCCGTAGCAGAGCCCAGCGAGCACGGGGACGATCAGCATCGCCGCAGCGGTGGTCGGCGCGACGCCTTGGCCCTGCACGAGGAACGGGTAGCCCCAGAGCAGTCCGAACGTACTGCCGGAGAAGCTGGTCGTGAAGTGCGTCCACAGACCCAGCCGGGTGCCCGGTTCCTTCCAGGCGCGACGCAGGTTCTTCTTGACCTCGTGGAGCGGCTGCTTGGCCCGGCGGAGCGGTTCGTCGTACGGCGTGTCCTTGATGAGGAACAGCACCAGTACGCCGGCCACGACGCTCAGCACGCTCGCACCGGCGAAGGTCGGCGTCCAACCGAAGGCATGGAAGGCAGCAGCCATAGGAACGGTCGACATGATCGCTCCGAGTCCACCGAGCATTCCGGTGGCCTGTGACATGACGGGCTGCCGCAGTGCGGGGAACCAGGACATGACCACACGCAGCACGCTGATGAACACCAGCGCGTCGCCAACACCCAGTACTGCGCGTGCGGCGAGCGCAGCGGGGTACGAGTCGACAAGGCTGAACGCGGACTGCGCTACGAACAGCAGACCGGACGCGGTGATCAGCAGACGCTTGGAGCCGTACCGATCGAGTAGTACGCCGACGGGCACCTGCATCGCGGCGTACACGGTGAGCTGTACGACGGTGAAGCTGGCCAGCGCGGACGCGGAGATGTGGAAGCGCTCAGCGGCCTGCAGGCCGGCGACGCTCATCGAACCACGGTGCAGCACGGTGACGAGGTACGTCAGGACAGCAGTAGTCCACACCGCCCAGGCTCGCCGACCGCCCAGGGGGAAGAGGAGTTCGGTCACCGAGTGCCTCGCAGATCGCCTGCGGCTTCGGCGATGTGGGCGATGACGAGTTCACGGAAGCGCTTGACGCTGTTGCCGCCGAGCGCGGCGATCATCTCCTGGTGCGCGGTGATCGACTTGTCCATCCGGGCCGGCTGCACCTCGATACCGGGCACGCCCATCCGGACCTGACGGTCCCGCAGGCTGTTGTAGAGCTTGGCGAGGATTTGGTTGCCAGCGGCATCGACGATCGCCTCGTGGAAGGCGCGGTCGGCCTCCAGGAAGGTCTTCGCGTCGCCCGCCTTGCGGTGCGCGCGCATCTCGTCGACGCGCTGGGTGAGGGTCTCGATCAGCTGCTTGCGCCGCGGCCAGACCTTGGCGGCGGCGTGCGTTTCGATCAGCTCGCGGGCCTCGAGGACGTCCTCGATCTCCTGCGGCAGCACCGGCAGGACGAGCGCACCCTTCTTCGGGTACAGCTTGACCAGGCCGGACTCCTCCAGGCGGAGCAGCGCTTCGCGCACCGGAGTACGGGAAACTCCGACCGCGGTGGCGAGCTCGCCCTCGGTCAGCAACTCACCGCCGGGGTAGACCCGATCGAGGATCGCTGCCTTCACGTACGCGTACACGCGCTCGGCGGCGGGGATCTTCTCCACCCCCGGCGCAGCTTCGACCACCACGCGGGCGATCTCCGCGGTCTCGTCTCCCAGGATCAACGCATCACTCGCCGGCTCCGGCGCCCCGCTCACCACTGAACTCCCCACCCATACGACTGGTATCTCTGTTGTATCTATCTTACACACACCCTTAATCCACCGTCCGGGCGGGTTATTCCCCAGCTTGTCCACGAGTTATCCACAGGCAGATCCACAGGATGTGGGCAACTGAGCGTGAACTGGTGGACGCTCGGTAGTGACGAACGCAGGGTTTCCCCTGCGTTGTGGACAAGGAACTCCGCCGCTCCGCAAACCGCTCTACAGTCTCGGGATACGGCCCGGGCCCGTCCGCCCAGGCCCCGCCCTGAGGAGGCAGCGTGTCCCGAACTTCCCGTCCCCACCGGCTGTCCGCAAGCCTTGCCGCGGCCACGCTGGCGCTGACGTCACTCAGCGCCGCGACGGCCTACGCCGCACCGCTCGACGACGCCGCGCCCGGACCGCTGATGAACTACGTGATCAACACGAAGGCCTCGCCGGGACACGTCCGGAAGGTCGAGGACGCGGTGAAGCACGCCGGCGGGACCGTGCTGTCGTCGTACCGGCAGTTCGGGGTGGTCGTCGCGCAGTCGACGAACACGAACTTCAAGGTTGACGTCCGCGCCGGCCGCAACGGGCGCGAGGTGCAGTCCGTCGGCGCCACGCGGACGGCGGCTGTCAGCGAAGGGGCGAGCGGGCTGAGCTCGGTCGACGAGACCACGGCGACGCCGGTGCTCGACCCGCGCGAGAGCGAGCAGTGGGACATGGTCCAGATCAAGGCGGACCAGGCCCACAACGTCACTGACGGTTCGCGGCGGGTGCTGGTCGGCGTCAACGACAGCGGCGTCGACGACACCCACCCCGACCTCGCGCCGAACTTCGATGCGCGCGACTCGGTCAGCTGCATCAAGAACGGCGTACCGGACCAGACGCCGGGCATCTGGCGGCCGACGACCAGTCCGCACGGGACGCACGTCGCGGGCACCATCGCCGCCGCGCGGAACGGCGTCGGGATCGTCGGCGTCGCGCCGGGCGTGCGGATCGCGTCGGTCAAGGTCGTGAACGACGACGGCTTCATCTACCCGGAGTACTCGATCTGCGGGATCGTGTGGGCCGCCGAGCACCACATGGCCGTGACGAACCACAGCTACTTCATCGACCCGTTCCAGTTCTGGTGCAAGGACAACGGGGACCAGGGCGCGGTGCAGGAAGCGGTGCGGCGCGCGTACGCGTGGGCCGCTGATCGCGGGACGCTGTCGGTCGCCGCAGCCGGTAACTCGAACTACGACCTCTCCAACAAGACGACCGACACCACCAGCCCGAACGACTCGACCCCGGTCGCGCGGACCATCGACAACAACTGCCTCGACATGCCGACCGAACTGCCCGGCGTGATCACCGTCGCCAGCACCACCCAGACTCGAGCGAAGAGCAGCTTCTCGAACTTCGGCCTGCACAAGATCGACGTCGCAGCGCCCGGCAGCTCGATCCTGTCCACGCTACCCGGTGGCGGGTACGGCCTGATGAGCGGTACGTCGATGGCGTCGCCGCACGTCACCGGCATCGCGGCCCTGCTCAAGTCCACCCACCCGTCGTGGGGACCGCGTGAACTCGAACGAGCCCTCCAGCGCGAGGCCGACGACACCGCCTGCCCGACCACACCGGACGCCCGCTGCACCGGCACCACCGCCAACAACGCCTTCTACGGCGAAGGCATCGCCGACGCCCTCGACGCCGTACACCGCTGAGCCGAGTGGGGGTCCACCGCCCGGACCCCCACTCATTCATCAACTGTGCTCCAGGGAATGCGGTCAGTGGGAAGTGTGGTCAGCCCGCGCGGTGCGCCTGTCAATGGGATGAAACCTCGCGCACCATCACGCAGTTGCCCAGGCCTTTGGGCCGGTCGTAAGTGAAGCCCTCGCGCTCGTACATCGTGCGGGTGCCGTTGTAGAGGAACGACGAGTTCTTCTTCCGGACCCCGCCGGTGTCGTGCGGGTAGCCCTCGACCAGGCCGCCGCCGGCCTGCGCGATCAGCTCGACGGCTCCGCGCAGAGCGATCGCCGCCAGGCCGTGACCGCGAACGCCGCGCTCGACCAGGATGCAGGTGACGCGGTAGTCGGGCAGGCGCTCGGCAGTCGCGACGTACTCCTTGCGGTGCTGGATGTTGGGCAGCTCCTCGGGTGATCCGTACTCCGCCCAGGCGACGGCCCGGTCGCCGTCGTAGACCAGCGCCGCGTGCGCGATTCCGTCGGCCACCAGACGTTGCTTGAGCGCCCGGTTCCCCTCGGCGCTCTGGCCCTTCTCCGCGCAGTCGGGATGGAAATGTGTGCACCAGCAGCTGGCGAACATGCCCTTGTTCCGCTCGACGAGAGCGGCGAAGTCATCGAACGTCTCCGGCGTGAGCGCCTTGATCGTGAAGTCGGGCATGCCCGCAACGTACTCCCGATTCCGGACGTTCAGCGTCCGGTAACTCACACCACAAAGCCGGCCCGACGAAGTTGCTGGGCTGGGCGCTCGCCAAATGCACAGTCGTTCGTCGCCGAGTCGTGGAATTGGGTCATCTGCAGTGACCCCGATCCACGACTCGCCGTTTGGATCGTCCGCCTATTGCCACGACTCGGCTCGGCGGAGCAGCCTGACGACGGCCCGCCGGGTGTCACCACACTCATCTCATCTATCCACAGCACACCAGGCTGTCGAACGCGCGGCACCGCGCGGGCTGACCGCAGTACACCTACCCGAGGGTGATGAGGATGATGCCGGTTACTACTACGGCGGCGGCTGCGGCGCGTTTGGGGCCGAAGCGTTCGTTGAAGAAGAGGGTGCCGATGAGGGCTCCGAAGATGATGCTGGTTTCGCGGAGGGCGGCGATGGCGGCGAGGGTGCCTCGGGTCTGGGCCCACAGGACGAGGCCGTACGCGGCCATCGAGACGACTCCCCCGAACAAGCCGGACAGGATCGCGGGGCGGGGCAGGTTGAACGCCTGCGGTCCGCGCCAGAACACGACGGCCAACGGCACCGCGAAACCTTGGAGCATGAACACCCACCCCATGTAGGTGGCGACCGGCATCTTGTGGACCGCGACCCCGTCGACAACCGTGTACGACGCGATCATCAAGCCGGTGCCAAACGCAGCCAGCAGCGCCGGCAACTGACGCCGCCCGGGCCGCCCGATGAAGACGAGACCGATCAGACCGGCCGAGATCAGCAGTACGCCGGCCAGCTCGATGACGGCGAGGTGCTGGTTCAGGACGACGATCGACACCACAGCCACCACCCACGGCGACGTACCGCGGGCCAGCGGATACATCTGGCTGAACTGCCCCAGCTGGTACGACGCCAGCAGCCCACCCAGATAGGCGAGATGCAGCAGCGCCGACGCGACGATGTATCCCCACGTACCGGCCGGCGGCAACCCCATCACCAGCACCGCGACGAGGCCGATCACCCCGGCCGCGAGCTCGAACAACGCCAGCCCAGCAACCCGATCCGGTGCCCCATGCGCCATCGCGTTCCACGTCGCATGCAGTACCGCGGCCCCCAGCACCACCAGGATCACTACCACCGCAATACCCTCTCACCACAAACTCGAGATGGCAGCTGGATTACGCCAGCCGCAGACCGGTGACTGAGTAGGTTCGTGGCATGCGACTTGTGCTGCAGAAGGAGTTCGGCGGCCCTGAGGTACTGCGGGTAGTCGAGGTGGAACGGCCAGTGCCCGGACCGACGGAGGTGCTCGTCGAGGTGCACGCTGCGGGCGTCAATCCGGTCGACTGGTACAGCCGGGCGGAGGAGGCGTACCTCGGCGCACCGCCGTACACGGTTGGTTGGGACGTGGCGGGCGTCGTGCTCGAGGCCGGACTCGGGGCGAGCGGCGTGGCGGTCGGCGACGAGGTGCTGGGGATGCCGTGGTTTCCACGGGAGGCCGCGGCGTACGCCGAGTATGTGGCCGCGCCGTCGCGGCAGTTCGTGCGGAAACCGGCGACCATGTCGTACGCCGAAGCGGCCGGGCTGCCCTTGGCCGGGCTGACGGCGTGGCAGGCGCTCGTCGACGTCGCCGACGTGCAGTCTGGACAGCGAGTGCTGGTGGACGCGGCCGCCGGCGGGGTCGGTCACCTCGCGGTCCAGATCGCGAAGGCGCGTGGTGCGTACGTCATTGGCACGTCGAGCGCCGGCAAACACGAGTTCTTGAGGTCACTCGGTGTCGACGAGCCGCTCGACTATCGCGATCCGAACGCCGACCCCGGCGACCTCGACGTGGTGATCGGACTGGCAGGTGAGGAAAGTCACCGGCGCTGGCTGGAGTTCATCAGTCCCGGCGGGATCCTGGTCGGGGTGCTGGGTGGCGTGTCCGGCGAGTTGGAGGGTACGGCGAAGGCTCGCGGGGTGCGACCCGGGCGTTTGCTCGTGGAGCCGGACCGGATCGGCCTGCTCGGGCTGACCGAACTGGTCGAGGCCGGCAAGCTGCGGGTGCATGTCCAGCAGACGTTCCCGCTGGAGCACGCACCCGACGCCCACCGACTGGGCGAGACCGGCCGGGTCACCGGAAAGCTTGTCCTCACAGTTCGCTGACCGACGGCAGCAGGCCGAGGTCGCGGAGGCTTTCGGCGGTCTCGAGGATGGTCGTTTCGACCTCGCGCGGACTCCAGCCGAGTTCGGTTCGGGCGCGGTCGTTGTGGATGATCGGGCGGGGTAGGTCCGGGCCTGGCGCCTCCTCGGCCGGGGCGGGTGGGCCGAGGAGCTTCGCGATCTCGAGGAAGCTCACGGTCGGGCCGTTGGCTACGGCAAGGAAACGCTTGCCTGCGGCATCGGGTGCGGCCATCGCCCGCTGGTGCAGGTCGGCCACGTCGCGTACGTCGACCACACCGAAGCGCGCGCGTGGCGCCACGGTCATCGTCCCGTCGAGCATCATCTTGATCAGCTGGGTCGACGAACGCAGGTCGGTGGTGAGCGTCGGGCCGAAGATGCCGGTCGGGTTCACGACCACGAGTTCGGTGTCGGCGCCGTCCATCAGGTCCCACGCGGCCCGCTCGGCGATCGCCTTCGAGCGTGGGTACGGCGCGAGGCCCGGCGTATCGGGATCGGTCCAGTCGTCCTCGGTGAACTCGGCGCCCGGCTTCGGCGTGTACCCGACGGCCGCGAACGACGACGTCAGTACGACGCGCCGCGCGCCGGCAGCACGCGCCGCTCGCAGTACTCGCAACGTGCCCTCGCGGGCCGGGACGATCAGCTCGTCGGGATCGTCGGGCTGCGTGATCGGGATCGGCGACGCGACGTGATGGACTTCCGAACAGCCCGCCACCGCAGCAGGCCAGCCGTCGTCGGATAGGAGGTCCGCGGTGACGATCTCCAGTCCCGCATCGTCCGCACCACCTCGGCGTACGGCGGCGCGCAGCTCGGCGTTGCGGGTTGTCGCGCGCACCGTCGTACGGACCTCGTGCCCGTCGCGCAGGAGCAAAGCGATCAGGTGAGTGGCCAGGTATCCCGAGCCGCCGGTGACCAGGATCATCGCAGTACCTCCACCACGCCGATGAGACGCTCGATGGCCTTCGCCTCGGCGGTGTCGTCGCCGCGGTCGCGGGCGTCCCAGAGCGCGGCCTTCTCCCGGAGGTACTCGAGCCGGATGCGTTGCGCGGCGATCTCGGCCTCGATCCGCTCCGCGTGCCGCAGCAGCAGGTCACGCTGCTCGGCCGCCGCCTCCCGGCCGCGGATGCGGTTGGCCAGGTACGCGCGCATATCGCCGATGCCGACGCCGGCGGCGCGCAGACACGCGAGCGCCTCGAGGGTGTCGAGATCCGTACTGCGGTACCGGCGGTGGCCGCTGCTCGTGTCGCGGGCGATCGGGCCGACCAGGCCGACGTCCTCGTAGTAACGCAGCGTCGGCTCGCTCAGCCCGCTCCGCCGCGCGACCTCCTGAATGGTGAAGCTCGTCATATGACCCACGGTCACACACCTCAAGCGCTTGAGGTCAAACCTCAGTCATGCGGCCTGAGGTCCCGGCTGTCCGGCAGCCCGGACCGTCTGCACGGGGGCGATCTTCGAGCTCGGCACCGCCTTGACGGTACGGGCGCCCGACCGGCGTGGACGACGCGTGGCCGGTACCTGCCAGCAGGCCCGGGTGGATCCACCCGGGCCTGCTGCGGTCAGAACATCAGTGCGCGGGCCGGATCCTCGAGGATGCTTGCGACGTCGGAGAGGAAGATCGAGCCCTTCTCGCCGTCGATCAAGCGGTGGTCGAAGGACAGCGCGAGCGTGGTGATCCAGCGCGGGACGATGTCGTCGTCCACCACCCACGGCTGCTTGCGGACCGCGCCGAACGCGAGGATCGCGGCCTCGCCCGGGTTGATGATCGGCGTACCGGCGTCGACGCCGAACACGCCGACGTTCGTGATCGTGAACGAACCGCCGGCCTGGTCCGCCGGCTGGGTCTTGCCCTCGCGGGCGACGGCGACCAGGTCGTTCAGCGCCTTGCACAGGTCCGGCAGGGTGAGCGACTCGGCACCCTTGATGTTCGGGACGATCAGCCCGCGCGGGGTGGCCGCGGCGATGCCGAGGTTGACCGCGCCCTTGTACACGATCTCCTGCGCTCGCTCGTCCCACGCCGCGTTGATGATCGGCGTACGACGGGCAGCCAGCGTCACTGCCTTCGCGACGATCAGCAGCGGCGAGACCCGGAGGTCCCGGAACGCCTTGTCGCCCTTCAGCCGCTCGACCAGCTCCATCGTGGCGCTGACGTCGACGGTGATCCACTCGGTCACATGCGGCGCAGTGAACGCACTGGCCACCATCGCCTGCGCCATCACCTTCTGCACACCCTTCACCGGCACGCGGGTATCACCCTGCGCACTCACGACGGGAGCAGGCTCATATTCGACTGCGGCCGGAGCTGCCACGTGGCCTTCGACATCAGCCCGGGTGATCACACCACCCGGCCCGGATGCAGTCACGGCGCCCAGGTCGATCCCCAGGTCCTTCGCCAACTTCCGCACCGGCGGCTTGGCCAGCACGTGCACGGAGCCGACCGAGTCATTGCTCTTAGCAACAACAGGCTCGGGTGCGGGAGCGGCGACGGGAGCTGCGACAACAGCCACCGGAGCAGGACCACTTGGCTTGCGCGCGCGGCGTTTGGCTTCGGTGGTTTTGGGGCCGTAGCCGACGAGGACCGCGGTGCGGCCGCCGGTTTCTGCCGGCTCCGGGATCGTCGGCACCATGTCGTCGGCGAGCGGTTCCTCACCGGCGGACTCGGTCTGCACCGAGATGATCGGCGTACCGACCGGAACCGTCTCGCCCTCGGGAACCAACAGTTCGGTGATGACGCCGGCGAACGGGACCGGCAACTCGACCAGCGACTTCGCGGTCTCGATCTCGACGACGGTGTCGTTCAGTTTGACCGTGTCGCCCGGCTTGACCTTCCAGCTGACGATCTCGGCCTCGACGAGCCCCTCACCGACGTCGGGGAGGCGGAACTGCTGGATGCCCATCAGTACTCCATCACGCGGTCGACGCCGTCCAGCACCCGGTCGAGGTCCGGAAGGTAGTCGTCCTCCATCCGCGACGGCGGGTAGGGCGTGTCGTACCCGGTCACGCGCAGTACCGGCGCCTCGAGGTGGTAGAAGCACTCCTCGGTCACCCGCGCCGCGATCTCAGCTCCCGTCCCGAGCGACAGCGGCGCCTCGTGCACCACCAGCGCCCGCCGGGTCTTCTTCACCGACGCGAAGATCGTCGCGAGGTCCAGCGGCGCGATCGTCCGCAGGTCCACGACCTCCAGGTTCCGCCCGTCCTCGGCCGCGGCCTCGGCCGCCTGCAGGCAGGTCTTCACCATCGGGCCGTAACAGAACAGCGTCGCGTCGGTGCCCTCGCGGACCACCTTCGCCTGGTGCAGCGGCTGCACGGGCGGCACGGACTCGTCCAGCTCCGCCTTCTCGTGGTACCGCCGCTTCGGCTCGAAGAACACCACCGGGTCGTCCGACAGGATCGCCTGCTGGATCATCCAGTACGCGTCCACCGGATCGCCGCACGAGACCACCTTGAGGCCGGGCACGTGCGCGAACAGCGTCTCCGGCGACTCCGAGTGGTGCTCGACCGCGCCGATGCCGCCGCCGTACGGGATCCGGATGACGACCGGCATCTTGATCCGGCCCGCGGAGCGGTAGTGCATCTTCGCGACCTGGCTGATGATCTGGTCGTACGCCGGGAACACGAACCCGTCGAACTGGATCTCGCAGACCGGCCGGTACCCGCGCAGGGCCAGGCCCACCGCGGTCCCGATGATGCCGGACTCGGCCAGCGGGGTGTCGATCACCCGGTCCTCGCCGAAGTCCTTCTGCAGGCCCTCGGTGACGCGGAAGACCCCGCCGAGCTTGCCGATGTCCTCGCCCATGACGACGACCTTCGGGTCCTTCTCCATCGCGGCCCGCAGGCCGGCGTTGATGGCCTTGCCGAGAGTGATCTTGGTCATCGCTCAGCCCTCGCCTTCGAACGACGCGGCGTACGCGGCGTACTGGTCGCGCTGCTCGGCGAGCTGCGGTGTCTCCTCGACGTACACGTTCTGGAAGAAGTCGGTGAGCACCGGGTCCGGCAGCGCGAGGCAGCCGGCCCGCAGCTCGGCGGCGATCTTGTCCGCCTCGGCCTCGATCTGGTCGAAGAACTCGTGGTCGACCGCGGCATGCCGGGTCAGGTACGCGTGCACGCGCTCGATCGGGTCCTTGAGCTTCCAGTGCTCGAGGTCCTCGTTGAGCCGGTACTTCGTCGGGTCGTCGGACGTGGTGTGGGCGCCCATCCGGTACGTGTACGCCTCGATCAGCGTCGGCCCGCTGCCCTCGCGGGCGCGCTTCATCGCCTGCTGCGTGACGGCGTACGTCGCGAGCACGTCGTTGCCGTCGACGCGGACGCCGGGGAAGCCGAAGCCGGCCGCGCGCTGGTACAGCGGGATCCGGGTCTGCCGATCGATCGGCTCCGAGATCGCCCACTGGTTGTTCTGGCAGAAGAACACCACCGGGGCGTTGAACACCGAGGACCAGATGAACGCCTCGTTCACGTCGCCCTGGCTGCTGGCGCCGTCGCCGAAGTACGCGATCGTCGCCTCGCCGTTCTCGGCGTCGCCGATCGCGTGGTCGCGCTGCTGGCCCATCGCGTACCCGGTCGCGTGCAGCGTCTGGGCGCCGATCACGATCGTGTACAGGTGGAAGTTGTTGTCCTTGGGGTCCCAGCCGCCCTGGTCGACGCCGCGGAACAGGCCGAGCAGCCGCAGCGGGTCGACGCCCTGGCACCAGGCGACGCCGTGCTCGCGGTACGTCGGGAAGACCATGTCCTTGTCGTTCAACGCCCGGCCGGAGCCGATCTGCGCGGCCTCCTGACCGAGCAGGGACGCCCACAACCCGAGCTCACCCTGGCGCTGCAGGGCGGTCGCCTCGGAGTCGATCCGGCGGACCAGGACCATGTCCCGGTAGAAGCCCTTGATCGCCTCGTCGTCGAGGTCGAACGAGTAGTCCGGGTGCTCGACGCGCTCACCTTCGGGCGTCAGCAGCTGGACGAACTCGACCTCTTCCAAGGCCTGGGGCGGACTGACCGGCGCCTCCACGGGCGCGAACACTTCCGGGGGAGTCCCCGGCACCGACTCACTCACATGCACTCCTCGGGTTCGAGCGCGGGATCGCCGCGACCGCAACGTTGCACGGGGCCGGCCCGTTGCGCCGGATGAGGCATTCGCAGGCTGGTCCGCGTGATTCCAGGGGTTGATGCACTGCTGGCAGTGGACCACCTCATTGGTCTCACTCCCATCTTGCCGGACACCGTACCCAGCAGGTGCCTGATCCGCTAACTGTCTGGACGCTGGCGGGTACGGCGGTACCGAAATGGGTCCTGAGGTGAGACACCAGTCCATCCACTGGTCCCATCTCCGCGCTCATATTACAGATGTCCGGCACATCGACGACATGTGTCACAACTTTGTCTCGATCAGGGCAGTTTCTCCAGCCGGACCAGCTTGAAGTTGGTGCCCTCACGGTCGCCGTCACCCGGAGTGTTATCTCCGTCATGTACGGCGAACAATCCGTGCTGGACGCGTACAGCGTGCGCCGACCGTGCTCGTAGGCGATCGTCAGCCCTTCGGCGTCCGCACTGAGGTGCTTCCCCGCGTCCGGGCTGACGGGTCCGGCCGGCTCGCACTCCTCGGTCTGCTCGTTGTAAACAGCCTGCTGGCCGAACTCGCGAACCTTCTCCAGCAGCTCCCCGGCTTGCCGTGCTGCGGGATACGCCAGACGCCGACGTCCTCCTGGGCGGCGTACAGATCGTTGGTGATGCGGTCACCGGCGATCCGCATCTTCGTTCTCCTCACGACGACGGCAGTAGCGGCACCCTGCCCGGCGCCGATGGCCTGGCGGGAAACAGCGGATTGCTGGCCGGAAACCGCCTTGCGCGGGTAGCGCGCGAACCGTAGCGTAAGCATCGTTCTTGCGTGACACCCCTGACACAACGAGGAGGGCCGGATGGTTGCCTCCGCCCCGGCCCCAGTGGCCGAGACCGGTTCCCGGACGGCCTCCGGCGCGATGATCTGGACCGCGCTGGCGGTCGTCTACGTCGTCTGGGGTTCGACGTACCTCGCGATCCGCGTCGTCGTGAACGCCGAGATCCCGCCGATGCTCGGGATGGCGTCCCGCTTCCTCACCGCCGCGGTCCTGATGGCCGCCGGCCTGGCCGTCAAGTCCGGCTGGCGACGACTGCGGATCACCCGGCAAGAAGCGATCGGCGCGGCCACGGTCGGCGTACTGCTACTTGCCTTCGGCAACGGTGCGGTGGCGATCGCGGAGCAGACGGTTCCGTCCGGGCTGGCGGCGTTGCTCGTCGCCGCGATCCCGTTGTGGTTGATGCTGCTGCGGGTCGGCGGCGGTGAACGCCCGCGCGGGATGACCTGGGTCGGCGTACTCATCGGCTTCGGCGGAGCGGCATTGCTCGCGTTGTCAGGTGGCAACACGAGCGCGAAGCCGCTGTCGGTCGGGATCCTGGTGGTCGGCACGATCTGCTGGGCGACCGGTTCGCGGTTCGCTCCCCGCCTCGGCCTGCCGCGGGACCCGCTGGTGACGGCGCTCTACGAGATGGTCTTCGGCGGTACGGCGATGGTGTTGCTCGGCGTACTGCGGGGCGAGCCCGGGCGGCTGCATCTCGATCGGGTCGACGGATCGGGATGGATCGCGCTGGCGTACCTGGTCGTGTTCGGATCGCTGCTCGCGTACACGGCGTACTCGTATCTGCTCGCGAACGCGCCGATCTCGCTGGTCGGGACCTATGCGTACGTGAACCCGGCGGTGGCGGTGTTCCTCGGCTGGCTGATCCTGAGCGAGAGCCTGACCTGGCAGATCCTGCTCGGCGGCGCGGTGATCATCGTCGGCGTCGCACTGGTGGTCACGTCGGAACGCCGGCGTACCAGCTGATTCCCTGAGGTCGCCGAAGACAAGGAAAGACCCGGGCCCACGAGGGACCCGGGTCTCCCACCGCTGCCGATGCGCGCGGCAGCGGGTCTGACGCCGGTCGCGCCCTGCCCCGAAAAAACACGGTGCGAAACTCCGGCAATGGTTCCAACGATATTCCGGCGGATCGTGCTATTGCCAATTCGGCGACCACCGAGCCCACCGAAACAATCTTCCGATTCACCGGGCATCCGTCACCCGCGCTCACTCAACGACGTACTCCGACCTCGGTTACGGGTACTTCTGTCTCAACTTCCGCTCGCTCTTCCGACCGTGCCGTTGCTGATAAGTTGCCTGGTCAGCACGGGATTGATTGCTTCGTCAGGGAACTCATCACCGACCAACTATGTGTCGCCCGACGGCGAAAAAGGTTGACGAAAAAGTTTGTAACCGGTGCTCCCAGGTGTCGTTAGCACTAAGACGAATCCGTCAAACCCGAAAGGAAACCTGGCATAATGCAGGTAACGCGCAAGATCGTCGCAGCTGCGGCAGTGGCGACCGTCGCCACCCTCGGCCTGGCCACCATGGTGAGCGCCAATGTTCTGGACGACGCCCAGCAGAAGGCCCAGGTCACGGGCCTGGCTGACGCGGCATCCGCGGCCAGCAAGGGCTACGACATGGACCACGCCCGCTGGTGGGGCGTTCACAAGGACGGCTCGCTGGTCGCCCTCGACCGTAACGACCTTGGTGCGGTTCAGGCCTGCCACAACTTCGGTGCCGGTACCGGCATCGGCGGCACCGTGCCGGCTGAGGACATCACCGGCATCGTGGGCTGGGGCAACGACGGCAACAGCGTGACCGCCGTCAAGACCTGCGAGCAGAGCAACGAGCAGAACCGCAAGTGGTACAAGGCTGACGGCAACGGCGTTGTCTCGGTGAGCGACAACAAGGTCGGCCCGTGGCAGGTCTGCCACAACGAGGTCGACGCCACGGGCATCGGCGGCACTGTGCCGCTGACCAACCCGACCGGCATCCTGGGCCTGGACAACGACGGCAACTCGGTCGACTCGCTCAAGACCTGCGAGCAGAGCAACGAGCAGAACAACTGACCCTCCCTGGTCAGTGATGATGCAGGACCCGAACCAGCCACCTCGGTGGGTTGACTGATTCGGAGCAACACGCAACAACCGCGGCGCCGGGAGCAAGTCTCACTCCTCCCGGCGCCGCTCCATGTCTGGATGCGGTTTGCCCCCGCCTGCGAACTCCTCGCCCTCCGAGCCGGCGCCGTTGGTTCGTCGAGTCGCGGGATTTGGTTGGCGAAACGCGACCCCGATCCACGACTCGGCGGACGGGTTGCTCGCCAAACGCCACGACTCGGCGGCAGAGCGGATGACGGGCAGCCGCACGAGCGCTCCATCGGTACCGGACCGGGCTGGGCGGCCGGCTTCGCCCGGCGAATCGTCAGCTCCCCGCGCGACCCCGGTTGCGAACGTCTCAGGGGTTAACCCCCGGCCTTGCCGGTTCTCCCCCGTTCATACGAGCCGCTAACCGGCCACGGGAGGGGTTGACCCCTCCCGTGGCCGGGCGTCGAGCAGGCGCGGGTCGGGTGGTGGAGCGGTGGTGCCCGCGACGGGCGGCTCCGCACCGGGTGGTTAGAGGTGGCGGAGGTCTACGCAGGAGCCGTTGGGGAGGGAGCGGGTGAGGAGGGACCAGATGCCGGTGGCGGCGGTTTCGGGGGTGGTTAGGGAGCCGGAGCGCTTCAGGTCGTGGAAGCGGGCCACCGAGGGGAAGTCGGCCTCGTCTGTGGCGCGGATTTCGGTCTGCATGGCGGTGTCGACGACACCGGGGGCTACGGCGATGACGTGGCAGTTCGCGGGTTGTTCCTGGCCGACGGTGCGGACCCAGTGTTCTACGGCTGCTTTGCCGGCGTTGTACGACGACCAGCCGGCGTACGCGGTCTTGGCTGCTCCTGAGGAGAGCATGATCAGGTGGCGTTCGCAGCTGAGGTGGGCGGAGGAGCGCAGGAACGCGGCGCCGAGGACCTGCGGGGCGGCCGAGTTGAGCAGGACGGCCCGGGTGTAGGCGTCCGGGTCGGCGCCGGCTGCGGGGCCGATCGGGGTGATCGTGCCGGCGTTGTGGATGAAGATGACCCGGTCGCCGTCGTACTCCGCTAGTTCCTTTGTGAAGTGCTCTTCGACGACGGTCCAGTCGGCGGGGTCCGAGAGGTCGGCCCTGAGGTGGTTCGGCGTACCGCCCCGGCGGGAGATGTCAACGACCCGCGCGTCCGGGAACGGCACCGCCGCGGCGAGGGCGGCGCCGATCCCGGCCGATGCGCCGGAGATCCAGACGAGCGCGCTCACTGGCGCCAAGCGCGGGCGACGCCGAGGAAGAGGTCGTTGGCTTCGCGTTCGCCGACGGTGACGCGGACCCCGTCGCCGGGGAACGGACGCACCGAGACGCCCTCGGCCTGCACCGCTTCGGCGAACTTCACGGTGTCCTCGCCGAGCTCGAGCCAGACGAAGTTCGTCTCCGACTCGGGCACGTCCCAGCCGGCCGCCCGCAGTTCGTCGACGACCCGGGTCCGCTCGGCAACCAACGCGTCGACCCGCTCGAGGAGCTCGTCCTCAACGGCGAGGGAGGCGATCGCGGCCGCCTGCGCGACATAGCTGACGCCGAACGGCAGCGCGCATTTCCGGATCGCGGCGACGACCTCCGGGTGCCCGACGGCGTACCCGACCCGGAATCCGGCCAGCCCGTACGCCTTCGAGAACGTCCGCAGTACCAGCACGTTCGGTCGCTCGCGGTACAGGTCGACGCCGTCCACGACGTCCGTCTCCCGGACGAACTCGCGGTACGCCTCGTCCACCACGACGAGTACATTCGACGGTACGGCGTCCAGGAACGCGAGCAGCTCGTCGCGGCGTACGACCGGTCCGGTCGGGTTGTTCGGCGTACAGACCAGCACGACCTTGGTGCGGTCGGTGATCGCGGCCTCCATCGCCTTGAAGTCGTGGCGGGCCTCGGCGGTCAGCGGAACCTGGACCGACGTGGCGCCGGTCAGCTGGACCGCGATCGGGTACGCCTCGAACGAGCGCCAGGCGTACACCACCTCGTCGCCGTCGTGGACCGTCGCCTGCAGCAGGTGGTAGAGCAGCGCGACCGATCCGGTCCCGACCGCGAGGTCGCTCACCGGTACGCCGAACCGTGCCGACAGCGCCTCGAGCAGCTCGACGGCGCCCATGTCGGGGTACCGGTTCATCTGGGCCGCGGCCTCGGTCGCGGCGGCGAGCACACCCGGGAGCGGCGGGTACGGGTTCTCGTTGCTGGACAACTTGTACGTCGGCCGGCCGTCGGTACGCGCCGGCGGACGGCCCGGCTTGTAAGCCGCGACCTCGTCCAGGCAGGCGCGAAAGCGAACCTCGTTGTCAGGGGTCATGCCCGCAGGTTAGTCCTTACCCCAACCCCAGAACCACCCTCCCCGAGGCGTCCTCCGCCACACCTCCCGGGCCGTCGCCGGGGCAGCTTTCGCGGATCGTTTGACTCGGCGAACCTGGAGCCTCAAACTGACTGATTGTCGGACAATCAGGAGATCTGACACTGGATCTCATCGGTCAGGGAGGGTGTTCATGGGGCAGCCGCTGGAGTGGGGTCGTCGCTATCTGATGGTCCGGCCGGACCACTTCCGGATCGACTACGTGATCAACCCGTACATGTCGACGCAGGACCAGCCGGACCCGGCGCTGGCGCTGAAGCAGTGGGACTCGCTGCAGCAGGCGATCGTGGACGCCGGCGGCGAGGTCGAGGTACTGGCGCAGCGCCCGGACTCCCCCGACATGGTGTACGCGATGAACCTCGGGCTGGCGGCCGTGGACGGTCGCGCGATGCTCTCGCACATGCGGTTCGCGCCGCGTCGCAAGGAGTCGCTGAGCGCGGCGGACTGGTTCACCGGGCACGGGTTCCAGCTCGAGCGGACCGGCGGCGAGGGGGTCGGGCCGCACTTCGAGTCCGGGGACGCGTTCGTGTTCGGCGACAGCCTGGTCGTCGGGTACGGGCCGCGGACGGAGGCGGAGGCGCTCAAGCACCTGGCGACCGGGTGGAACATCCGGGTCCGCGGGCTGCGGATCGCGCACGAGGGGATGTACCACCTCGACCTGCCGTTCTGCCCGGTGGACAGCACGCACGCGATGGTCTACCCGCCGGCGTTCGACGCGGCGAGCCAGGCCGAGCTGGCCGGCATCGTCCCCGACCCGATCGTCCTCACCGACGAGGAGGCCTTCGCGTTCAGCGCGAACTCCGTCGTCGTCAACGCAACGATCATCATGCCGGCCTGTTCCCCACGCCTGCACGCGATCTTCACCGGCCTCGGCCTGCGGGTCGTCGTCCTGGACCTGTCGGAGTTCCACAAGGGCGGCGGCTCGGCCCGCTGCCTCACGAACCCGCTGGACTTCCCCCTGACCACCATCACCGCCCCAGCCGGCGAACTCATCCTCCCCGCCTGACCGCTCGGGCGGCGCTACGGGCGGGAGCGGCGCGCGTCGGCAGCTGCGAGCGCGGCACGCATCGTCTCCCGCACCGCGGCTGCCCACGGTCCGGTGTTCGCCAGCGGGATCTCGGTC
The DNA here is from genome assembly GCF_036226565.1 of Kribbella sp. NBC_00709. Taxonomy (GTDB): domain Bacteria; phylum Actinomycetota; class Actinomycetes; order Propionibacteriales; family Kribbellaceae; genus Kribbella. The sequence continues at coordinate 2,702,145 of NZ_CP108996.1, forward strand.
ATGAACCGCCGCTCGGCCTCCGGGATCCGGGCGACGACGAGATCCGGGTCGGCGGTCACAGTCGCGTACAGATTCGGACCGTCGGCGGAGAACAGGTCGGCAACAACCAGCCTCCCGTCGGCGGCCCGCATGACGTTGTCCGGGTTGTGATCCAGCGGCCCGCACCAGGGCAGCTCGCTCCGGGCCCGCTCGTGGACACGACGCACCACGTCGACGAGCTCGGCGACTTCCGGCGCCCGCTCAGCGATGGCGTGGTGGAACGCAACTGCCTCGGCCTCCGGGACCGGGTGGAGACGTTCCATCAGTTGCAGGTCGCCGCCGCCGGTGAGGCGACGGTGGGCCAACAGTTCCGGGACCTGGCGGGTCTGGGACGCCTCGCGGTACACGGCAGCGACGTACGGGCCGGCTGGGTCGAACGGGCTGATGCGCGCGACCGTCGTACCGTCCGGGGACTGGAGCGCTATCGCCCAGTCACCGACACCGCAGTGGGTCCACCCCGCTGCGAGAAGCTCCTGTTCTGCGTCGCGGTGGTCGGTCTGGCCCACGAGCTACTTGCCTGTCGTCCAGATGATGTCGAGGGTGTTCGGGTCCCAGCCGGAGCTGGTGATCCATTGGAGGGCTTTGGTCTTTCCTTGCGGCCCGTAGACCTCGATGGCGATCGAGATGGCCTGAGGGTTCGTCGGGTCGGTCTTGGACGCGGTCTGGGTAGCTTCGAAGCCGTCGCCGATGTACGGGAGAAAGGCCATGATCGGGTACTTCGCGCGCAGCCGGTCGTTCATCTCGTCGTAGCGCTTACCGGCCTCGCGCTCGAGCTCCATCTCCTGCTCGGGGTTCGTCTTGGCCCACTGCCGGCCCTCCGCGCTGTTGGCGTAGAGGTACATCTTGTAGCTCGCCGTCTCGCCGGTCGCAGTGATCGTCGTGGAGTAGCTCTCGAAACCCCGGCGCGAGCCCGCCAGAGTGTGCTGGCCCTCCTTGATCTTGACCTCGCCGTTCGCCGGGATCTCGTGTCCGTCGAGGGTCAGCGTGAGGTCGCCCGGGATCGACTGCACGACGAGCTTGGTCTCCTTGCCGCCGCGGAGCAGCAGGATGCTGCCGATCAGTACGACGACCACTGCCAGCGCGGCGACGCCGATCAGCAACGGCCGTCGGTTCTCCTCGAGCATGCCTGCTCCCGTCCTTACTCAGTTCGCCGTCGTCGTCGGTGTGGTCCCGCCCTTGACCCGGAACACCCAGAACCCGCTGGGTCCCACGTCGTACAGATTGTCCGCGGTCGGGACGTGCTGACCGAGTGACCCGGCCGCCGAGTTCCACCCGTTGCCGTCGCCCCAGGGACCGACGTACAGGTACGTGTGACCCGGCCCGTTCAGGATGTCGCCCGGTTTCATCCCACCCGGTGGCGTCGACTCCCAGTGGTCGTAGATCTCCGGGTGATCCAGCATGTACTGCCGCTGGGTCGGGGTGTACACGTTCGGGAACTTCGGGTCGGCGCCGCTCATGTGCAGCACGGTCGCGACGAACCGCCCACAGTCACTGTACGGAGTCTCACCGTTGGGGCCGTCGTTGTACTTCTCCATCGCCGCCACGTACTCCGGTTTGGCCGCGCTCGCCTCGACACTCCAGTGCTCATGCGGTCCCTGCGGCCAGGCGAGGTTCTTCGCGACCTGGGCGATGTTGCCGCTGCCGGCGCCACAGCCGCCGCCCGAGTCACCGGAGCCGGCCGCCGGAGCCGAACCGGCGAACGTGTCGTAGACGTGGTGCGCGTTCGCCTTGCGCCCGGTGTATCCAGGGTCGTTGGGGTCGGTGCTGAAGACCTCGAAGTACCGGCCGAACGCGTAGGCCGCGTCGTCGACCGACGTCGCCGCCTTCATCTTGGCGCCGACGTCCGGCAGCGGCACCGGGCCATCGCCGTGGAGCTGCTTGTTGAGGAAGTCGAGCTGGTAGGCCAGAGTGCCGATCGTCTTGTCGTCGACGCCCGCGTCGCGGGACTTCTGGATGATCTTGCTGGCCGGGTACCACTGCACGATGCCCCAGGCTCTACCGGTGCCGACGGCATCGGCGGGTTGGGTCTTGGTGCCGGTGGGTGTGCCGTCGTTCAGCAGCAGCGGCTCGACCTGTGACTCGGTGATCATGTTGCCGACCATGCCGGCGGCCTGTTCCTTGGACCATCCGCTGGTGACCAGGAAGTTGAAGGCCTGCTGCTGGGCGTTCGCGCCGCTGAGATCGCCGGTCTGGCAGGTGCAGCCGCCGCCGGAGTCGGAGGTATCGACCTCGAACGGGTTGCTGTCCGGTTTCTGCTGGGACCACTTGTTGTTGCTGTCCTTGTCGACCCACATCTCCCAGTGCAGATGCGGACCGTTGAGACCGTACGCGCCCTCGTTGCCGGTGCCGGAGGTGCCGATCGGGTCGCCGCGCTTGACGTCGGCGCCGACCATGACACTGACGGTCTGCATGAACTGGTACCGGATCTCGACGTTCTCGCTCCGGATCCGGACCTCGCCGCCCGGCGCCTGGACGACCTTGCCGTCCAGGGACGCGTAGACCCTGCTGCCCTCGTCGACCTTGAAGTCGTAGCCCATGTGACCTGGGAAGTTCGGCGCCGGAGCGGTCCACTCCGTGTCGATCTTGTGCGAGTCGGTCGGGTAGCCGAACATGCTCTGGTCCTGGGCGGCTGACGCGCACGCCGCCTCAGCCGTGTCCAGGCTGCCGAAGACGGCGATCAGCATGACCACGACGATCAGGAGCGGGAGAATCAGAACCAGACCCACGAACGCAGCGGCGGCCTGCAGCGTCTTGCCTCCCACGATCACTCCTCGCTCGCTCGAGTGGACTCCCGCGCCGGTCCGCGAAGAGGGGCGGCCCACTGAGGGAAATGCTGCCCGAAAACCGGGTCATCATGTCGGAAGTTATCCACAGGCTGGGTGCCGGGGTGGCCCCGGAGCCGGGTCGCGCGCGACAACGGACCGGGTCTGGACGAGAATCACACCATGTACGAACGGCTGCGGGTGGACCGCTCGACCACGGTGGACCGGGTGGTCGACGCGCTGCGCGCCGCTCTGTTCGCAGGCGACCTCGAGCCCGGTACGCCGCTGCGCGAGCAGCCGCTCGCCGAGGCGCTGGGCGTCGCCCGGAGCACGATCCGCGAGGCGATGACGATGCTGGTCACCGAAGGCCTCGCGGTCCGCGAGCCGAACAAGGGTGTCAGCGTCGCGATCCTGCACCCGGACGCGGTGGCGGACATCTGCCGGGCCCGGTTCGTGCTGGAATCAGCCGGGATCCGGTCCTGGTTCGACGCCGACGAGGCGGCCCGGGAGCGGGTCCGCGAGGCGATGCGGGTGTTCGCCGCGACCGCCAAGGACGGCGCCGACCCGGAGGCCCTGACCGAGACTCACCTCGCCATCCACCGCAGCCTGGTCGCGCTGACCGGCAGCGAGCGGCTGACCGCCACCGCCGACTCGATCACCGGCGAGGCGCGGCTCGCGCTGGCCCGGGTGGACGCGCTGCGGCAGGACGCGCGCCAACAGGTCGCGTCCCACCGCAAGCTCATCCGGCTGCTGGAGCGAGGCGAGCTCGACGAGTGCGTCGACGAGCTCCGCCGCCACCTCGCCGGCGCCGAGGAGTCCCTCCTCGAAGCCATCGCGATGCCGCCCAGCTGACTCAGACCAGTCCGTCGGCGGTGACGTCGTACGTCGTGGTGCCTACTCGGAGACCGGTCAGACGGGCGTCGGGGTCGAGGGCGGCTACTTGGGGGCTCGCGGTGACGGTGCCATCGAGGGCTACCTCGATGCCGAAGATGCCCTCCAGGACCAAGCTGACCCAAGAGCCGGACGACGAGCAGGACCAGTCGATCAGGTACGGGAACTGCGGCGGGGACTTGCGCGCCCCACCGGCCATCGCCGGCTGCGCCTCCTCGACGAAGTGCGCCTGACCGCACGGGCCCTGGTTGGCCGTCTTTGCGAGACCGGGCAGCCAGTCGAGCAGCACATCGCCCCGTCCGAGTGCGAAGAGCGCACGACCTGCATCGGCCGGCCACGCCGGGTACGCACCGTTCCACTGGTGGTCCGGGCGGACGCTGAAAGCCGCATCCGCGTCGTACGGCGACAGCGCGCGCATCCACGTCGGCGTCTGCAGCTCATGCTGGAAGAACGACACCATCTCCGCGCACTGCGACTCCGACAGGTCGTCCGGCATCGTCGTACCGATGATGTTGAAGTCGTAGCAGTGCCGGACCGGTACTAGTGATCCGTCCGGTTGCCGTGCGTGCCAGAAGCCCTTGCCCTCGACATACAGCTCGTTGACGTGACCGGCCTGCGCCGACGCCTCCTTGCGCAGCAACGCGGCCCGGTCGGAGTCACCGGAGCGGTCCGCGATCTCGGCGGCGACCCGCATGCACCACACGTTCGCGGCGTTGAAGCTGGCGACCTCGTGCACGTAGCTGCTCACGCACTCCAACAGGTTGTCGATGCCGCCGTAGTCGGCCAGCGCGTGCTCACCACGCAGACCGCGCCAAGCGGTCGCCCAGTCGTGCACGTGGTCACCGACTGCCTTCGGACCGACGGGAGCGTCCAGGAACTTCTCGTCGCCGGTGAAGCGGACGTAGTCGCGCACCAGCCGGGTCATCGCGAAGTCGTTCACCGAGTACCACTGCCCGACCGGTCCACCGGTCAGCCACTCGGTGCCGAAGTGCTCGTGGATGTCCAGGTCGATCCAGTGCTCGATGTGCTTCCGCATCGGCTCCGGGTCCAGCAGCGCATGCGTCAGCGACGACAGGCTGTAGTCCCAGATGAACGTCGTCGTCTGCCAGTAGCGCGGCATCAACGTGTCGTACGTCCGCCCGAGCACGCTCGCCGGGTTGTCCCGCCGGAACCAGATGACTCCGAGCACACCCCACCAGTACAGCTTCTGCAGCGCCTCGTTCGACGTCTCCAACACAGGCAGCGACCCACTGAAGCCGTCGCTGTCAGGGTCGAACGCGTCAGCCAGCGCTACGTCCCACATGCTCTCCGCCACCGCAAGAACCGCAGGTACGTCGGCCACGCACACGTCGAAGTGCTCCGTCGCCTCCTCCAGCGAACCGGAGAGCACATGGACGTAGCTGAATGTCACCCGACCCGACGCGTCCAGCTCGACGGTTGCCTCGAGCATCGACCTGTCCACCACGGCGGCGATGTCGAGGCCTTGGACACTCACCGCGGAGCCGGACTCCCCAGTGCCGACAACGCGGTCACCGACCGCGGTCAGCGTGTTCGGCTCTGACGGCGGCTCCGGCCGCAGCCATCCGCTCCCTGACTGGGTCGCCGTGCTTTCCAGCGCGAACCCCAGTTGCACCGAGCGCCCCGGCGTACCAGACACCTCCAGCTGTACGACGACCGCCGGGCGACCCGGTGCGCAGGCAGTAGTCGTCCGCAGCTCCAGACCGTCAACGGTGGTGGACCGTACGACGCAGTCCGGGCGCCACACCACCTCCACCGTCCCGCCGTACGAGCGCGCCAGCCGGCCGTCGACGTACAGCTGGGCGGTGATGGTGTCACCGTGCGAGTACGGCGGGAAGTTCACGCTGCGGATCGCGACGACGTCGTGGTCGACCTGCGCCGTACCCAGGAAGTTCGTCAGTCCGGGCGGGTTGAACATGTCGTCGTACGTGTGCGTGAGAACGTCGCTCGCCAGGTCGGCGGAACGCGGGATCGTCATGACGGGTCGGCCCAATCGGTGTTCGGGAGCAGGGGGTACCAGTCCGGGCGTGCCGGATCGCGGTCGTACGGATAGGAGCCGAGTTCACGGAACAGCTCGGCGTACTCGGCCAGCTTGTCGCGGTCCAGCTCGACGCCGAGACCGGGCGCGTCCGGTACGGCGATCGCGCCGTCGACGTACGGAAGCTTGCCGCCGGCAATGATGTCGTCGCGCAGATGGTGGTAGTGCGCGTCCGCGGCGAACGACAGGTTCGGTACGACGGCGCCGAGGTGGAGCATCGTCGCCAGCTGGATGCCCAGCTCGCCGGAGGAGTGCACGGCGACGCCGAGCTGGAACGTCTCGCAGACGCCGGCCGCCTTGATACACGGCCGGATCCCGCCCCAGAACGTGGTGTCGAGCAGGATCACGTCGACCGCTGGATCACGCACGTTGGCGGCCAGCTGCTCGAAGTTCACCACCACCGTGTTGGTGGCGAGCGGGATCGGGGTGTTCTCGCGGACCCGGCGCATCCCGTTCAGACCCCAGGTGGGGTCTTCGAGGTAGTCGTTGTCGAGGTCCTCGATACCGCGCGCGAACCGGATCGCCTCCTCGACACTGAACGCGCCGTTCGGGTCGAACCGGACGCGGTGCTCCGGGAACGCCTCGGCCAACGCACGGAAACACTCGCGCTCGTAGTCCGGCGGGAACACACCGCCCTTGAGCTTGTGCACGCTGAACCCGTGCTTGTCGACCAGCTCGCGGGCATGCGCCACCAGCTGCTCCGCGGTCCGGATCTCGCCGGTTCCGTCCTCGGCCGGGTGCCGGAAGAACAGGTAGCTCGCGAACGGCACCCGGTCCCGCACCTTGCCGCCGAGCAGCTCGTGCACGGGTACGCCGAGCTCGCGCCCCTGCAGATCGAGGCAGGCGAACTCGATGGCCGCGAGCAACTGAGTGCGGTTGTTGTACAGACTCGCGGTCGGGTTGGCCAGCATCCAGCGCAGCGCCTCGGTGCGGGCCGGGTCGTGGCCGAGGAGGTACGGCTTGAGGCCGGTGACCGCGGCCTCGGCGCTCTGACCGCCGCCGCCCATCTCACCGAGGCCGATCAGCCCGTTGTCGGCCTCGACCTCCACGACAGTCCGTACGAAGCGTCCCCAGTGCGCTCCGTTGCTGTGCCGTAGCGGCGCCTCGAGCGGCATGGTGACCGTGGTCGCGCGTACGTCAACGATCTTCACTTCGCGTCCTCCGGCAGTACGACGGGCAGGCCGGCGGTCAGCCCGCCGTCCACCTTCACGTCCGCACCGGTCATGAACGACGCAGCCGGTGACGACAGGAAATAGATGACCTCGGCAACTTCTCCCGGGGTCGCGACGCGGCCCAGCGGATGCGACCGCCCCCACTCGGCGACGACGTCGTCGGTCGAACGTCCACCGCCGAACTGCGCCGCGGACGTGCGCAGCATCGGTGTGTCCACCGAGCCCGGACAGACCGCATTCACCCGGATCCCGTCGTCGGCGTGGTCCACAGCCATCGCCCGCACGAGGCTGAGCAGTGCGCCCTTCCCCATCGAGTACGCCGCGACGCTCTTCTGCGCCGCATACGCCTGCACGGACGCCACCACCACGACACTGCCGCCCCGAGGAAGCTTGGGAACGAACGCCCGGCACGCGAAGAACACGCCCCCGACGTTGACCGCCATGACCTCGTCGTAGACGGCGTAGGGCGTGTCGACAACGGTCCCGTACCGCTGGACTCCCGCGGCACAGACGAGCGCGTCGACAGGCCCGACCTGCTCCGCGACAGACGCCAGCGCAGCCCGGTCCGAAACATCCACCTGGACGCCGGTCACCTGATCGCCCAGGTCGGCGAGCGCGGCGGCATCGCGGTCGAGCGCGACCACCCGATCCCCCGCGGCGACGAATCGCTCGACTGCACCTCGTCCGATCCCGGCGGCACCGCCGGTGACGACGATCGTGCGGCCACCCCCCGTCCCGCCGCCGGAGGCGGCGGCGTTGAACTGCTGCTGCATATATGTCCTTTCAGAACTGACCGAGGGCCAAGCCTCGGGAGAAGAAGCGTTGGGCGGCCAGGAACAAGATCACGGTCGGCAGCGAGACGAGCAGGCCGCCGGCCAGCACGGTCGGGAGCGCGGCGCCGCCGTACGTGCTCTGGAGACCGGTCAGCGCGGGCATGATCGGGCGGACCGAGTCGGACTGGCTCAGCGTCAGGCCGAGCAGCAGGTCGTTCCAGACGAAGGTCGCCTGCAGGATGAAGATCGCGGCCAGCGCGGAGCCCGCCATCGGCAGGTAGATGCTGCGGAAGATCCGGAACAGCCCGCCGCCGTCGACGACCGCCGCCTCGAACACGCTGCGCGCGATCCCGGTGAAGAAGTTCCGCATCACGAACGCGGAGAACGGCACGCTGATCGCCGTGTACACGATGATCATCCCGACCCGGGTGTCGTACAGACCCGAGTTCGCGTACCCGGAGAACAGCGGCATCAGGATCATCTGCAACGGGAAGATCGTCCCGCCGAAGATGAACACGAACCACAGGAACCCGCGCTTCAACCGCAGTACGACGATCGCGTACCCGGCTGCGGCGCCGATCAGCACCGCGAGCACCGGCGCGATCACGCTGTACATCGTTGTCGCGACCAACGTGTCGCCGAGTGAGGCCTTGCTCCAGGCGTCCCCGAAGTTCGAGAACAGTGCGAAGCCGGCCGGCTTCCACACCGTCTTGGCGTCGTACCCGTCGATCGGCTTGGACGCGTTGACGATCAGCAGGTAGACCGGCGCGAGCCAGATCAGCCCCAGTACGACGAGGAAGGGAGTCTTAACCCTGCTCACGGGCATCCCCCAACTGGTAGCGCAGGTACAGGATCGACGCGGCGAACGTGACCAGGCTGAGGAACAGCGCGATCGCCGCGCCCTGGCCGTAGTCGTTCAGCACGAAGGTCTCCTTGTACATGGACAGCGCCAGCGTCTCGGACGACGTACCGGGACCGCCCTGCGTCATCACCCACACCACGTCGAACGTCTTGAGGCTGCCGACGATCGACAGCCCGATGACCACCGTGGTGATCGGCCGGAGCTGCGGCCAGAGGTGGTGGCGGAAGAGGCTGAACCCCTCCGCTCCGTCCAGCCGCGCAGCCTCGAGCGGCTCGCCCGGGATCGACTGCAGCCCGACCACGAACAGCAACGCGTTCACACCGGCCGCCTGCCAGGTGACTGCGACGATCATCATCAGCGTGTTGCCCGGACCGGCCTGTAGCCAACCGGTGTGCGCACCAGGCAGTCCGAGGAATCCCAGTGCCTGACCCAGTGCGCCGTCCGGCTGCAGTACGAAGCCCCAGATGACGCCGACGGCCACACCGGAGATCGCATACGGCAGCAGGAACGGGAGCCGCAGCCACGTGCCCCACTTGTGTCCGTAGGTCAGCACTGCGATCAGCAGCCCGAGTACTACTGGCAGCGTGACCATCCCGACGACCCACAGCAGCGTGTTGACCAGCGCCCCGACCAGATCGGGATCGCTGAACATCGCCTTGTAGTTCGCCAGGCCCGACCACACCGGCGACGCCAGACCGTCGTAGTCGGTGAAGCTGACGTACGTCGTCCACAGGAACGGCAGGTACAGCAGCAGTGCGACCACGCCGGCGGCCGGCAGGCCGAACAGCGGTGCCATCCGGGCACCGGTCCGGTCCGGGCGCTGACTGCTCGCCCGGACCTTCACCGGTGGCCGTTCGATCGTGGAGGTCACTTCTGCTTGGCCCAGTACGCGTCCGCCTCGGCCTGGATCTTCTGCAGGCCCGGCATCGGGTCGCCCGGCTTCGTCACGAACGCGCCGAACACCTCGAGTGCCTTGTTCGCAACGGGTACGGGCGTCGCCTCGAACCACCGGTTGATCAGCCGGTACCCGTCACCGCCGACGTCCTTGTTCAGCGTCGCCAGGCCCGGGTCCTTGACCTCGGCCTTCGGGTTGAACGACAGGTCGCCGCGGGAGTTCGCCCACGCGGTCTGCGCCTGCGGCGTGACCCACCAGTCGGTCCACTTCTTCACGGTCGACGCGTGATCGCTGGCCGCCGCCGAGCACACCGGCCCGGTCTCGAAGATCATCGAGGTCTTCGGCAGCGACGGGTTCACGTTCGGGATCACGAAGAAGTCGTAGTCGGTACCAGCCTTCATCTTCAGCGTGTTCAGGTTGCCGCTGAACCAGGTGCCGAAGTTGATCATCGCGACGTCGCCGTTCTTCAGCTGCGCCTGCGGCTCGGTCTTCGAGCCCGGGTCGCTGAAGTACCCGGCGTCGATCATCTTCTTCCACTCGTTCATCACGTCGACCACGCCGGGGTCGGTGTACTTCGCCTTGCCGGCCGCGAGCCGGTCGTACAGGTCGGGGTCCTTGCCCGCGAGCAGCGTCTCGAACCAGACGAACGAGAACAGGATGTTGGTCTGGTAGAACGGCTTCACGCCGACCGCCTTGACCTTGTCCGCGACCTGGGTCAGCTCGGCCCACGTCTTCGGCGTCTGGGTGATACCGGCCTTCTTGAAGACGGCCTTGTTGTAGTACATCACCCAGTAGCCGGCGTTCAGCGGCACGCAGTACTGCTTGTCGCCGTAGGTGAAGTACTGCTTGAGCTGCTCGGGAATGTTGCCGTCGGCAATCGCCTTGGTCCACTGGTCGGTGGTCTCGGCGACGAGCTTCTGGTCCACCAGATCCTGAAGCTCCTTGCCGGTGTGCCAGGTGAACAGGTCCGCCTTCTCCTTGGTCCGGAACGACGACCGGATGAACGCGGTGTACGTGTTCGAGTCGGAGTACCCGACCGGCTCCATGCCGACGCCGATGTCCTTCTTGCTGGCCGCGCCGACCTGGGTGAAGGCGTCCTTCCAGCCACCCTTGTCGTTGTAGAACTTCAACGAGTCGACCGGCTTGTCCGCGCCGCTCTTGGCGGCACCGGCGGCTCCGCCGCCTCCACACGCGGACAACGTGAGCGCGCCGGCGATCACCAGGGCAGCCAGCGCCTTGCGGTTGGTGTTGCGTTGCATCGTGCTTCCTTCCAGCTCAGGGATGCTGAAGACGTTGGTTGATGACGGCCAGGACGCCGTCGAGGTGCTCGCGGGTGAGCAGTTCGGCCAGGTCGGAGTCGCCGGACCGGACCGCGTCGTAGATCGCGCAGTGCTCGTCCAGGTCGGCCTGACGGTCGCCGTGGATGTGCAGGATCTCCAGCTGTTCCCGTGCGTTCACGACGGTCACCGACTCGACCACCTCGGCCAGGGTCGCGTTCCCGGACGCCTGGGCCAATGAGCGGTGGAAGTCCATGTTCACCTCGGCCAACCGGGCATGGTCGCCGGACGCGATCAGCTCGGCCGCGGTGGACAGGTCCTGTTCCATCTGCTCGAGTGCGGCCGCATCACGCGTCGCTGCGGCCAGTGCGGCGACCGGTGGCTCGATCAGTACGCGAGCCTGCAGCAGTTCGACCAACCGGTCCGCACTCGGGGCCAGCGCCAGGGGGTTGGCCAGGACGAGACGGCCGACGTTCGGACCGACGTACACACCGGAGCCGTGCCGGAGCTCCACAGCGCCGGTCGCCTCCAGTCGGCGAAGCGCCTCCCGGACAGTCGGTACGGCGACCTTGAACCGCTCCGCCAGCGACCGCACCGACTCGAACTGGTCGCCGACCGACAGCTTCCGCTCGGCGATCAGCGACAACATCGACGTCGCCAGATCGTCGAGCAGACTTCGGCGTACGACGCCACCCGACGTACTCACTTGGCGGCCGCCAGAGTGACCGCCAGGAACCGCGGCCGGTAGATGCTCACGTCGGTGTACAGGTCGTCGCTGACGAGGCTGTTCACGTTGTAGCTGACCAGGAGCTCGTTGCCGCGGCGCAGGTCCGGATGCTCGTGCGAGTTGTAGGTGATGATGTTCCCGGCGGTCTCCGGGGTCTGGTACAGCTCGACCGGCTTCACCCACGGACCGGTCGGCGAGCAGGAGAAGTACCCGACGACGCGCTTGCTGAACAGCTCCTTGGTGTCGTGCGTGACCAGCAGATAGCCGTCCTTGAACTTGGTCACGCTGTGCTCGTTGGCCACACCTTCGAGCACCCGGGCCGACGCGGTCTCGTCCGAAGACCAGCCGGAGCCGGTCCAGTACTGCCACGGCTTCGCGGTCAGGTCGTCGCCACGGACCCGCGCGACGTGCTGGTACTTCGAGCTGCCCAGGTCCTCGACGCCGTAGATGTAGGTGTAGCTCTGGTCACGCATCAGCCAGCCGGACCACTGGACGTTCGCGGCGGACGGGAGCGGGGTGAGGCTCTTGAGCTTCAGCGTCTTGCTGTCGAGGCGGGCGAGGTAGTTGCTGGCCCAATGCCAGTCCCACTGCCCAGTCCCGGTCTTCACGAAGCGCAGCGCGGTCACGTCGAGGTCGCGGCCGGCGTGGCTCGTCTGTGCCGCGCCGATCCAGTACCAGCCGTCGGACGGCGGCGGGATGATCGCTGTCGGGTTGGTGGCCGTACCGCCGGTGACAGTCTTCAGCTGACTGCCGTGCTGGACGACGATCGAGTTGTTGACGAACGGCGTGGTCGTCGGCCGGCTGCCGTCCGGATTCACCGGCCCGAGGAACGTGTCGGAGAAGATCCACGCCGTACGCCCACCGGGGAGCGCCACGGAGTACGTGCTGTCCGCGCCGGTCCATCCCTTCCCGGTGTTGCTGTAGGAGTTCAGAAGCCCCTCGGGCGCGGCATGCGGCGTCGTCTGAGCAGTCCAGTTGGTCCGCACGGCGCTACAGCTCGAAGGGGTGGCGGAGGCAGCGGGCAAACCGAGTCCTGCTGCCGTGAGAGACAACGCAACAACCGCAACCAGTGGGCGTGACATGAAAATGATCAGATCACTTGGTCATTTTCGATGTCAAGACCTTCCTGCCCATCTTCTTCGCGCGGTTGATTCTTCAAAAGAAAGAACCATGTGCGTGGAGTGTTGTTGCCTTTACTGAAGGTGATGGGAGGGAAGGAAGGGGATCAGGGTTCGTTCAGGGTGTGTGCGGAGCGTGGTGCTACCGGGCGGGTGGGAGGATCGAGGGCATGAAGAACTTGATCATCAGGCTGCTCGCCAACGCGGTCGCGCTGGCGGTGGCGAGCTGGCTCGTCGCCGGCATCACCTTGCAGGGCGCGACCACCGGCAAGCGCGTGCTCACGCTGCTGATCGTCGCCGCCATCTTCGGCATCGTGAACGCGATCGTGAAGCCGGTGGTGAAGGTGCTGTCCTTCCCGCTGCTGATCCTCACGCTCGGTCTGCTGACCTTCGTGATCAACGCCCTGATGCTGTGGCTGACGTCCTGGATCACCGGCAAGCTCGACGTCCAGTTCCATGTCAACGGCTTCTGGTCCGCGCTGTTCGGCGCGCTGATCATCACCGTCGTCGGCATGATCATCAACGTCGTCCTGCCGGACAAGGCCGAAGTCCACTAGTGCATGTGGAGATCGTCTGCACCGGGAACATCTGCCGGTCGCCGATGGGCGAGGTGGTCCTGCGGGCCAAGCTCGCCGAGGCGGGGATCGACGGCGTCGAGGTGACCAGTTCGGGCACCGGCGGCTGGCACGTCGGCGACCCGATGGACCCGCGCGCCGCGGCCGCACTCCGCCGGCGCGGGTACGACGGCAGCGCGCACCGCGCTCGTGAGTTCGAGTCGGCCGCGGACCTCGTCCTGGCGATGGACTCCGGACATCTCACGGAGCTGCGCCGCCGAGGGACCGTGGCGCAGCTGTTCGCGGCGGACGACGTGCCTGATCCGTACTACGGCGAGGACGACGGCTTCGACGAGGTCCTCGCGCAGATCGAGAAGGCGGCCGACCACTGGGTCGGCCGCCTCAGCCACTAGCTCTGGCCGATCCCCGACTTCAGGCCGACGAACCAGTCGACCGTCGGGTCGAACTCCTTGCCGCCGGCGATCCGCGGGAACTCGATCGCGCGCAACTCGTCGCCACGCTCCTCGTCGTGGCCGACGACCCCGCTCTCACCGCGCAGCGCCGCGTCGACGGCGTAGTCGGTGCACTTCTTGATCAGCGCGAGGTCGCGGTCGTTGGACGCGGCCGAGCGGCTGAAGTACCCGCTCTTCTGCACCATCGTCTTCTCGGCGCCGATCCGCTCCGCGAACTGCTTGGCGAACCAGGCGCCCGGGTTGATCGTGTCCAGCTTGACGTGCCCGAACGGATCCCGCGGGACATCCTCGCCGCGGGCCTCCAGCTCGGCCACGATCGACGGCACGCCGGCGCCCTCGGACAGGAAGATGTTGACGCAGTCCTCTTCGTCCATCACCTTGCGCAGCCGGTCCGCCTCGGCGTCCAGGTCGATCGTTGCCTCCGGCACGTACACGGCGTGCACCGACCAGCCGCCCTGGTCCAGGCCGATGCCCGGGTTCCACTCCTGCTCGTCGACCCATTCCTGGTACGCCTGAGCCGTTGCCGCGGTCAACCATCCGCAGTTCCGTCCCATCACCTCGTGGACGATCAGCATCCGCGGGTTCGAGCTGTGCTCGGCGATGATGTTGCGGGCGAACAGCGCACCCTGCTCGGCCGCGGTCCAGGCGCCCAGGCTCTGCCGGATCGGGATCACGTCGTTGTCGATGGTCTTCGGCAGGCCGACCACGGTCAGGTCGTAGTCGTGCTCGTGCAGGTACGCCGCGAGGTCGGCGGCCGTGGTGTTGGTGTCGTCACCGCCGATGGTGTGCAGTACGTCGACACCGTCCGCGACCAGCCGCTCGGCGGCGACCTGGAGAGCGTTCTGCCCGTCCTGGATCAGGCCGCGCTTGACCAGGTCCGCGGTGTTGGTCAGCTTCACCCGGCTGTTGCCGATCGGGCTGCCGCCGAACTTGTGCAGCAGCGACGCCTTCTCCCGCACCTCCGGTGTCACGTCGAGGAACCGGCCGCTGAGCAGGCCGTGGTACCCGTTCAGGTAGGCGATGATCTCCACGTCGGGCGCCACTTCGGTGTAGCGCTCGATCAGCCCGCCGACGGCGGACGACAGGCAGGGCGCGAGCCCGCCGGCGGTGAGCAGGGCAACTCTGCGGACAGACTTGTCGGCAGCCATGGTCGGGGTCCTTCCGGGAGCGTCGCTGAAGTCGCCACCAGACTAGTGATGGAGACCACTCGCAGCGGTGGTTGGGGTTCACCCAACGGACAGCGGCACGCTCCGTGGTGCGACCGGAGTCGAGACGATGAACGAGCTGGTGGTCTGCCCGTGCACCAGGAACTTGTCCAGGACGTCCTCGAGGGCGGCGATCTCGGCGACCTGGACCCGCATCAGGAAGCAGTCCTCGCCCGAGATCCGGTGGCACTCGACGACCTCGGGCGTCCGGCCGGCCAGCTCGATGATCCTCGGGATCTGATTGGGGCCGGGCCGTAGCCGCACCCAGGCCGCGACCGGCCGGCCGAGCGCCGCCGGGTCGATGTCGACGCGGTACCCCCGGATCACCCCGGACTCCTCCAGCCGCGCGACCCGTTCCCGCACGGTCGGCGTGGACACACCTAACCGGCGAGCCAGCTCGGTGGTCCGCAGCCGGGGATCCGCGATCAGCTCGTCCAGGATCCGGGTGTTGAGCTCATCCAGCATCTGGCTTCTCGTTTCGGAAAACAAAACCGCCTCCTAGGCTCCGATCTGCCATGGAAACGCGCAGACCCCGTTTCTACTGTAGTGAGGGTGACAACCCTTGCAGAAGCCCCGGCCCGGGCTCGTCTGGCTACCGGCGCCGCTGCCGTGACCGTCGTCCTGTGGGCCTCGTCGTTCGTCGCCATCCGGCAGGTCGGCACGGAGATCTCCGCCGGCGCCCTGTCGCTGGCCCGTCTCGGTCTCGGCAGCATCTTCCTCGGCGCTCTCCTGTTCACCCGTCCGCGACCGGCAGCGTCCGGACGCCGGTGGCCGGCCAGGCGGGACTGGCTTCCGCTGATCGCGTGCGGCGTGCTCTGGTTCGGCGTCTACAACCTGGCGCTCAACGAGGCCGAGCGCCGCCTCGACGCCGGTACGGCGGCCATGCTCGTGCACATCGCCCCGCTGCTGATCGCAGTACTCGCGGGCTTGGGTCTCGGTGAAGGCTTCCCGCGGCAGCTCGTGATCGGCGGCCTGGTCGCGTTCGCAGGGATCGTCATCATCGGTACGTCGACCTCCAGCGGCCGCGCCGAGACGTGGGGCGTCGTGCTGTGCGTCGTCGCCGCGATCTCGTACGCCGTCGGCGTGGTCACCCAGAAGCCGTTGCTGAGCAGGCTTCCCGCCGCTGAGGTCACCTGGCTCGCCTGCACCATCGGTGCGGTCGTCTGCTTGCCGTTCGCGCCCATGCTGGTCGATGAGCTCCGCACTGCCGACGCAGCCACCATCTGGTGGATCGTGTACCTGGCTGCCTTCCCCACCGCTCTCGGCTTCACCACGTGGGCCTTCGCGCTCCGCCGTACCAGTGCGGGTCGGATGGGCGTCACGGTGTACGCCGTACCGGTTGTCGCGATCGTGCTGGGCTGGCTGTTCCTGGGTGAGACGCCGGCTGTGCTTGCGCTGGCCGGCGGGGCGCTCTGCCTGTCTGGAGTCGCAATCTCTCGGAGGACTGCATGAAGTTCGGAGTGTTCGTACCGCAGGGCTGGAGGATGGATCTGGTCGAGCTGGAGGACCCGGTCGAGCAGTGGGAGGCCATGACCGCAGTGGCCAAGGCGGCCGACGCAGGTCCGTGGGACTCGATCTGGCTGTTCGACCACTTCCACACCGTCCCTGAGCCCGCCCGCGAGACCGTCTTCGAGATGTGGACCACGACCGCCGCTCTGGCGCGTGACACCTCGCGGGTGAACCTGGGCCAACTGGTCGGCTGCAACGGGTACCGCAACCCCGCTCTGGTCGCCAAGATGGCCGCCACTGTGGACGTCGCCAGCCACGGACGCCTGTACGCCGGGATCGGCGCCGGCTGGTCGGAGCACGAGTGGAAGGCCTACGGCTACCCGTGGACGAGCCAGAAGGAGCGGATGGATTCGTTCGTCGAGTCCATCGAGCTGATGCACCGGCTGTGGACCGAGGACGACGTGGTGTTCGAGGGGCGGTACCACTCGGTCGACAAGCCGTACGTCGTGCCGCGACGCAAGCCGAAGCTCTGGATCGGGGGCGGGGGTGAACGCGTCACCTTGCGACTAGTTGCGAAGTACGGCGATGCCTGCAACTTCGGCACCGGACGCGTCGACGTCATCGAACGCAAACTCGCGATCCTTCGGAAGCACTGCGACGAGGTCGGCCGCGACTACGCCGAGATCACCAAATCGACCAGCCTGAACGTGTTCCCGATCGAATCCGGTGCCGATCCCGGGACCGCGACGGCCAAGGCCCGCGGGCGGTACAGCATGGAGGAGTTCCTGGAGATCGGCTCCGGCGGGACACCCGGGGTCCTCGCGGACGTCATCACGACGAAGGAGCTGAGCGAGCACATCGAGCAGCTGGCCGAGGCCGGGATCGACTACGTGATCTCGTACATCCCCGGCGTCGCGTACGACCACGAGCCGATGCAGCGGTACGCCGAGGACGTCGTACCGCAGTTCAGCTGAACGCGGAGCGCAGGTGCTGGTGGATGCCCTCGTACGCCGTGACGGGCGGCAGCAACCGCTTCGGGACCTTGGTGACCACGCTGTAGTTGGCGTCGACCACGTTGGCCAGCGGGACCTCACTGACCTGGCTGAGCAGCTGGTAGGCGTCCAGCTTGTCCAGGCCGTACAGCGAGCCGAGCCAGTTGACCATGTCGACCTGTCCGGCCCGCCACGCGTCCTCGAGCGGGCGGGCCGAGCCGATGACGGCGAGGTACTCGTCGTTCTCCAGCCGCGGCCAGACCGGTCCGGGCGTCTTGAGCAGGTCGACGACCAGTACTACGTTCATCGCGCCCTCGACCGCGGTACCGCAGGACTCGCCCTCGCCCTGCCGATAGTGGCCGTCGCCGACCGAGAACAGGGCGCCCTCGACGTTCACCCGCAGGTAGCAGGTCGTCCCGGCGCGCATCTCCGGCGTGTCCATGTTGCCGCCGAACATGTCCGGCACCAGCGCTGACCGGACCTCACCGGCGGCCGGAGCCACCCCGACCGTGCCGAGCATCGGCTCCAGCGGCAGGGCGACCTCCAGATCACTGCCCTGCGCCTGGAACCCGACGGTCTGCCGGGCGGTGTCCACCTCGTAGATCCAGGTCCGCTCCGGCAGCGGGTCCTGCAGCGTGGCGGTCCGGTCGGTGCTGGTCAGACCGCCGAAGAACGGGATGGTCGCCGAGGCGCCCCAGCTGCGGGCAGGCGTCAGCTCGACGAAGTGCAGCGCCAGGGTGTCCCCCGGCTCGGCGCCCTCGACGTAGAACGGCCCGGTCTGCGGGTTGACGAAGGGCATCGTCAGCGAGGCGCTGGCAAGATCCGTCGTACTGCGCAGGCTCCCGACGAACGCGTCCTCGGTCCACAACCGGAGGGCGGTACCGGGTTTGACCCGGCGGACCGGCGGCACACCGCCGAAGGTCCAGGCGAGTTCGGCGGGCTCAGGGCTGAATTCGAGAACGTCCACGTCTGGCAACTTTAGAGGGTTCTCAGACGCCCTCTAAGGTGTCCTGGAGGTGTTGTGCGAGCGATCAGCGGGTTCTCAGGCGATTCTCAAAGAAGCGACCTACTCTCGGCTGAGCGGAACTTCGAGCGGAGCGGGGCAAGACGATGCGGGTACTGGTGGTGGACGACGACCGGGCGGTCCGGGATTCGCTGCGCCGTTCGCTGGAGTTCAACGACTTCGAGGTGGTGACCGCCGCCGACGGCGCCGAGGCGCTCGCGGTGATCGGCAACGTCGAGCCCGACGTCGTGGTGATGGACGTGATGATGCCGCGGCTGGACGGGCTGGAGACCACCAAGGCCTTGCGGGCCGCAGGCAACAATGTGCCGATCCTGGTGCTGACCGCGCGGGACGCGGTCGCGGACCGGGTGGACGGCCTGGACGCCGGCGGCGACGACTACCTGACCAAGCCGTTCGCGCTCGAGGAGCTGCTGGCCCGGCTGCGCGCCCTGCTCCGTCGCAGCACGACACCCGGCGAGGGCGGCCAGCGCGGCGAGGTGCTGCAGTACGCCGACCTCGTGGTCGACGTGGACGCGCACGAGGTGCACCGCGGCGACGTCCCGATCCAGCTCACCCGGACCGAGTTCTCGCTGCTCGAGCTGCTGGTCCGCAACCCGCGCCGCGTGCTCGAGCGCGCGGTGATCCTGGACGCGGTCTGGGGCTACGACTTCCCCACCACCGCGAACTCGCTCGAGGTCTACATCGGCTATCTGCGCCGCAAGACCGAGGTCAACGGTCTGCCCCGCCTGATCCACACCGTCCGCGGCATCGGGTACGTGCTGAGGGACACCCCGCCGTGAGTCAGCAGCACCCCGACGACTTCCCGTCGTACGCCGGACGACCGCAGCAGCCGCAACCGCAGCAACCCGCAGAGCCCGTTGCTAATGGCAACGGTAATCGCGTGGCGGCGACCGCTGCCCGGACGCAGACCTGGTGGAACGAGACGCTCCACAAGCTGAGCCTGCACGCCCGCGTGACGCTGCTCGCCGCCGTCGCGGTCGGTCTGGCGGTGGCGATCGTGAGCGTGGCGGCGTACATCACCGTGCGCCAGCAGATGTACCAGAACCTCGACAACAGCCTCACCCAGCGGGCTGCCCAGGCCGCGAAGAAGGGCGTCCTGACCGACCTCACGATCCTGCAGGGTGTTCCCTCCGACGCTCTCGGCCTGAGTGACATCCGCGTCGGAGTGATCAGCGCGGAAGGCCAGCAGTTCGGCCCGCCGAACAGCCTGCTGCCGCCGATGGGCCAGGACGAGCTCCAGGTGGCGCGAGAACAGGGCAACGAGGCCAGTCTGCGGACCGTCGGCGTACGCAACGGCGGCTCACACTTCCGCGTGGTCGCCGTCCCCGCGAGCTACTGTCCGCAGACCCTCAGCCGGGCTTGTCAGGCGGAACCGGAGAACTATCTCCAGCCCGGCGCGTTGGTCGTGGCCCAGTCGCTGGGGCCGATCGACGAGACCCTGCACAACCTCGGCGTGGTGCTGTGGGCGTTCGGGCTGATCGGTGTCATCGGCGCCGCACTGGCCGGCAACGCCGTCGCCCGGTCCGGTCTGCGGCCGCTGGCGCGGCTGACCGGTGCGGCCGAGCACGTGGCGCGGACCGAGGACCTGAAGCCGATCCCGGTGGGCGGGACGGACGAGATCTCCCGGCTGGCAATGGCGTTCAACGCGATGCTCGGGGCGCTCGCACAATCCCGCGACCGGCAGCGCCGGCTCGTCGGTGACGCGGGCCACGAGCTGCGTACGCCGCTCACCAGCGTCCGCACCAACCTCGACCTGCTCGCCCAGGCCGACAAACGCGGCGGACTGCGCGCGGAGGACCGTCAGCAGCTGCTGGACGACGTACGGGCCCAGATGGACGAGCTGACCACGCTGATCGGTGACCTGACCGAGCTGGCCCGCGACACACCGCAGGTGCGGAACGCGGAGCTGATCGAGCTCTCCAACGTGGTCGAGGACGCGGTCATGAAGGTACGGCGCCGTGCCCCCGGACTGGAGTGGGACGTCCAGCTCAGTCCGTTCCCGGTGTGGGGTGACGAGCGGCTGCTGGGGCGTGCCGTCACCAATCTGCTCGACAACGCGGCGAAGTACAGCCTCCCGGAGGGCGCGGAGCAGCGCAGCGACGGGCAGCCGGTCGGACACGTGACGGTGCGGCTGCTGGACGGCGTACTCACGGTCACGGACTCCGGGCCGGGGATCGCCGAGGCGGACCTGCCACATGTGTTCGAGCGGTTCTACCGGTCCAGCGAGGCGCGCAGCCGGCCCGGATCGGGGCTGGGGCTGGCGATCGTGAAGCACGCGGCCGAGCAGCACGGCGGGATGATCTACGCCCGCAACCTGCCTGGCGCAGGCGCACAGTTCACCCTGTGGCTGCCGCACGCCGCCACGCAAACCCGCTGAAAGGTTCCTGACAGATCCTTCAGAGGATCTTCATGGAGTTCTTCGGTCACTCCGAGCGGATCTTCAGGGCCCTCTCAGGTCCGGCCGACAAAGTACAGGACATGACCGAGAACCAGCCGCCGCAGAACCAGCCCGGCCAGAACCCGCAAGGTCCGCAGGGGCCGGAGCGGACGCAGCAGCTGCCGATGTACGGACAGCATCAGCAGCAGCAGTTCGCGCCGCAGGGTGGTCAGCCGGGTCAGCAGAGGCCGGAATCGGGGCCGCAAGGGCAGCGGCCGGGACAGTACCCCTCAGGTGGGGGTGCCTACCCGCAGTTCGGGGCGCCGGGGACGCATCAGGGGACGTCTCCGGGCCCGAACTGGCCCTTCGGACCGCAGCCGGCTGCCGCTACCGCGGAGAAGCCGAAGCGGCGCGCCGGTCTGGCCGTAGTGGCGCTGACTGCGCTGCTGGTCGGCTTGGCGGGTGGCGTCGGCGGCGCGGCAGTGTACTCGGCGACCAACGACCACACCACGAACTCTCCGTCGGTGACCGCCCCGTTGAACGGCAACCAGGCCGCGCCTGCGGCCGCTCCGGACGGCTCGGTGCAGAGCGCCGCGGCCAAGGTGCTGCCGAGCGTGGTGAAGATCGCCGTCGCGACGTCGCAGGGAGCCGCGACCGGGTCCGGCATCGTGATCAGCAAGGACGGCCTGATCGTCACCAACAACCACGTGGTCGCAGGAGCCGGTCAAGGCGCCACGATCACCGTGATGCTGAACGACGGCCGGACGGTCAACGCCACCGTCAAAGGCACCGATCCGCTCACCGACCTCGCCGTGATCCACGCCGACGCGACGAACCTGACCCCGGCCACGCTGGGGTCCAGCGGCAAGCTCGCGGTCGGGCAGGGCGTGGTGGCGATCGGCTCGCCGTTCGGCCTGGAGGCGACCGTGACCAGCGGCATCGTCTCGGCGCTGAATCGCCCGGTGACGTCGGGCGACGAGCAGCAGGACAGCACGACAGTCTTCCCAGCAATCCAGACGGACGCCGCGATCAATCCGGGAAACTCCGGCGGCGCTCTGATCGACCTCGCCGGCCAGGTGGTCGGTATCAACAGCGCGATCAAAACCGCCGGCGGATCGGGACAATCCGAAGGCGGCAACATCGGCCTGGGCTTCGCTATCCCGATCGACCAGGCCAAGCCGATCATCGACGAGCTGGTGGCCAAGGGCAAGGCCACGCATGCGCGGCTCGGCGTCACGGTCGGCGACGCGCAAACCTCCGACGGGCTCACCAACGGAGCACGCCTGGGCGAGGTCACGTCCGGCGGTGCGGCGGACAAAGCCGGTCTGCAGTCAGGTGATGTGGTCACCGCTGTGGACGGCAAGGCGATCGCGTCAGGGGACGCGTTGGTCGCCGCGGTCCGTTCGCACCGCCCGGGCGATCAGGTGACGCTGTCCGTCACCCGCAACGGCAAGCCCCAGTCCATCAAGGCCACCCTCGGCTCCGACAACGGGAACCCCACCGGCTGACGAACCGTCGTACCAGAACCGGGACTGCGCCGCCCACCGAGCGGCGCAGTCCCTTTTACTTGTGTCATGGGTGCGGAGATTCGGCCGGCAGGTGAGCGGTTTCGGACGTCCAGCGGGTGGCTGGAGTCGTGGCATTCGTTCTCGTTCGGGGAGCATTACGACCCGGGGAATGTCGGGTTCGGGTTCCTGGTGGCGCACAACGACGAGACGGTGGCTGCCGGCACCGGGTTCGACACGCATCCACATCAGGATCTGGAGATCGTGACGTGGGTACTGCGGGGTGCGCTGGCGCATCGTGATTCGCAGGGGAACAGCGGGGTGGTCCACCCGGGGCTCGCGCAGCGGATGACCGCGGGTTCCGGCATCCAGCACTCGGAGTGGAACGACGGCGCTGAGCCGGTGCACTACGTCCAGATGTGGGTCCGGCCCGATCGATTCGACCTGCCGCCGTCGTACGAACAGACCGAGCTCGACCTCACCACCGGCGAGCTGATCCCGGTCGCCTCCGGCCTCACCAAGCATGCCGCTTCCACCGCGATCCACATCAACCAGTCCGCTGCCGGGATGTCCGTCGCGCGCCTCGCTCCAGGCGGCACGATCATGCTGCCCGCAGCGCCGTACCTGCATCTGTTCGTCGCGGCCGGTGCGGCGAACCTCGAAGGCGCCGGCGACCTCGGCACCGCGGACGCCGTACGCCTCACCGCCTCGGACGGCGAACGGCTTGTGGCTAGTTCAGGCGGCGCCGAGGTGCTCGTTTGGGAAATGTGGTCCCCCACGCAGGCATAACCCCACTCCAGCCCCCGGAATCGAGGCCATTCTGGCGGTTGTGCATGCGCGCAGGTCCACTAACCAGCCTGCTCGCTCATCGTCCAGACGTGGCGCAACGACTGGCCGGCCACACCCTCGGGGTTCTGGGCGAAGCCTTCGACGAACTGGCTCATGTGTTGTTGCCAGCGCTGGTCGGTCGGGTCGTTGCGGAGGTAGGCGACCGCGGCCTCGAAGTCGTCGGTCACGACCAGGTGGAACAGGTCACGGCCGCTGCGCCAGATCGACCAGTCGCTGATGCCGGCGGCGTGCATCGCGGTGATCAGCTCCGGCCAGACGCGAGCGTGCTCGAGCTCGTAGGCCTCTTCGGTACCGGGAATCAGGCGGCTGTGCAGCGCAAGGCGGGTCACAAAGGAGCAGAATACGCCGCGTCCGACGCCGCTGGAACGCGGTTCCACAATCCGTGGAGACCGATTCGTGCAGACTCTTGCCCCTGATTCACGCTCGCTCTGACGCCAACTCCTGAGCGGTCAGGCGCGTCGTACTTGGGTAGATTGAGTAGTTTCGCCCTCATGGCGAGCAGCCACACGCCGAAGACTGTGCCCGGTGTCCACCCGTCGTCGTGCGAGAGTTGGGAAAGTGAAGCGAACCACTGCGATCGTTTGTCTGAGTAGTCTGCTGATCACCGCTGGTTGTTCGGACAGCAAGTCCGGCGGCGGGAAGTCGGGGAACGACGAGCAGAAGGCCTCGGGCGCGGTCATCAAGCAATTCGCGGACGCGTGGGTGAAGGCGTGGGCGCCGGACGGGAAGCCGGATGCGGCCGGGGCGCTCACCGACAACCCGACGGTGTTCGCCAAGCGGCTCGACGACACCGACACCGCGCTGGTCGCGAGCACCGTGACGGTGACGCCGCAGGGCGATCCGAAGTGCAGCGACGCGAGCAACTGCACTCAGGACCTGGCGGTCGAGGCGCAACTGCGCGGCATCGGCGCGATGAAGTGGACCAGTACGGCGACCGCGGTGAAGACCGGCGACGCGTGGAAGATCAAGGCTTCCGGCGACACCATCTACCCGGGCCTGGGCGACATCAACTACCTGAAGCGGGTCCGTGCGCTGCCGGCTCGCGCCTCGATCCTCGACCGCAACGGCGTCGCGCTGACCGCGAACCGGCAGGTCGTCATCGTCGGCGTGGAGTCGGGGCCGAAGGCGACGCCCGCGACCTACGCCGCGTTCACGAAGTACCTCCAGGTCGACGGGACGAAGCTCGCCGCCCGGGCGAAGGCGGCGCCGGTCGGCCAGTTCGTCGACGCGATCACGATCCGGGCCGAGCAGTGGGAGGCCCTCCGGCCGACGATGGGCAAGCTGCCGGGCGTGCTGACGATGGGCGGCACCCAGTCGCTGCCGCCGAACGCGACGTTCGCGAAGTCGCTGATCGGCACGATGAAGACCGCGACCGCGGACACCCTCAAGAACGCCGGCCCGACCGCATCCGCGCAGGACCAGGTCGGCACCACTGGTCTGCAGTACGCGTTCCAGCAGCAGCTCGCCGGTACGCCGGGCGGCACGGTCACGCTGCGGGACGGCAAGACCAAGCTGACGATCAAGACGGTGTTCAGCCAGAAGGGCACCGCCGGCAAGCCGGTGAAGACCACGCTGGACACCAACATGCAGAAGGCCGCGGAGGCCGCGCTGGCGACCAGCAAACTGCAGGCGTCGCTGGTCGCGGTGCAGGCGTCGACCGGCCAGATCCTGGTCGCGGCGAACGGCCCGACGGTCGCGGCGTACAACCGCGCCTTCCAGGGCCGCTACGCACCGGGGTCGACGTTCAAGATCGTCACCTCGGCGGCACTGCTGGGCAGCGGTGAGACGGCAGCGACCGCGTTGCCGTGCACGAACACGATCAACGTGTTCGGCAAGACGTTCAAGAACTACGACGGCCTGGCGGCGTACGGCGCGGGCACCATGCAGAAGGCCTTCAACGAGTCCTGCAACACCGCGTTCATCTCGCAGCACGCGCGGCTGCCGAAGGACGCGATGACCAAGGCCGCGGCGATGTTCGGCATCGGGCGGGACCTGAACCTGTCGATCAACGCGTACGGCGGTCAGGTGCCGCTGCCGAAGGACGACGTGGCCGAGGCCGCCTCGATGATCGGTCAGGGCACCGTCACCGCCAGCCCGCTGGCGATCTCGCTGGTCGCCGCCACGGTCGACCACGGTACGGCGATGAAGCCGGTCCTCGTCCCGGGCAAGGACGCCGCCGGCGCAGCCGCCTCTCCGTTGCCCGCAGCAACGGTCGCGAACCTGCGCACGTTCATGCGGACCACGGTCACCAGCGGTACGGCGAAGGTGCTGGCCGGCAACGGCGCGGTCGCGGCCAAGACCGGTACGGCCGAGCTCGTGTCCGGCGGCAAGGTCATCACCAACGCGTGGATGGCGGGATACCGCGGCGACGTCGCGTTCGCCGTCATCGTCGAGGGCGGCGAGTCCGGATCGCACACCGCCGGGCCGATCCTGAAGACCTTCCTCTCCAGCTTCAAGTGAGGACTTCCTGAAAGTTCGCTGAAAGCTCGCTGTGACAGGGATTTCGTCACTTAGAGTTGCTTGATGGAGAGCCTGACGTGTCCCAAGTGCCGTGCCGACATGCGGACGTACGAACGCAACAGCGTCACTGTCGACCAGTGCACGGAGTGCCGGGGAATCTTCCTCGACCGAGGTGAGCTGGAGCGGCTGGTGGACGCCGAGCTGCAGTTCAACTCGCCGAGCCCGCAACCGCGGTACGAGGAGAAGCGGCACGAGGAGAAGAAGCGGTACGACGACCGCAGGCCCGACGACCGCAGGTACGACGACGACCGGCGGTACGGGAACCAGTACCCGCGCAAGAAGAAGAAGTCGTTCCTCGAGGAGCTCTTCGACTGACCCGTCAGGTGTTCTCGGGCACGGCCCAGAGCCCGGCCCGCTGGTTTCCTGGGCGGCGGTAGGCGCTGAGATCGAGGTCGCCGACCCGTGGGCCGAGCACGGCGGTGAGGGTCTCGATGGTCGGGTACGGGGACGGGATCTCAGCGGACACGAGGTTCTCGACCCGAGCGCCGGGGCCGCGCGGGGTCACGACAGCGCGGGTGAGCCGTTCGGCAACCGCGCTGACCGGGACCGTGCCGAGCTGGCAGAACGGGAGATGCACGGTGGACAGATCGACGAGCTGATTCGGTTCGTCGACGACCACGCCGAGCCGGTACAGGTCGAATTCCACCGTGTCGTCGGTTCGGGCCAGGTAGCGGGCCAGCTCCTCGACCACGTACTTCGAGAACCCGTAGGGATTCGCGGACACTGCCGAACGCGATCACCGAGCATCCGGCGGCTTGGAGGTACGGCGTCAACCGGGTGCCGACGTACCCGCTCGCCCCGGTGACGAGGACCGACGTCATCGGTTGAGGGCGATGACTGTGCCCTGGGCGATCGCGCAGAGCGTGGTCGTGCCGGCTTCGTCGATCGTCGAGAGCTCGCAGGTGCAGGTCGCCTGGCGTTTGCCCGAGTGGGCAACGTTCGCCTGTGCGCGCAGCGTCACGCCGCGGGCCGGGCGGACGTAGCTGATGGTGAACCCGCCGGTCAGAACCTCCGGGCCGAGGGCCGTGCCGCCGGCGAACGTGATCGCATTGTCGGCGGCGTACGCGAGCACGCCGCCGTGCAGGAAACCGTTCTGCTGTTGGAGATCCTCACGGATGTCGAGCTCCAACTCCGCACCGCCGTCACCGAACGCGGTCAGTCTCGCCCCGACCAGCACACTGAACGGCTGCGCGGCCAACAGCTTCTGAGCCACTTCGAGCGTCAACTCCATGCCTGGAGCCTAGATTGTCAGTTGCTGCAAAAGGCCGCGGGTACGACGCGCGGACGGCTATCGTCAGCACGTGACGACTGCCACGGTGCTCCTCCGCCCCATCACCGACGCCGAGTATCCGGGCTGGAAGGACCGTGCCGCGACGTCGTTCGCGGCGGGCATCGGTCCGGCCCGTGGGCTGACTGCGGACGAGGCGCTGAAATTCGCGTACGAGGAGACCGAGAAGCTGCTCCCGGATGGGCCTGCCACCGAGAACCACCTGATCTGGACGGCACTGGCGGGCGACGAGCCGGTCGGCAGCCTGTGGATCAGCACCAAGCCGCGGGTGCCGTTCATCTACGGCATCGAGGTGGACAGCGGCCGGCGCGGCAAGGGGTACGGCCGGGCGATCATGCTGGCCGGCGAGGAGGAGTGCCGCCGTCTCGGCCACCAGCACCTCGACCTGAACGTCTTCGGCGGCAACACCACCGCGATCGGCCTCTACGACTCGCTCGGGTACGCCGTCATCTCCCAGCAGATGCGCAAGGAGCTTTAACCCGCTGGACGACGCTTTCCGGTTCGGCATACCGTGGTCGTGGTAGCCGCATCGAAAGGACCTCAGGGAGCGATGTCGACACGTCGCCTGGATATGGGTTAGCGAACTCCGCGATCGGACCGGATCGCGTAGCCGGGACGGACCTCGGAGTCCCCCGGCCGAATCCATGTTCGGCGAAGTGCGTCCTGCGCTCTGCGCGTTTGCGCGGTGGCGCTGCCCGGTCCGTAGTCAACCGACTCTTTCGAAAGCGGTGTTGCTTCCGTGACGCCTGTCCACGATCTGCCGCCTGTCATCGCGGCCCATGATCTGACCAAGACCTACACCTTCCACCAGCAGCGCGCCGGTCTCGGCGGGGCGCTGAAAAGCCTGGTGAGACGCACGTACGAGACCCGGCTCGCCGTCGACCGGGTCAGCTTCGGCATCAACCGCGGCGAGGTGGTCGGCCTGCTCGGGCCGAACGGCGCCGGCAAGACGACCACGCTGAAGATGCTGTCCGGCCTGCTCTACACGACCTCCGGCGACCTGGAGGTCCTCGGCCACACGCCGTCGGATCGCAAGCACGACTACCTGCGCCGGATCGCGCTCGTCATGGGCCAGAAGACCATGCTCTGGTGGGACGTCCCGGCGATGGAGAGTCTCCTGCTGCACAAGGACATGTACGGCTTGTCCACCGCGGAGTTCGACCACAACGTCGCCGAACTGGCGGAGCTGCTCGAGGTCGAGCATCTGCTGAACGTCCAGGTCCGCAAGACCTCGCTCGGTGAGCGGATGAAGCTGGAGCTGATGGCCGCGCTTGTCCACGGCCCGGAGATCCTGTTCCTCGACGAGCCGACGATCGGCCTGGACGTGGTCGCCAAGGCGCGGGTCCGGTCGTTCCTCGCCGACGTCAACCGGCTCCGCGGTACGACGATCCTGATCACCAGCCACGACATGGACGACATCGAGGCACTCTGCTCGCGGGTGATGATCATCGACCACGGCCGGCTGCAGTTCGACGGCGGCCTGGACGACCTGGTCCGGACGGCGCAACCGCGCAAGCTGGTGCGGGCGACGTACGCGACGCCGGTCGATGGCGGCCGGCTCGCCGGGCTGGACGGCGTAGCGGCCGTCGACCTGGACGGTCAGACGGTGAAGCTCGAGGCCGATCGGGAGCGGGCCGGCTTCGTCATGGAGCAGCTCACCCGGCTCGGCCCGCTGGTCGACCTCGATGTCGCGGACGCGGACATCGAGGACATCATGCGTGACCTGTTCCTCCGCCGCAGCACCTTGGGGGACGCGTCATGAGCACGCTGACCCGCAACCTCCGCGTCGTACGCCGGATGACGGCGGCCGAGATCGCGCAGCAGTCCGTGTACCGCGGCGCGTGGATCATCTTCATGCTGGCCAACATCTGCATGCCGATCATCTCGTTGCTGATCTGGCGGACCGCGCTCGCGAACGGCGCCCAGCTCCCGGTCGACGAGCGGTACATCACGACGTACTTCGTGCTGCTCGGGTTCGTCACGATGGCGACGTCGTCGTGGATGGCGGCGTTCCTCGCCAACGACATCCGGCTCGGCAAACTGTCCAGCTGGATGGTGCGGCCGGCGTCCTTGCTGGTCAAGTTCGTCGCGAACAACCTGTCGGAGAAGTTCCTGAAGCTGTTCGCGCTGGTGCCGATGATCGGCATCGTCTGGTGGATCTTCCGCGACTCGATGAACATCCCGGCCGGCGCCGGCCGGTGGGCGCTGTTCGCGGTCAGCATCGTGCTCGGCGCGATCCTGGTGTTCACGATCGACATCCTGATCGCGGCGCTGGCGTTCTGGATGGACGACGTCGGCGCGCTCGTGCAGGCGCGGGTGATCATCGCGAGTGTGCTGTCCGGCGCCGTCGTACCGCTGGCGTTGATGCCTTCGTGGTCGCGAGGGTTCGTCGACCACCAGCCGTTCCGGTACACGGTGTCGTTCCCGGTCGAGATCGTCGCCGGTCAGCTGACCGGCCGCGACCTACTGGCCGGGCTGGGGATCCAGCTCGGGTACGTCGTCGTGCTCGCAGTGATCGCGCGGCTCGTCTGGGCGGCGGGGCTCCGCGCCTACTCGGCGGTGGGCGCATGAGCACGCTCACCGAACCGCTTGACAGGAACTGGCTGCAGAAGCAGTGGCGGCACGTCCGGTTGTGGCGGCGGTTCTTCGCGCAGGCTGTGGTCCGCGAGACGCACTACCGCGCGCATTTCCTGACCACGCTGCTCGTGGGTCTCGTGCAGCTGGGGCTGGGGATCGTGCCGACGTTGCTGCTGTTCGGGTTCACCCAGGACGTGCACGGGTGGTCGCGGGCCGAGGTGATCGCGCTGGTCGGCGTGTACCAGATCGTCACCGGGCTGATTGCGACGTTCGTCGCGCCGAACATGAACCGGATGACGTCGTACCTCACCGAGGGCGAACTGGACGTCGTCCTGCTGCGGCCGGTGTCGAGCCAGTTCTACCTGACCCTGCGGTGGATCAACGTGGCTGAGCTGACGAACGTTGCCAGCGGCATCGTTGTGCTCGTGATCGGGCTGGTGCAGTCCGATCTCGCTCCCGGCGTCGGGCAGGTGTTGCAGGCGGTCGTGCTGGCCGGCTGTGGGTTGGTGCTGCTGACGGCAGTCTGGTCGGCGATGTCGTTCCTGGCGTTCTGGCTGCAATCGGTGGGGCCGATCGGGGTGGTCTACCTGAGCATGGTCGAGGCCGGGCGGTACCCGTTGGTGTTCTTCCCGGTCGCGGTGCGGACGTTCCTGACGTTCGCGTTCCCGGTGGCGTTCGCGACGACGTTTCCGGTGCGGGCGTTGGCCGGCGATCTGAACTGGTGGCCGGTTGCGCTGGGAGTGGCGCTCGCGGTAGTGGCGATGACACTAGTTCGGTTGTTATGGCGGCGCGGGCTGCTGACGTACTCCAGTGCGTCGAGCTGATGTGGTTACCTGTGCGGTATGAGCTGGTGGGTCCTGCACGTGGACATGGATCAGTTCATCGCGGCCGTGGAGATCCGGCGGCGGCCTGAGCTGCGTGGGCTACCTGTCGTGGTGGGCGGGTCCGGCGATCCGACCCAACCACGGCAGGTGGTCGCCACAGCGTCGTACGAGGCGCGCGAGTACGGCGTACATTCCGGGATGCCGGTGCGGGCGGCGTACAAGAAGTGCCCGCAGGCGGTGTTCCTGCCGTCGGACCCGGCGGCGTACGAGGCGGCGTCCGTCGAGGTGATGGACGCCCTCCGCGCGTTCCCGGTCGTGGTCGAGGTGTGGGGCTGGGACGAGTGCTTCGTCGGCGCCGAGACCGACGACCCCGAGGCGCTGGCCGCCTCGCTGCGCGCCGCCGTGGAGGCTCAGACCTCGCTGACCTGCGCGGTCGGCATCGGCGACAACAAGACGCGCGCCAAGCTGGCCACCAACTTCGCCAAACACACCCGCTCCCACGCCGAACCCTTCACCGGCGCCGGCGAAGGGTCCTCGGCCGGCATCTACCGACTCACGGCCGCCAACTGGCGCGAGGTGATGAACCACCGCCCGATCCGCGATCTCTGGGGCATCGGCAGCCGGATGGAGAAGAACCTCAACGAACTCGGCATCACCACCGTCGCCGACCTCGCCGCCGCGGACGTCGAGGCCCTCAAGCAACGCTTCGGCCCCAAGATGGGCGCCTGGTACGCCGCCCTCGGCCGCGGTCTCGGCGACACCCAGGTCACCGACGTCCCGCGCGAACCCGTCTCCCGCAGCCACGAGGAGACCTTCGCCGCGGACCTGGTCGAGCTCCCCGACATCCAGCGCGAACTCCGCCGCATCGCCGAAGAGGTCACCCGCGAGGTCGTCGCCGACGGCCGCACGATCCAGCGCGTCTGGGTGAAGCTCCGCTTCATCAGCTTCTACACCCCGATCAAGAGCCGCAAACTCAAGTCCCCGACCCAGGACCCGGACGTCATCGCCGCCACCGCCCTCGCCCTGCTGGAAAAGTTCGAGATCCGCCGCCCCATTCGCCTCCTCGGCGTCCGCGTCGAATTCGTCCCGCCGACCGACGTCGCGCCTCCAGCCGAGCGGCGTATATAACTTTATTCCAGAAAAGTTGTATAGTGGCCGGCGTGAACCAACCCGCAGACACCCAGTTGTCGGTCGGCTGGGAGCGCTGCACCTGGGACGGGGCCGACACCCCGATGTCCCGTCGCGAACGGGCAGAGGCGCAGGGCCCGTACCTCGCGGCGATCCCGCCGGCGATCTCAGGCATGGACTTCGACATCCCGTCCGCGCTCGCCACCGAGGCCGAGGACGCGCTGGTCGAGATCTCCCACTTCGACGGCGAACTGGCCAACTCCCTTCCGCGAGCTGACGCAGAGCTCGCCCCACTCGCCGTCGTCCTGCTGCGCACCGAGTCGGCATCGTCCTCGCAGATCGAAGGTGTCACCGCAGGGGCGAAGGCCTTGGCCATCGCGACCCTGAACGAGTCGTCGGGCCAGAACGCCCGAATGGTCGCCGCCAACGTCGAGGCCATGCAGAGGGCGATCGCCCTGGCAGACAACCTCAGTACCGGCTCGATCATCGCCGCTCACCGCGCCCTGATGCATGGCCAGGCCTCTGCGGGTCCTGGGCGACTGCGGGACGGCCAGGTTTGGATCGGAGGCGGTCCGACCCCCCACACCGCGACGTTCGTCCCGCCCCGGCACGAGCGCGTCCCGGCGTTGATGGACGATCTGGTCGCCTTCTGCAAGCGGACCGACATCCCGGTCCTCACCCAGGTCTCGATCGCCCACGCTCAGTTCGAGACGATCCACCCGTTCAACGACGGGAACGGCCGTACCGGCAGAACTCTGGTCCACGCGATGCTGCGCCGGTCCGGCGTGACGCGGCGTCTGACCGTCCCAGTCTCGGCCGGTCTGCTCACCGATACCGAGGCTTACTTCGCTGCGCTCGGATCGTACCGGCAAGGCAACCCCTCGCCGATCATCACGCAGTTCAGCCGTGCCTCCTTCGCCGCGGTCGGTAACGGACGGCGCCTGGTCGCCGACCTCACCGAGATCTACGCCGGATGGCAGCACAATCTCCCATCACGAAAGGGCTCGGCCGCCCGTCGGCTCCTACCGCACCTGCTCAGCCAGCCCGCTGTCGCCGTCAAACACATCCAGCAGCACCTGGGTGTCTCACAGCCGGCCGCACAACGTGCCGTCGACCAGCTGGTCGAGGCCGGAATCCTGAAGCAGATCTCGACTGGAAAGCGTGATCGGGCGTGGATCGCGCGTGAGGTGATCACCGCGCTCGACAACTTCGCAACTCGCTCCGGCCGCCGTGGCTAACGCCGCTCATCGAGGCGGCGGCCAGGAGCACGGAGGAGAGCCTCAGCCGAGCTCGGTGAGGATCTTCGTCATTGCTTCGTAGGATTCGCGGACGGCTTCGGGCTTGGTGAGGCGGAGGCGTTCGAGGCGGAGGGCGGCTAGGTGGCGGGCCTCGTAGATGCTGGCTCGCCAGAGGGCGGCGGGTGAGCAGTCCAGGGGGCCGTACGACTCCCAGAAGGCTTCTCGTTCGTCGGATTTGGCCTGGGCCATCCGGATGGTCCAATCGGCGGCGGGATCGCCGAACTCGGCTCGGTCGAAGTCCAGGACCCCGGAGATCAGGGGCTCGGGCGCGGCGGGGTCCAGGTCGTCGGCGATCTGCGTTTAGGACGCGATCAGGATCTCACTCCAGGACTTGTACGCCGGGCCGCCGTCCACCCGGCCGAAGTACGGTCCGCGTACGTCGTGGATGGAGCGGGCGATCGCGCCGAGCTGCCGGAAGAACGTCGTACGCCCCGACCGTGGGTACTGACCCAGACCCTCCGGCGCCGGGATCCCGGGCAGGCAGCTCTGGATCATCCAATCGCGGTCGACGAGGTCGTGCGACCAGTCCGCGGCCAGCACCCGCGGCATCAGTTCCGCAACCACCGCCAGCCAAGGCGTCGCGGCGTACTCGTTCCGCATCACCCGCCACTCGGACCCGAACTGGTCCTCCTCGGCCGGCGCGAATCGCAGGATCACCGGCTCGGTCCGCCCGCCGAACTCCACGCGGTAGACGTTGTTGTACGCCCCCAGTCCCAGCTCGACAGCAGCCGTCGGCGCGGTGCCCGGCCCGAACGCCCGCCGACAGACCGCCTCGATCTCGGCAGCGCTCACCGACTGCTGAAACGCCCCGACCTCACGCTCAACCGCCCGAAGCTCCATGCCCCAATCCTCGGTGAGCCGCCTACAGGTTGTATGTGCGGGTGGCGGTGGTGGTGAAGATTGCCTCGCGGTCTGTGGGCGTGAGGTTGGCGGTGAGGGTCTCGGCGGCTTCGACGACCTGGTCGTAGGAGGCGGACAGGAGGCAGACGGGCCAGTCGGAGCCGAACATGACCCGGTCCGGGCCGAAGGCATCCAGTACTACGTCGGCGTACGGCTGGAGGTCCGCCGGCTTCCAGGTGGTCCAGGGGGCCTCGGTGACCATGCCGGAGAGTTTGCAGGTGACGTTCGGGAGGGCGGCGAGCTCGCGGAGCTGGGTGGCCCAGGGGTCCAAGGGTTCGCCGATGACCGGCTTGGAGATGTGGTCGACGACGAAGCTGAGTTGCGGCAGGTTGCGGGCGGTTCGGATCGCAGCGGGGAGCTGAGGTGTCCTGGTGAGGAGGTCGTACGCGAGGCCGGCGTCCGCAATGGCAGTCAGACCGCGTTGTACGTCGGGGCGCAGCAGCCAGCTGTCATCCGGCTCGTCGTGGACCTGGTGGCGGATCGCCTTCAAATAAGATCCGTCGGGACGGGAGAGCAGCCCGTCGAGCGCCTCGCCAACATCTTCGGCGGTCACGTCGACCCAACCGACAACACCTGCCACCAGATCGTTGCTGGCGGCAATCTCCAGGAACTCGACGGTCTCGTCGACCAGCCCGACCGTCTGCACCAGCACTGTCGACGTGATGTCGGCCGCGGCGGCGAGCGGTGCGAGGTCCTCGATCGAGAAGTTCCGCCGGATCGGATCCAACTCCGGGCCCACCATCCACGTCTGCTCGCGAACGCCCAGATCCCAGACGTGGTGATGCGCATCAACTCGACTCATGCTGCACTTGTCCCCTCGGCGTTGATGACATGTCGGCCCATCATCCGACACGCCGATCGTCAATCGCGTCCTGGTCCCAATCGATCCCCAGACCGGGTACGTCGGGCGCCACCGCTTGGCCGTCGACCACAGCCATCTCGGAGCGCGTGATCGCCCGCAGTTGCGGGATGTGCTCGACGTACCGGCCGTTCGGCACCGCAGCGGTCAGACTGACGTGCAGCTCCATCAGGAAGTGCGGACAGACCTCGAGGTTGAACGTCTCGGCCAGATGCGCGACCTTCAGCCACGGACTGACCCCACCGATCCGCGCCACATCCACCTGCACGATCCCGGCACCGCCTGCAGCGACGTACTCCCGGAACTGCGATACGGAGTACAGCGACTCGCCCACAGCGATCGGGATCGACGTGGACTCGGCCAACCGCACGTGTCCGGTCACGTCGTCGGCCGGCAGCGGTTCCTCGAACCAGGACAGGTCAACCGCTTCGAATGCAGCAGCCCGGCGCTTCGCCTCGGCGTACGTCATGGACTGGTTCGCATCGACCATGATGTCCATCGACGGGCCTACCGCGTCCCGCACTGCCCGCAGCCGCTCCACGTCCTCATGGACGCGCGGTTTGCCGACCTTGAGCTTCACACCGGGCCACCCGGCCTTCTGCGAGGCCAGTGCACCAGCGACGAGCTCATCGGTTGTCAGGTGCAACCAACCGCCCTCGGTGTCGTACAGCGGCACCTGCTGCCGATAACCGCCGGCCAGTCGCCACAGCGGCTCGCCGGCCCGCAGACAGCGCAGGTCCCAGAGTGCGGTGTCTACGGCCGCCAGCGCGAGTGAAGTGATCGCACCGACCGTGGTCGCGTGCGTGGACCAGAACAGGTCGGACCAGAGCGCTTCGACGTTCCGCGCGTCCTTGCCGACCAGTCTGGGCAGCAGGTGGTCCCGCAGCAACGCCAGTACGGCGGTGCCACCAGTGCCGATCGTGTACGAGTACCCGAGGCCGGTCAGCCCGTCAGTTGTCGACAAGGAGACGAAGATCGTCTCCTGCTTCAGAAACGCTTGTACGGCGTCGGTGCGTACCGTCTCGACCTCGAGATCGACCAGGTAGGCCTCAGCCTTGGTGATCGTGCTCACTGGCAGCTCAAGACGGTCCGGCGAACTCTGATCACCATGGGGCGGCTCCAGATCCTATAGGATATTGCGTACCTGATGCTCCCGCTTCACACTGGAGCCGTCAAGTGTGGGGCAGAATGATGCTTCCGGGAGGAGTGACAGTGACGGATGCGCATGTGGGCCTGGCGGGCCAGCTCGCCCGCCTGCCCCAGCGACAGGTGCTGAGCGACGACGTGTACGAGACGGTCAAGGGCCTGATCATGGACAGCGTGGTCGAGCCGGGCACCCGGCTGAACATCGACGCGCTGACCCGCGAGCTGGGCATCTCGCAGACCCCGATCCGGGAGTCGCTGGCCCGGCTGGAGTCCGACGGCCTGGTGATCAAGGAGCCGCTCCGCGGGTACCGGGTGTCGTCCCGGCTGACCCGTGATGAGTTCGAGGACCTGTTCGAGTACCGGCTGCACATCGAGCCGTGGGCGGCCGGGCGAGCCGCTGAGCGGGCCGGCTCCGACGACCTGGCCCGGCTGAAGGCCGAGATGCTCAGCTACACCGACGTACCGGACCGCCCGTCGTACGAGAGCTATCGGGCGATGGCGGCGCACGACCAGCGGTTCCACGACCTGGTCCTGGAGCTGGCCGGCAACGAGACCGCCCGGCTGTCCTTCCAGCGGACACACTGCCACCTGCACCTGTTCCGCCTGTACTACGGTGGCGGCATCGCGACGAAGGCGTTGCGAGAGCACAAGGTAGTGGTGACCGCGGTCCGCAAGGGCAACCCGGAGGAGGCGGCCGCGGCGATGCGGTCGCACATCGAAGCCTCGCGCGCCCGCCTGCGGCCCATCTTCGATCAAGACTGATTCAGGGGAGACACCTGTGGAACTGCTCCGCCTCGGGGCAGTCGGCGAGGAGCGCCCGTACGTGCGCGCCGCCGACGGCACCGTTCACGATCTGAGCTCTGTCACTGCCGACATCGACGGCGCCTTCCTCGCCGCCGACGGCATCGCCCGGACCCGCGCGGCGCTCGAGGCCGGCTCGCTGCCGGTGGCCGGCACCGAGGGTCTGCGGGTCGGCGCGCCGATCGCCCGGCCGGGCGCGGTGGTCTGCATCGGCATGAACTACGCGGCGCACGCGGCCGAGGGCGGCGCCGAGCCGCCGAAGCAGCCGATCGTGTTCTTCAAGCACCCGAACACCGTCGTCGGCCCGAACGACGACGTACTCGTCCCGCGCGGCTCCACCAAGACCGACTGGGAGGTCGAGCTCGCCGTCGTCATCGGCAAGCAGGCCCGGTACGTCGAGACCGACGAGGAGGCGCTCGCCTGCGTCGCCGGGTACACCGTCTCCAACGACGTGTCCGAGCGCACCTTCCAGATCGAGGTGTCCGGCGGGCAGTGGTCCAAGGGCAAGTGCTGCGAGACGTTCAACCCGCTCGGTCCTGCGCTGGTGCCGGCTGACGAGATCTCGGATGTGCAGGGCCTTCGGCTGAAGTCGTGGGTGAACGGCGAGCCGCGGCAGGACTCGAGCACCGCGGACATGATCTTCTCGGTGGCGGCGCTGATCCGCGACCTCTCGCAGTACATGGTGCTGAGCCCCGGCGACATCGTGAACACCGGTACGCCGGAGGGCGTGGCCCTGTCCGGCCGGTTCCCGTACCTGTCTCCCGGCGACACGATGGAGCTGGAGATCGACGGGCTCGGCCGGCAGACGCAGTCCCTCGGCAAGGCCTGAAAACTGTCCCCGGCCGGCTCTAGGGTCGGCCGGGTGACAGACTTCCTGGCCGACATCCGCACTTCCTACGACACCGTCGCCACCTCGTACGCCGACCTCGTGGTGGACGGCGCCGACTGGGAGGACGGTGCCTTCGACCTGCTCGCGAAGCTCGTCGCGGGCAGCGGACGGACCGTGCTCGACGTCGGCTGCGGACCGGGACGGACAACCGGCCTGCTGGCCAGGCGCGGTCTCCAGGTGACCGGCATCGACCTGTCGCCCGGGATGATCGAGGTCGCCCGCCGCGACCACCCGGACCTCGACTTCCGCGTCGGCACCATGACCGCGCTGGAGTTCGGCGACGGCTCCGCCTCGGGTGTCGTGTCCTGGTGGTCGATCATTCACCTGCCCCGCGACGTCGTACCTCAGGCCTTCGCCGAGTTCTACCGGGTGCTCGCTCCCGGCGGTGTCCTGCTGATGGGTTTCCACGTCGGCGAGGAGACCACCCACAAGACGTCCGGATACGGCGGCCATCCGATGAACATCCACGTCCACCGCTGGACCGCGCCCGCCCTCACCGACCTCGCGGTCGCCGCCGGCTTCGCGCCGTACCTGGCGACCGAAATTCCCGGCGACCGCCTGGTCTTCCAGAAGTAACCTCTGCGCATGACTTCCCGCGTGCGAACGGTGACGTTCGATACCCACAACCCGTACGAGCTGGCCGGCTTCTGGCTGCAGGTCCTCAAGGCCGACCGCCCCGACGACGACCACCCCGGCGACCCGTACGCCGCCGTGGTGACCGACTCCGTCACGCTGCTGTTCGAACAGAACAACGACGAGAAGGCCGTCAAGAACCGCCTCCACCTCGACCTCGAGCCCGACACCACCCGCGACGAAGAGGTCGCCTGGCTCCTCACCCTCGGCGCCACCATCTACGCCGACCACCGCGAACCCGACGGCACCGGCTGGGTCATCATGCACGACCCCGAAGGCAACGAATTCTGCGTACTCCGCAGCGCGGCCGAACGCGCGGCAACCAGCTGAACTGCGGTCGACCCCGCGGGTGCGCGCTACCGCGCGGTCGAAGACTTGGTCGGCGTCTGTCGGGTGCCGGGCTGTGGTCATGGGGAGACCCTCGAAGGAACGATTGAAACGGGACCGCTTCCGGTGGATGGCCCTCGTTGACCCGCCCAGCTGATTGCCGAGGTGACGCTCAGCCGCTTGCTGCGACTGGACTACTAGGGTACTTTGGTACTTGACCACCTTGGCTAGGCGACAGGGGAGGCTGAGATGGCTAACGCCCCGATCAAGGTTGACGCACGCACTGACAAGCTCATCACGCATGCCGCGCACTTCCTCGGCACATCCAAGAAGGATGTCGTCGATGAGGCGGTGCGCGAGTACATAGAGAACCATCGCGACCAGATCCAGCGCGGTGTCCTAGAGGCTCTCGGCCAACTGGACGGCACCGCAGCAAGTTCTGTCCGCCTACTGACCAATTTGTCAACGGCCGAGCTAGATGACATCGGTGGGGTGGATGAGCCAAACTAGCTGAATCGCGCAATGGGGGAGACCAAATGCGCAGAACATCAGCTACCAAAGGCTCTGATTCATGACGGCCGCCGAACAAGGTGGCGTGCGGCCGACCAAGCGTTGCCTCACGGACATCGGATTAAAATTTCCGTCGTCATGAACTATCGCGGCGCTGCGACGAAGCTGGGGTCTGAGGACACCAGCCACCTGGAACTGCTCACCGCAACTGACGCGTGGTGGTGGATCTGCGCTGCAGGCGAGCGGAAGTCAGACAGTAG
The DNA here is from genome assembly GCF_036226565.1 of Kribbella sp. NBC_00709. GTDB lineage: Bacteria > Actinomycetota > Actinomycetes > Propionibacteriales > Kribbellaceae > Kribbella. Next base: position 2,741,105 of record NZ_CP108996.1, read on the forward strand.
AACCGACTTCTACAAGAGCATCGAGGCCGAAGCCTCTCGCGCAGGAACGGGCAGCGGGCACGTCAGCACTGCCCATCTGTTGCCTCAAGAGATCGACTTCAAGCGACTAGACGCCGAGATCGCTCTGCAAGCGAGCCGTGCTATCAGAGACCTCACACGCCGGCTGATCTATGACTCCCTCACCAGCGGGAAGGTCGTCAGCGCGGAGTTCTCGAACTACGTCCTCAAGGCATGCGTGCGAGCGCGTGAAGAAGAGGCATACCTTGCGATCGCTGCGGAAGGATTCATCAACCCGGCGATCCTGGCGATCGTTCTTGACGCCGTTCCAGACATACCTCACGAAGACTGGCAGATAGAACCAGGCGGCGCAATGGGCGTAGACGTTGCCTACGGCCAGATCGTATTTTCGACCGTCATTCCGCCTACGGCACAAGCCCAGATCGTCGAATTGTTCGCTGACTCCCCTGAGTAGGACGCGACGCGTCGCAGGAGTAATACGCGGTTTCCGCCACAGCAGCCGGTTCGCTGACAGTGGTCACACGCGACCGCGGTACCCACAACCAGGCTCAACTCACAAGGAGCGCCGACCAGGCCCTCACCCCGGGCGGCAGCCCGCAAGCTCCCGCGGCAGCCGGGACGGATGCACCGGCGCTGAGCCGGGGGTGGGTGGGAAGCGGGCGTAGCAGGCGCGCCGAGGAGCGTAGCGACGAGAGGGCGGCTGCATAGCGCGGGTCGACGTACCGGCTAGAGGTCGTCGACGTACGGGGTTTGACCGGTGAAGGTCAGGCGCCAGTCGGTGGTGTGGGCGTCGACGGTCAGGTCGTAGCCCTGACGGCGGGCGGTGAGCTGGTGGTGGTTGTCGGTCACGTCGGAGACGGTGACCTTCCAGCCGCGGGCCTCGAGGGTTTCGGCGGTGAAGCTGATCTTCGCCACCGGGTCGGGGGTGGTGGGATCGCCGGTCTGGACCGTGATCGTGCAGACGGACTCGCGGCCGCGGTCGTCGGAGAGGGCGCCCTGATTGGCCGGGCCAACGTCCTGGGTGACCCTCGGTGTCTGGTCCGGCACGACGATCGCCGCCACCGCCAGGAGCTCCGAGCGGAGGTAGTTGCGGGCTTCGGTCAGCGTCACGGTATCCGTGATACACCGTGCAGCCAACCCACGCGACACCACGCCGCGTTTTGGCGTCAAGAAACGAGCGGTGTCTCTCCGGTGAACGTTATCCGCCAGTCCGTCGCCCACGCGTGGACGGCGACCTCGAACCCGTCCCGCGTTGCCGCCAGGCGGTAATGACCGTTCTCTGGCGCGGAGACCTCCGCCGTCCACCCTCGGGACCGGAACGCCTCCGCCGCAGCATCGACGGCGGCCGCCGGGTCGGACCCCGAAGGATCGCCCGTCTCGACGCTGACCCGGCATACGGTGGCTGCGCCACGACCGTCGAACAGCACACCCGGGTTCACCGGTCCAGGGTCGTGCGTGACCACCGGCCGCTGATCGGGTACGACGGCTGCCGCCACCGCGACCAACTCGCCCCGCAGGAACTCCCGCCCGCCCGTCATCGCCGCGGCCCTTCCGCCCGCCGCCTTCGCGACACCCCGATCCCGCGAGCAGCGCCTTCCCCGCCGGCGGCAGCATCCAATTCAGCGCCGCTCTGGCGCCCGCCCGCACTTGATTCGGCCGCGGCTCGGGCGGAGTCTCGCGAAGGTCTGATGAGGGGCACGACACCGTCGTACACCTTCGACGCCGCTCCGGCGACTGCGTTCAACGGACCGCCCCACGAAGCGCCGAGAACCAGCTTCGTCTCGGCGAATCGGCTGGTGTCGGTCGTCGTGATCGAACCCAAGTCGCCGCGCACCACCCGCCCGATGTTGCGGAGCGCCTCGCTGTTCGGCCGGTAGTACTCGTTATGCCAGTGCACCGACACCGCCTCGTCGTTGGCGATCGGATCGTTCGTCGCCATCCGGATCGCGTCGGAGAACGTCGCCGGATCAGGCCCGTGCCATTCGGAGTACGCGACGTAGTCCCCCGGCGCGCGCTCGACGTACAGGCGGCTCGGCGGCTGGACGAAATCGGCGGCCTCGTCGACGTACTTCGTGATTCCCGGCGAACCGGTCATCACCACGCGCTTCGCCCGCCCGCCGGCCAGCAGCGCCTGACCGAGTACGTCGGTGCCGTAGGAGTGCGCGACCGCCGTGACCTCGGCGTCGGGCGCCTTCAACTCGTCGAGCTCGTTGAGGAACTCCGCTAACCGCGGCCCGCCCTCGAGCGCCGCGTCCTTGCTCGCGGCCTCCACCAAACCCTGGGGCGAGTCGTAGTCGAGCCACACCACCACAGCCGTGTCCGAAGGCCCGGCCTCCTGCCGGATCAGGTCGCCACGGTCAGACTGCCCGCGGAAGGTGTCCAGGCTGTTCCCCATCCCGGGGACGAGCACCGCGACGTTCTTCGCCTGCTGGACGTTGCCCAGCACCTCGACCGCACGGCCCTGCCCTTCCGGATCGACCTTGAGGAACTGGCGCGGCCGTTCGACCTCGACCACGTTGCCGTCGGCATCCACCTCGGTGGTGCTGACCGGGGTGAGCAGTTCCTTGACGGTGTCGAGCCGTCGCCGCTGGGCGTCGCTCGCCGTACCGGCGTCGACTGCCGCCTGCAGGCGGACGCGGGCAGCTTCCAGCAGCTCGAGATTGGCGCGGTACCGCTCAGCCAGGTCTTGCATGACATGACTCCCCGTGACAGCCGGTCACCTGGGCGTGAGACCGGACTGACCGCAGTCTGCCAGGCGACGAGGCCTCGCGCACCCGTCAATCAGTGATCTGTGGATATCGCCGGGGCAGAGCCTTGGCCGTCGTTCAGTGGAGAGCGAGGGACCAAGAACCGGCGTGCAGGGAGAGATTGACCGTGGCCAGCGGCCGCACGTCGACATGCCGGAGTGACTCCGCCGGGGCATCGACGACGTACAGCACGAGCGCCCGGACAACTGCCGGGTGGACGACCGCGATCACCGAACCGCGGTCGCCGTGGCGCTCGGCCAGGTCGCCCAGCCAGTCGGCGACGCGGGCGATCACGTCGTTCTCGGTCTCGCCGCCGGGTGTCGCGGTGTGCGGTCGCTCCAGCCACGCCGACACCTGCGACGGGTCGGTCCCGAGCAGGTCTTCCAGGTCGCGCCCGGCCCATTCGCCGTACTCACGGTCCCGCAGAGCCGCCTCCACGACCGGGTCGAACCCCAGCGCGGAGGCGGTCTGTACGGCGGCCCGCTCAGGCCCGGCGTACACGGCGTCGGCCGAGAGCTTCAGCTCGCGCACTGCCTCGACACTCGCCGGATCCGGCTCGGCGTCGCCGCCGAGCACGAGCCCACGCAGCGCGGGTGTCAGGGCGTGCGCGATCACTGTCAGAGCCGTCAAGCGGCAGCCACCTTCGTTCGGATCGGCCGGCGGTCGACCGCGGCCGCGTACCCGAACCCGAGCAGGAGCCACAGCGTCGCCTGCGTACCGAGCGAGGCGAACCGGAACTGCCAGAGCAGCGTAGCGGGGAACGTCTCCGGAACCTCGTTGATTCGCGGCAGGATCAGGTACGCCGCGACGACGGTCACGACCAGCCCGACCACACCACCCGCGAGGCGGGCGATGTCGCCGTACCGGGCGGCCCATCGGGACAGGGCGACGCCGGCCCAGACCGCGAGCAGGCCGATCACGAGGGTCAGCAGGTACGTGACGGTGCGCCGGGTGATCGTGTCCGGATCACCGACCGCCGGTGGATTCGGTGGATATTTGAAGAACGGAACCAGCACGATGCCGATGAACCCGGCCGCGGCCAGACCGAGCGCGGCGTACGCGTCGTTGCCGGTCCGGAGCTTGCGGCGGAGCAGCGTGAACGCCACGGCGAACATGCCGCCGAGCGCGACGCCGTACAGGCTGGTGGCGAGGAACAAGCCGGCCTTCTGGCCTTCGCGGCTGACGAGCGGCTTCTCTTCGGCGGCAGGCTCAGCGCTGTCGCCATGGTCATGTGAGTGCGCGGCGCCGGCTTCTTCGATCGCAATCGCCGCGTCGACACGCGGCTCGCCCATCACGTAGGCGAACGTTCCGGCCAGCAGGCCGGCGAAGAGTCCGACGATCAGTCCGCGCACCAGGAGCGATCCGAAGGTGCGCATGTCGTCTAGTGGCAGGGCACGCCGAGCAGGTGACGACCGTCGTGCATCAGCTCGTGCAGGTACATCCCGGAACGGGAGACCGCACCCTGGTCGAAACCGACCAGATAGGCGAGCAGAAGCATCAGGCCGACGCTGACCATCGCGGCGACGAGGAGCTTGGGCGAGAGCGCCGGTACGGCGACCGACTGGGCAGGAGCTGCCATCTGACTGAACCTCCTGGGGAAGTGCGCGTCCCCTTTAGAAAGGCTGCTGATGCCCGAGCGTCCTGACTTACGAGCCGAAACTCGCTCACAGTGGCGCGGCCGCGCCGGTCTCTCACCGGCTTCCCTCATGGCACCGCAGGTTGTCCCTCGAACCGTAGGGCCCAGCCCGGAGCCCGGTCAACGCGGTACGGCGCGCCGGTGATCTATCCCACCACGCCCGCGAGGCCGACCCCTTCGGGAAGCGGCCGTACCAGCCTGTGGATTTCCAGCTGCGGCGCGACGCCGTCGCATTTACTCTGGGGAAATGCCGTCTGCTCATCACCTGGTTGCGTTTGCGATCACCGCGTTCATCATCATCGTCGTTCCGGGGCCGAGTGTGCTGTTCATCGTCGGGCGCGCGCTCGCGGTCGGGCGTCGAGAAGCCGTGTTGACCATGGTCGGGAACACGCTCGGCGCCGCCGTCATGCTGGTTCTGATCGCGCTCGGGCTGGGCACGCTGATCGCGGCCAGTGCGATCGCGCTGACCGTGGTGAAGCTCGGCGGGGCGGCGTACCTGATCTATCTCGGCGTCCATGCGTTCCGGACCCGGAAGTCGCTGGCGGAGGCGCTCGCGGGCGAGGCGAAGCCCGGCAGTAGCCGGAAGACCGTGCGCCAGGGCTTCCTCGTCGGTGTGACCAACGCCAAGACCGCGGTGTTCTTCGCGGCCGCGCTGCCGCAGTTCGTGGACAAGGGTGCGAGCAGCCCGGCGTGGACGCAGATCCTGATCCTCGGGCTGATCTTCATCCTGATCGCGCTCTGCTCGGACAGCGTCTGGGCGGTCGTGGCCGGCACGGCGCGCGAGTGGTTCGCCCGCTCACCGCGCCGGCTCGAGCTGGTCGGCGGCACCGGAGGCCTGATGATCATCGGCCTCGGCGCCAGCATCGCAGTGACCGGCGCCAAGGAGTAGCGGGCGCTAAGCAGTAGTACGCCGACCCGCCAGCACACCGAGCAGCGCGAGGAACGCCGGGAACCCGAACGCCACCAGGTACGCCGTCACGGCGGAATGCGGTTCGATTGCCGCGAACAACGATCCGCCGATCGCCAGCACGGTTGCCGTGGACAACGAGTCGCTGAGCTGGGCCGCGGAGCTGTTCGCGCCCTGCTCGTCCCGCTCGGAGTACTCCAGGACCAGGACCGAGAGGGTCGGGAAGACGGTCCCCATCCCGAGCCCGGTCAGGCTCCAGCCGAGGACGCCGACGAGGACCGGGACGTGCGGGTCGAGCGTCAGGACCGCGGTGGCGATGCCCAGCACGATCAGCGCCATCCCGGCTTGCAGGAACACTCCGTGCGAGAACGGCTGGTTCGGCCGTCCGCGGTACCAGGACGCCGCCGACCAGCTCAGCGCGCTCACCGTCAGCACCAGACCCGCCAACGCCGGCGACAGCCCACGCTCCCGGGTGAGCATCAGCGGCAGGAAGACCTCAGCACCGAACCCGGACGCCGCGACCAGTCCACGCAACGCGACCACCGACGGCAGCCCACGCCCGAACACGAACGTCCCGGACGGCAGCAGGCGCGGTCCGAACGCGATCACGCCGGCCAGGCCGATCACCAACAGAACCACCTCGAGTACGCCGCGCTGCTGGCCGCCGTAGTGCAGCAGCCCGACACCAACCGCGGCCGCGACCGCCCACATCGCCCGCTTGTCCCACAGTTTCCCGGATCGCGGCTCGTGCTCGATGCCACGCGCCAGCCCGGGCCGCATCACCAGCGCAGCCGGGATCCCGATCACGGGTACGGCCAGGAACACGATCCGCCAGCTCGCGTGCTCGACGATCAGCCCGGCGATCGCGGGACCGACCAATGATGGAACCACCCACGCAGTCGCGAACGCCGCGAAGATCCGGGGACGCAGCCGCGCCGGGTACAGCTGGCCGACGACGACGTACAGCGCGACCGTCAGCAGGCCGGAGCCGAAGCCTTGGATGATCCGGCCCGCGACCAGGACTTCCATCGTCGGCGCGAGCCCGGCGATGACCAGTCCGAGCAGGAACCACGCCGTACCGTGCCAGAGCGGCCGGGTCGGGCCCTTCAGGTCACTCCAGGTGCCGGAGACAACCATCGCGACCACACCGGACGCGAGCGGGCCGCCGAAAGCGAGCGCATACAAGGGCAGACCGTCGAGCGCCTGCGCCACCGTCGGCATCGCCGTCGCGACCGCCAGCGACTCGAATGCGACAAGGGTGATCAGCGCAACCATGCCGACCGTCAGTGCGCGGTACTTCGGGGAGAGGACGCCACCCGTATCGGTGGCTGTTTCGGTGGCCGGCTCGGCAGCGATGGTCATGCCGAGAAGACTCCGTCCTCAAGTGCACTTTAAGTCAAGGCGGCCAGCACCAGGGCAACAATCGGTGGGACGGCCTGCGTGGCCGCGGCCCGGATCATCCGGCGATCCGAGGCGACGAGTACGACGCCGGCCCCGGCCATGCACGCGCAGGCGAACAGGGCGATGGCGTGGCCCTTGTCGCCACCCCAGATCAGACCGCCGAGCGCGCCGACCGCCAGGAACAGGTTGTAGAAGCCCTGGTTGAACGCCCACGGCCGCGCGGCCGCCATCTCGGTCTCGTCCTTGACCAGGAACCGCCGGTACGTACTCGGTTTCCGGAACAGCAGGCTCTCCATGGCGAACACAAGCACATGGAAGACCCCGGCAATCACCACGAAGACCTGCGCGATCACGCTCATGCCGGGAAGGTACCGCTACGCCCGCCAATCCGTGGTGAAGGCACGCGCTGGGTTGTTCCGGAACACGGCGTCCGCGATGTCCGCACCGAAGTACCGCGTGATCCGTGGCCGCAGGTGCGTCAGCAGGTACGGCATGCCCGGGCCTTCCCCGGTCGCGGCCCGCGCGCGAGCGGTCGTCGTGTCGCCGCCGAGCAGCAGCCGGTCGGCGTACCCGGCGTCGATCAGCGCGGCCAGGCAGTCCGTCATCCGCGGGTCGGTGGCGTTGTTGGCCCGCGACGGCCCGTCGAACGCCAGCCACGCTCCTCGCTCCGCCAACTCGAGGTGAACACGATGATCCGGGAAGCGGTTGAGGTGCCCGAGGATGACGGCACCCGGGTGTACGTCGAGCGTGTCGACGAGCAGATCGAGTACGGCGTCCGCGGCGGAGCCCAGCTCGTGGTGGATCGCGATCGATGCGTTCGTGGCGTGATGCGCGTCGGCCGCTGCCCGCATCACCAGCTCCGCGTGCGCGTCGAGAACGTGGAAACCGCTGGCCACCTTGATCAGGCCCGCGCGCACCTGGCTGTCGCCGATGCCGACCGTCAACTCGCGGACGAAGATCTCCGCCAGCTGATCCTGCACCTTGTCGACGAACCCCTCGGGGTAGTGCTCACGCCGATGCAGGCCGGTCGCTGCGACGACCGAAACGCCTGTGCCCGTTGAGATTCCGGGCAGTAGCTCGGCGCGCCGGTTCAGTCCGTGCGGAGTCCATTGCACGATCGCCTGACCGCCCGCGTCCGCGAACGCGCGTACCTCGGCCACTGCGGCGGCCTCGTCGTCCAGCTCCTGCCCAGGTAACGCGGCCGAGCGGAAGAACAGGTGGTCGTGCGAGTCACAAATACCGAGCGCGTCGGGCCTCAGGTCCCCCAGAACAGTACGAATCACGTAACTAACGTAACCGTTCCGGGGTGCCTGGACCCTGTCGTCTCGACGAGCGACCGGTGGTGTCAGCGACCTCGGCGGGAGCTACCGGCGCGCGAGCCCGCGGAGAACGCGGCGGCACCGGCCGGACGAGCCGCCGACCCCGGAGTACTCGTGGTGTAGCTCTTCGGGCCGCCCGAGCCGGCGCGGGATTTGGAGCGCCCGGAGCCCCGCGAGCCACCGGCCGCCTGGGCCATTTGGCCTGACCGCTTGCCCGTCGTCGGCTGAGCGGAGCCCGAAGCGCGCCGACGGCGGTTGCCTCGGCCCGATCCGTTGCCGCCCGAGCTCGCGACCCGTTCCGGCTGGACCGGCCTGGCCGCCGGCTCGACGTACGTGCGTTCGCCGGGGGCCAGCTCGGTCAGCAGCGGGTCGCCGGTGGTGAGCTTGGTGACGGTCGCAGCGATGCCGGCCTTGCGGGTCAGGTCGCGGACGTCGCGGACCTGGTCGTCGGTCATCAGCGTGACCACGGTCCCCTCGGCGCCGGCGCGCGCCGTCCGGCCGGAGCGGTGCAGGTACGCCTTGTGCTCGATCGGCGGGTCGGCGTGGATCACCAGGGTCACATTGTCGACATGGATGCCGCGGGCCGCGATGTCGGTCGCGACCAGGGTCTTCGCCGTCCCGTCCGAGAACGCCTCGAGGTTCCGCGTCCGGGCGCCCTGGGACAGGTTCCCGTGCAGTTCGACCGCGGGGACGCCCTGGGAGATCAGCTTCTTGGTCAGCGATTTGGCGCCGTACTTCGTCCGCGTGAATACCAGGGTGCGCCCAGGCGCCGCGGTCAGATCGACCAGCACCGGGAGCCGGGTGTCCGGCTGGACGTGCAGGACGTGATGCGTCATCTTGGCGACCGGCGAACGCGCCGAGTCGACGCTGTGCGTGACCGGGTCGGTCATGAAGCGCCGGACCAGAACGTCGACGCCGGCGTCCAGCGTGGCCGAGAACAGCAGCCGCTGCGCCGTGGCAGGGGTCGCTTCGAGGATCCGGCGTACGGCGGGAAGGAAGCCGAGATCGGCCATGTGGTCGGCTTCGTCGAGCACGGTGATCTCCACCGCGCCGAGCTTCGCGTGACCAGCCTGGATGTGGTCCTCGAGCCGGCCCGGGCAGGCGACGACGATGTCGGCGCCCTTGCGCAGGCCGTTGATCTGCGGGCCGTGCCCGACGCCACCGAAGATCGTCATCGACCGCAGGCCGAGCGTGTCCGCGAGCGGAGTGATCGAGGCCTGGATCTGGGTGGCGAGCTCACGGGTCGGCGCAAGGATCAGCGCCCGCGGCTGGTTCGGCCGGCGCTTGGCCGTGCTCGCGGCGAGTCGTGCCAGCACCGGCAGGACGAAGGCGTAGGTCTTGCCGGAACCGGTCCGGCCGCGACCGAGAACATCCTTACCGGCCAGGGAATCCGGCAACGTGGCCGCCTGGATCGGGAACGGGTTCGTCACGCCGGACGCGTCCAGTGCGGCGACCAGCGGAGCCGGTACGCCGAGCTCCGCGAACGTACGGTTGTCGAGGGCAACCGTCTCGACCGTGTCGAAATCATTGCTCTCGGCAACTACGACCTCGGTGGCCGGTTGGTTGTTGCGAGTGGCACCTGAACGGCGCCGGCGGCGCGGCCGAGTGGACGCGGCAGAGCCCGGCGCGGATGCGCCGGAGCCTTGCGTGGTCGCGCTCGGGGTGCGGCGCTGGGATGTGGACTGATTGGGCGTGGTTGTAGACGAGGGGCGGCGGGCCGCCATAGAAGTACTCCAAAAGTCGGGGGTCGTCCTGCCCGGCGCGGCCTGGTGGGCCGCGGCGCGTGGTGGTCGACTGCTGGCGCAATGTAGTTGCGCACTCCGGCCCGAGGCAGAACTGGGCGGGCCGTCAGACCTAGTCTACGGCACCGGAGGCCGACATCGGCTGGATATTCACAGGACCCTCGTCACACGGGTTAGGTTCTGCCTGTGACGACAGAGTTCCGGGTGGACCCACCCACCGCCGCCGCCGAGCGGGTACTCCTGCAGGGATTCCTCGACTTCCACCGCGGCACGCTGCTCTGGAAGGTCTCCGGACTGACCGGCGAACAGCTGGTCCAGCGCACCGTGGATCCGTCCAGCATGTCGCTGATCGGGCTGGTGCGACACCTGAGCGAGGTCGAGAAGTACTGGTTCCACCGCGCCCTCGCCGGCCACGACTCGCCACCGAAGTACTGGACCGCGGAACACCCCGACGGCGACTTCGACCTCGCCGACCCCACCCAGGCCGAGCAGGACGTCGAAGACTTCCGCCAGCTCGTGAAAACCTCCGACACCCTGGCCGCGAAGTACGCGCTCGACGACACGTTCACCCGCCCGGGTCACGAAGGCGCGTACTCCGTCCGCTACCTCTACATCCACATGATCGAGGAATACGCCCGCCACAACGGCCACGCCGACCTCGTCCGCGAACGCCTGGACGGCACCACCGGCGAATGATCTGGTTGGTCGCAGACGCATGCATAAGTCGCGCGGACGCGACGGCTTGAGCGGTAGCGCTCGTCAGAATGCGGGGTTGTGCATGCGTGGGGGTCCAACACTTATGGCTTGATCGAATGGATCAGACCAACCACATCGTTGACGACCCCGCGCACGCCGGGAATGCGAGTCAGCCGAAGCAGCCGGTCCACCAGCGGTACGACGCGATCGATCAGCGCGCGAGTACGGCGTACGTCGTCGCTCTTGTCGTGGACCCAGAACAGGACTACCCCCATTTGCAGCAGCCAGAGGAGCTCGGGGAGTTCCGCGCGCAGATCGGCCGGCACCTTCAGGTCGGAGCCTTCGACCACCTGGCGGAAGATCTCCACGCTGGCGTCGCGCGCGGGCCGTGACTCGTCGCTGAACGGCGACAGCGGGCTCGTCGGGTCGGCCGCCGTTTTGAAGAACGTTCCCGCGAACTCGTGGTACGGCGCGGCCACCTCCAACCAGGTCCGCAGTACACCGGCCAGCCGCGGCACAAACGCCTTCTCCACAGCAAGAAGGTCCTCGATGGCTGACCGGTGCTGGTCCTGGAGCAGGTCGTAGTACGCCTGCATCAGGTGGTCCTTGGAGCCGTAGTAGTAGTACGCGTTGCCCACTGACACACCGGCCTCGGTGGCGATCGCGCGCATCGTCGTCTTGCCGTACCCCTGCTCCCGGAACAGCCGCAGTGCGGTCGACAGGATCAGTTCGCGCGTCTGTTCACCCTTCGCGGTCGCACTGTCCGTCACATCCGTCAGCGTAGTCACCTCCACTCAACCGCCGCAGTCCCGCGGCTGCCTGCACCATCGCCCGCGCCACCGGTCGCATCGCCGGACTGGCGAGCCGTACGGCGGTGTGCCTGTGCTCCCCCGTGGCCCACAGGCACACGATCCACGCGCGATCGCCGACGTACACGGACCCGTCGTCGGCGACCACCGTCACCTCGCGCAAGGTCGCGTCGTGATCCAGCGTGGGGTAGAGCGCCCGCGCATCCGCCGACCCCGCCGCGACGAACCGTAGGCGCACCACCCCGCCCTCCCCGTTCGGCGCCGGCCGCTGCGCCGCCAACCAGTCCTTGAACCGGCGGCACAGTCCGCAGTGGGCGTCGTACAGGACCGTCAACTCACGCACGGTTCGGCGGCCTTCAATATCCGTACCGCGCGGCGTGCTCGGTCATCGTGACCGGCTGGACGGTGTCGTTGGGCGGTACGGGCGGGGTCGGCAGCGACTCCAGCCGGCTGCGCCGCCGGATCGAGTTGAAGACCCACACGTTGCCCAGGTGCACCACCCCGAGCACGAGCATCACGATCCCGAGCTTCACGCTCAGCTGCTCGAACACCCCGCGCGCGTCCTCGACCGCGTCCCCGCCGCGCAGGAACAGCGTCACGAACCCGAGGTTGATCAGGTAGAACCCGACCACGAGCAGCCGGTTCACCGCGTCGGCGAAGTCCTCGTTGCCGTGGAACACGTCGACCAGGAAGATCCGCCCGTTGCGGCTCAGCGTCCGCGCGACCCAGATCGTCAGCGGCACCGCGATGGCCAGATAGACCAGGTACGTCGTCACCGTCATGTTCATTCCGTCCCCACTTCTTGAACACGTTCAAATCCCTGTCGACCCTGACGGTACGCCGCTCTTTTGAACATGTTCAAGTCAATGCCGGCGTGACGTGGATCTCCACTGAGGCAGGATTGACGACCATGACGACCTGGGTCTTCGACGGAACCGTCCTCCCGACCGGCGACACCGCACGCGTCACGTTCGGTCCCGGCGAGATCGGCGAGCTGCTGCCCGGCCGGTACGGCGTACCCGGCTTCGTCGACTCGCACTGCCACCTGACCATGACCCCAGGCCCGAACGGGCCGGTGCTGCGCGGCCCGGACTTCGCGGCCGAGCGACTCGGTGAACTCGCCGGCGCCGGTGTCAGCGCGGTCCGCGACGTCGGCGGCAACCGCGAAGTCACCCTGGAGCTGGCCCGGTCCGCCGACGACAGCCGCCCGCTGGTCCTGGCGGCCGGCCGGTTCCTCGCGCCGCACGGCCGGTACTTCCCACAGGCGTACGAGCCGGTCGCTCCGGAGGATCTGCTGGCCGCGGTCGAGGCTGAGATCGCCGACGGCGCGACCTGGCTGAAGCTCGTCGGCGACTTCCCCGAGGTCGGTCCGGACGGCCCGATCCGCGGCAGCAAAGTCAGCCCGACCTACGACCTGGATCTGGTCGAGGCCCTCGTCGAGCTGGCCCACTCCCGCAACGTCCGCGTCGCGGCGCACGTCAATACCGACCACGTCACGGGCCTGATCCGGGCCGGCATCGACTCCGTCGAGCACGGAACCGCGCTCACCGAGCAGGATCTGGAGACGCTCGGCGCCCGTGGCGGCGCCTGGACGCCGACGCTCTGCGCCTCGGTCGCCGCGCAGCCACAAGAGACGCCCGAGCAGTCGTCCCGTCGGCAGGCTCGCTCCGAGCACCTCGCGGCGCTCCTCCCGCTCACCGAGCGGTACGGCGTCCGCGTGCTGACCGGATCTGACGTGGTCGGCACCGTCGCCGCGGAGATCGACCTCCTGGTGCAGCACGGGCTCTCCGTCGAGCAGGCCCTCACGGCCGCCTCGACCGGCGCCCAGGACTTCCTCGGCCTGTCCGGCGCCGGCAACCTCGTCACGTACGACGCCGACCCGCGCGAACACCCGGAGGTACTCGCGGCGCCGGCCGCCGTCGTACTGAACCACCGGCGGATCTCGTGAAGGAGAAGGACCTCGACCGCTGGGTCGAGCGGTACCGGAAGGCGTGGGAATCCAACGATCCCGCACACATCGCCGCGCTCTGGACCGAGGACGCCGCCTGGTACCGGCGGCCGGACGAGGCTCCGGTGCTCGGGCGGGACGCGATCGTGGCCGCCTGGCTCGACATCGCGGACGGGCCGGGCGAGACGACATTCGAGTACGAGGTGCTCGGGTTCGGCGACGGGGTCGGATTCGTCCGCGGCTGGACGACGTACCTGACCAATCCGCCGGGCGAGTTCAGCAACCTGTGGGTGATCCGGCTGGACCGGGACCGGGCACACGAGTTCACCGAGTGGTGGATGGAAAAGCCGCTCTGAGCTAGGCTCGCGGACAGGCACTCAGGGTGCCACCGGTCCGCGGGAAGGGCTCAGCCCACCTGAAATGAGCACGGTTGTGGCAGTTGTTCACCTCCTTTCTCGCCTGACGACGCGGACAGCAGGCTCGTAGAGAGGAGGTCGGTGATGCCGACCCGAAATCTTCCGGACGACCCACACCTCGAACACCTTCGCAAGCAGGCCAAGTCCCTGCTCAAGGGCGTCCGCGCCGGGGACCGCGAGGCGATCGCACTCGCGGACGAGTTCCATCCGGTGCAGACACTGGCCGACGCACAACTGGTGATTGCCCGCAGCTACGGATTCCCCAGCTGGCCGCGGATCGTGCGGCATCTGGAGCTGGTCGACCGGTACAGCCGGTCACCCCATCGTCAGACCGTCGGCGGCCCGCTCGACACGCCGGAGCAACGCGCCGACGAGTTCCTCCGCCTGGCGACCCTGCACTACGGGCAGGACGATCCGGCCCGCCAACGATCCGCACGCGATCTGCTCGACCAGTTCCCAGAGGTTGCCCAGAGCAACATTTACACCCAGGTCGTTGCCGGCGACATCGACGCCGTACGGGCGAACCTGTCGGACGCCGCCCGGGAAGGCGGACCGTACCGCTGGGAGCCGTTGCTCTACCTCGCCTACAACCGTCTGGAGGCCCCGAACCAGGTGGACATCGCGCGTCTCCTCCTCGAGAACGGCGCCGACCCTGACGCCGGCTACCTCTGGCAGGGCCTGCCGTCACCGTTCACCGCGATCACCGGCGTCTTCGGCCGCGGCGAGGGCGACCAGCCACCGCACCCCGATCGGGTCGAGCTCGCCCGCGTGCTGCTGGACGCCGGCGCCGACCCGAACGACAGCCAGACCATGTACAACTGCGGTCCCGGTTGTCCCCCGCCGTACGACGACGTGCACCTGGAGATCCTGCTCGAGTACGGACTGGGCCGCGGCGACGGTGGTCCGTGGCATGAACGGATGACGACCGCACACCCGACACCGCAACAGTTGCTGGAAGACGAGCTGGTGTTCGCGTCCTGGGCCGGTCTGCTCCACCGGGCCGAACTGGTGCTTGCCCAAGGCACCGATCCCGAAGGCACCGGCACCAGGCATCCGGTCTACGGCGGCGGCCGACCGTACGTCCTCGCGGCGGTCCAAGGTCATGCGGAGATCGCAGAGCTGCTCCGTACGCGGGGAGCGGCGCCGCTGGACGAGATCGAGCAGGTGTACGCCGCAGCGATGCGTGGTGAGACACCGGACGTCGATGCCGGGTTGGCCGCGCGGGCGGTCGCACGCCAACGTCACCTGCCCGTTCGAGCCGCCGAGATCGGCCGCACCGAAGCTCTGGAGCCTCTGCAGCGGCTCGGCTTCGACCTGAACCGGATCTCGGGTGGGTCGGCGCCGATCCATCGCGCCGCACTCAACGGTCACCTCGACACGGTCAAGAAGCTGATCGAACTCGGCGCCGACCCGGAACTGCGTGATCCCAACTACAACGGAAACGCGCTCGGCTGGGCCGAGCACAACCACCAGCAGGCGGTGATCGACTACCTCACGGGCTTACCGCAAGGAACAGGAACGCGCTGAACACCGCGAGGTGAACGGCCCCTTGGAGCAGCGTGGCGCGCCCGGTCGCGAGGGTGAGCAACGCGGTCACGACCGTCAGCGCGAACAGCACCATCTCCTTGCCGTCGAGCCCGAGGACGAGCGGTCCGCTCAGCCAGATGGACGCGACCGCGATCGCGGGGATGGTCAGTCCGATGCTGGCGAGCGCTGAGCCGAGCGCCAGGTTGACGCTGGTCTGGAGGCGGTTCCGCAGTGCGGCACGTACTGCGGCAACCGTCTCCGGCAGCAGCACCAGCAGCGCGATCACGACGCCGACGACGGCCAGCGGAGCGCCGGCCGACTCGACCGCAGACTCGAGCTTCGGCGACACGGTCTTGGCCAGCCCGACCACTGCGATCAGACACACGAACAACAACCCAAGGCTGAGCAGCGCGGTCCTCCCGCTCGGCGCCGCCGCGTGATGGTCTTCGTCGTCGTCCACATCGCCGTCGGAGCGCACCGGCAGGAAGTAGTCCCGGTGCCGGATCGTCTGGACGAACACGAAGACGCCGTACATCACCAGCGACGTCACGCCGGCGAACGCGAGCTGCGCCGAACTGAACCGCGGCCCCGGGGCACTCGTGGTGAACGTCGGCAGCACCAGGCTCAACGTGACCAACGCCGTCATCACCGTCAGCGCTGAGTACGACGCCTGCACGCGGAACTCCTGCACCCGGTGCCGCAGCGAGCCGACAACGACAGCCAGCCCGAGGATCCCGTTGCAGGTGATCATCACCGCGGCGAACACGGTGTCGCGGGCCAGCGACGCGGCCTTCTCCCCGCCCGACGCCATCAGCGTGACGATCAGTGCGACCTCGATGATCGTCACCGCCAGCGCGAGAATCAGCGTTCCGTACGGTTCGCCGACGCGATGCGCGACCACCTCGGCATGGTGGACGGCGGCGATCACCGCGGCGCCGAGACCGAGACAGACCAGGAT
Source organism: Kribbella sp. NBC_00709 (assembly GCF_036226565.1). Lineage (GTDB taxonomy): Bacteria > Actinomycetota > Actinomycetes > Propionibacteriales > Kribbellaceae > Kribbella. The sequence continues at coordinate 2,757,229 of NZ_CP108996.1, forward strand.
CAGCAGGACCGTGTTGAGGTCGCGACCCCAGGTCACGAGCAGGACGATGAAGGCCAGCGGCGGCACAGCCAACGTCCAGCGCGGCAGCCCTTGGATCACGGAGATTGTCATCCTCAGACAGCCTATCGGGAATCCCCTTGGCATCAGGGGAACATCAGGTGATGCTTCTCCCACCATGACTGTGCAGATCAGGAACGCGACCGAGACCGACTGGGCGGCCATCTGGCCGTTCTTCCACGAGATCGTGTCTGCTCGCGAGACGTACACGTACGACCCGGAGCTCACCGAGGAGCAGGCCCGCGCGCTGTGGATGTCGCCGTCGAGCTCCACGCTGGCGCGGACGACGGTCGCGGTCGATGCCGACGGCATCGTTCTCGGCAGCGCGAACATGTATCCGAACCGGCCGGGTCCCGGCGCGCACGTCGCCAGCGCGAGCTTCATGGTCGACGGCAACGCCCGCGGCAAGGGCGTCGGCCGGCTGTTGTGCGAGGACATGATCGCGTGGGCCGGACGATCCGGGTTCCGGTCGATCCAGTTCAACGCGGTCGTCGAGACCAACGAGCCCGCCGTACACCTCTGGCAGGCCCTCGGCTTCCGCATCGCCGGCACGGTCCCCGAAGCCTTCGACCACCCGAAGCTCGGGTACGTCGGTTTGCACGTCATGTACCGTCCCGTGCCATGAGTCGCGCGCGCGGGATGTGGAAGGCGCTCGAGCCGTATCACGCGATCACGTACTTCTCCCCGGAGACGCGGCAGGCGACCGACGCGCTGGGGTTGAAGGGCGGCTGGATGAGCTACTTCGGCTGCCGGGCGGCGCCCCTGGGCGCAGCCGGTCCGGAGCTCGTCGCCGCGGTGTTCTACAACTTCCACCCGGCGATGGTCGCCCGCTCTGTGCCAGACGCGTGGACCTACGCCACCCCTGTCCAACTGCTCCACGCGCGTCTGACGGCTGTGGACACCGCCGTACGCCGGTTGTTCGCGGACGGATCGCCGTACCAAACCGTATGGTCTGGTGGCGGCATGAACCGCGCGGCTGAGCTCGCTCGGCGCGCGGCGGAGATGGCGCCATTGTCCGGGCGGCCGATCGCGGCGGCCAATGCCGCGTTGGAGTGGCCGGACGAGGCGCATCTCGTCCTCTGGCAGGCGACCACCATCCTGCGGGAGTCGCGCGGCGACGGGCATGTCGCAGCCCTTGTCGCCGCCGAGCTCAGCCCGTGTCAGGCCCTGGTGACGATCTCTGCCGCCGGCGGCCCGGCCAAGGAGGTCTTCCAGCTCAACCGACGGTGGAGCGACGACGAATGGGCTGCAGCCTCCGACGATCTGCGCAGCCGCGGTCTGCTCGACGCCGACGGCGCGCTCACCGACACCGGGCGAGCACTGCGGCAGCAGGTGGAGGACACCACGGACGCCCTGGCCGACCAGGGTTGGCGGGCGTTGGGCGACGACCTCACCAGCGAGTTGCACGACGCCGTACGACCGATGAGCGCCGTACTCATGTCTGCCGGGCTGATCCCCGCGGACAACCCGATGGCTATGCGCTGGGACTGATCCGGTCGGCCAGCGAGCGGAGCGACTGAGCGAGCTGCTCGCCGGTCGGCGTGGTCTCGGGATCCAACATGGCCTGCGCGACCACGCCGAGCAGGAGAGCCTGCAGCAATGACCCGATGGCTTGGACTTCCTCGGGGTCCGCGTCCGGGGCGACGCCACCGAACATCTGCGCCAGCCCTTCCCGCGCCTCGCCCTGCATCTTCGACAGCTCCGACACCAGCTCGGGCATGCTCGCACTGAGGCTGAGAACCTCGAACTGCGTCGCCCACAACGCCCGCAGGCGGGGACTCGACAGACTGTCGACGATCTGACTCCAGGTCGCGACGAACTGCTCCTGCGGTGTGCGCACAGCCGCGCGAGCAGCAGCACCGGCGCCCTCAGCCGCCGTCGCTCCGGCTACCTCGGTGGCCCACTCGTCGATCAGCAGCGCGCGCAGCGCCTCGTTGAGCAGCGTCTCCTTGGAGCCGAAGTGGTAGCCGATCGCGGCCAGGCTCACCCCGGCCGCGGTCGCGATGTCGCGCGCCGTCGTCCGGCTGTAGCCCTTCTCGAGCAGACACGCCTTCGCACCGTCGACCAGCGCCTCCCGATTACCCATGGCAGAACTCTAACACATCCGTCTCACACGACCGTCTTGCACATTTGTCTAAGACCGTCGTACAGTCGTGGCACAACATCCCACTTCTGGAGGGGTTCCGATGACGACAGTTCTCATTTCCGGCGCGAGTGTGGCGGGTCCGGCCCTGGCCTACTGGCTGCAGCGGTACGGCTACACCCCGACCGTGGTCGAGCGCGCTCCGGCGCCGCGGCCCGGCGGCTACGCGGTCGACTTCCGCGGCGCGTCGATGACGGTGCTCGAGCGGATGGGCATCCTGTCCGCGGTCGAGGAGAAGGCGACCCGGATGGGCACGATGACGTACGTGAAGGAGTCCGGGAAGGTGGCCGCGACCACCTCGAGTGAGGCGTTCAGCGGCGAGCTGGAGATCCTCCGCGGCGACCTGGTCGACATCCTTTACAACCTGACAAAGGACAGCACCGAGTACCTCTTCGACGACTCGATCGTGTCGCTCGACCAGGACGCGGACGGCGTCGACGTGGTGTTCGAGAGCGGGTCGCGGCGGCGGTTCGACCTCGTGGTCGGCGCGGACGGGCTGCACTCGAACGTACGGCGGCTGGCGTTCGGCGCGGAGTCGTCGTACATCCACGACCTCGGGTACTACGCCTCGGTTTGCACGGTCGCGAACCACCTCGGCCTGGACCACACCGGTCAGATCTTCAACGTGCCCGGCAAGACCGTCGGCACCTACAGCGCACGCAACAACACCGAGGCGAAGGCGCTGTTCTACTTCACCGCCAAGGATCTGACCTACGACCGGCGGAACGTGCCGGCGCAGAAGGCGATCATCGAGGACCAGTTCGAGGACCTGGGGTGGGAGGTGCCGACGCTGCTCGAGGGCATGCGGACCGCGCCGGACTTCTACTTCGACTCGATCAGCCAGATCAAGCTGGACAGTTACTCGCGCGGCCGGGTCGCGCTGGCCGGCGACGCCGGGTACTGCGCTTCGCCGCTGTCCGGGATGGGCACGAGCCTGGCCGTCGTCGGCGCGTACGTGCTCGCCGGTGAACTGCACGCGGCCGGCGGGGAGCACGTTCGGGCGTTCGCGGAGTACGACGTACGGATGAAGGACTTCGTCGCGGCCTGTCAGAAGCAGGCGGTCGACGGGGCGATGTGGTTCATCCCGGCCGGCAAGTGGTTCATGAAGCTGCGCGACCTGACCTTCCGGATGATGCCGTACCTGCCGTGGCGGAACATGATCCGGGACATGTCGCTGAAGGTCGGCAACGCGATCGAGCTCACGACCTACGAGACGGCATCCGAAGACCGGCCGCAGCCGCCCGCAGTACGGCGTCCGTGAGCGCGTCGAGGATGCCGGACTCGAGCTTCCAGTGCTGCCAGTACAACGGCACGTCGATGTACTTGCCTGGGGCAACTTCCACCAGGCGCCCGGCGGCCAACTCGGGTCCGGCGATCTCGTCCTCGATCATCCCCCAGCCGAGACCGATCCGGACCGCCTCGTGGAACGGCGCGGACGCCGGGATCGCGTGCGACGGCGGATCCAGCTTCCGCCGGGTCACCTTGCGGAGCAGCCGGTGCTGCAGGACGTCCTTCTCGTTGAACACCACCATCGGCGCCTCGGCCAGGGTCTCCGGCAACGGTTTCCCGGTCAGCCAGCGCTCGGCGTACTCCGGGGTGGCGAGCGGCAGGTACCGCATCTTCCCGAGCGGTACGACGCGACAGCCCTGGACCGGCCGCGGATCGGCGGTCACCGCGGCCAGGACCGTGCCGTTGCGGAGGTACTCCGCCGAGTGCTCCTCGTCCTCCTGGTGCACCAGGAACCGGGCGTTGTGGGTCCGGGACAGGTCGAGCATCGCCGGCAGGAACCAGTTGTTGAGCGAGTCCGCGTTCACGGCGAGCGGGATCCGCTGCGCATCGACCGTGCCGCGGACAGCGGCGATCGCCTCGAGCTCGAGCAGGGATACCTGGCGGGCCAGCCGGAGCAGCGCCTCACCCGCCGCGGTCGCTCGGGCCGGCTTGCCGCGCATCACCACGACCTGACCGAGACGGCTCTCCAGCGCCTTGATCCGCTGGCTGACCGCAGACGGCGTGACGCGCAACCGCCTGGCGGCGGCGTCGAAACTGCCCTCGTCGACGACGGCCACGAACGTCTCGAGCTGCACGGAGTCGAACTGCATGATGAAGCAATCCTAATGGCACTGCAGAATCTTTAGCTGGCTTGAAGCGGCACAACTGCCTACCGTCGAAGACATGCCCCTCCTCGCCGGATTCGCCACGTCGATATCCCTGATCGTCGCGATCGGCGCCCAGAACGCATTCGTCCTCCGCCAGGGCCTGCGCCGCGAACACGTCCTCCCGGTCGTCCTGACCTGCGCGCTGTCCGACGCGCTCCTGATCTCCAGCGGCATCCTCGGCCTCGGCGCCCTCCTCACCCGCAGCCAACTCGCCCTCGACATCGCGAAGTTCGGCGGTGCCGCGTTCCTCTACACCTACGCCGCCCTGGCCGCCAAGCGAGCCTTCCACCCCGGCGCGATCACCCCCGCCGACCACGCCCCGGCCGCCCTGCGCAGCGTCGTACTAACCTGCCTGGGCTTCACCTACCTCAACCCACACGTCTACCTGGACACCGTTGTCCTGCTGGGCTCCCTGGCGAACCAACGCGGCACCGACGGCCGCTGGCTCTACGGCCTCGGCGCCGTAGCCGCCAGCTTCGCCTGGTTCTTCGCCCTGGGCTTCTTCTCCCGCAAACTGGCCAACGCCTTCGCCCGCCCCCGAGCCTGGCAACTCCTCGACACCGCAATAGCCCTCATCATGACCACCCTCGCCACCTGGATGCTCCTCCCCTGATATCCACAGGTCCCAGGATTCTCGCGGCAAGCGGAACGGTCCCAGGTGTATGCTTTCAGCAACACGGCCAGCCCCTCTGCCCCTCAGGGCACGGGCTGGTTTTCTTTTCCCTGGGGGACTTCCGTGACTGTCTACACCAAGCCGCACCTCTCGTTCGCCGACCAGGTAGGACTGCTGAAGAGCAGGGGACTGATCATCGACGACGAGGCCGAGGCCGAGCGTCTGCTGAGCGTGATCGGGTACTACCGCCTCAGCGGCTACTGGTACTCCTACCGCCGTCCGCTCGACGGCGTTCTCCGTGACGACCAGTTCCTCGAAGGCACGACCTTCGGGCAAGTCGTTCGGCTCTACGATGCTGACCGCCGACTCAAGCTACAACTGCTCGACGCGCTGGAACGCATCGAGATCGCGTTCCGGGTGATGATCGGATTCACCCTTGGGCGACGTGGTGCGTACGCCCATCTCCACGCCGGCAACCTGGACGGCCGCTTCACCCGATCCGACGGCAGGCAGCCCAGCACGTACGACCGATGGCTGCACAAGGTCCTGGCTGCACAGACCAGATCGTCCGAGGACTTCGTCCTGCACTTCCAGCACAAGTACGACGGCCGCCTGCCGGTCTGGGTGATGACCGAGATCCTCGACTTCGGCGCGATGAGCTACTTGTTCCAGGGCCTGCAGTTCGCGGATCGCAACGAGATCGCGGCTCGGCTCGGCGTTCTCGACCGGCAAGGTGACGGCAACGGCGCCGCGTTGGCCAACTGGCTGCGGGTGCTCAACTACGTCCGCAACGTCTGTGCCCATCACTCCCGCCTCTGGAACCGGAACCTCGCCGACCAGCTCGCGCCGAGCCACCTGCGGTCGATCCCTGACCTGCGTCATCTCATCGACCGTCAGGTCTCTCATTTCCGGATCTATTCGACGTTGTGCGTCGTCGGGTTCTTGTTGTCTCGCCTTGGGCATGAGTCGCACTGGGCCCGGCACATCCGCGCCTTGCTCAGCGAGGAGATCCCGGCCTGCGGACGCGAGCTTCGCGAGTTGGGTTTCCCCGCCGGGTGGGCTGCCGAGCGGCCGTGGGTCGCCTGACCAGGAGGTCTTCATGGACGTGACGGTGTTGTGTGATGCGGTGGCGGTGTTTCCGGAGGGGGTGGGGGAGGCGTTGCCTAGGTGGGGGGTGGAGCAGGCGGCTTGGACGGGGCGGGTGGTGCCGGGGAATGTTCGGGGGGTGGGGTGGTTGCTGCATTTTCATAGTTACTTGGTGATGTCGGGTGCGGGTGCGGTGTTGGTGGATGCGGGGGTTGGGGCGGCTGGTGGGGAGGCCGCGGAGTGGTTGGGGGTGGCTGGGCGGTTGCCGGGGTTGTTGGGGCAGGTGGGGGTGGCGGCCGCGGATGTGGATGCGGTCGTGCTGACGCATGTGCATCTGGATCATGTGGGGTGGGCCTCGGACGGGGTGCGGCCGGCGTTTCCGCGGGCGGAGTACGTCGTGCAGCGGGATGAGGTTGAGCAGGTGCGCGGCGGGTCGACGTACCTGAGCAGGATCCGGCCGATCGAAGAGGCCGGGCAGCTGCGGGTGGTGGAGGGCGAGACGACGCTGCGCGGGATGCGGTTGGTGCCTACGCCGGGGCACACGCCTGGGCATCAGTCGGTGGTGACGGATCGCGCGATCCTGGGCGGTGACGTGCTGGTGCATCCGGCGCAGGCACGGTGGCCCGAGCTCACCTATGTGTACGAGCGGGATCCCGCCGTCGCGATCACGTCACGGCGAGAGGTGATCGCGATGGCGGCCACGCTGGGCATACCGATCGCAGCCGCGCATCCACACGTCGCGTTGTCGGCTGACGCGGTGCCGGTCGGCGACGCGGGCACCGGCGACGACGTCTGCCCGCCGTACAGGCTCTAGCGGTAGCCCGTGGTGTCGGCGGGTTTGCCGGCGCCTTCCACCTCGACGATGTACCGCCAGGCATCCGGCCGGCTGCCGTCGAGGTCGGTGAAGCCGTAGAGCTGGGCGAGTTCGCCGCTCGACGTCGACTTGCCGTTCCACCGCCGTACGTCGGGATCCCCCGCGAGCGCCGCCACCGCGCGGCCGACGTACGACGGGCTCTCGGAGATCGCGAAGTGCGGGACCTTCTCGGTCGCGTCCCGCCAGTTCTCCTCGCGTACGCCGAACCCGTCGAGCATCGCCTCGGACCGCAGCCAGCCCGGTGTGAGCAGTACTGCGGCCGCGTCGTACTGCTTCAGCTCGTGCGCCAACGCGAACGCCATCCGGCTGACCGCACCCTTCGCCACGTCGTAGAAGAACGAGACGCGATAGTTCGATGCGTTGTACTCGTTGGTGCCGTCCGTCATCTCGACGACCAGCCCGACGGGCGTCCTGATCAGCAACGGCAAGGCGAAGTGGCTGGTGATCGCGTGCGTGTTCACGCCCAGCTCCAGCAACCGCAGACCGCTCTCGAGCGAGCTCTCCCACACGGTCTTGTCCCAGTCGGGCTCGCCGTGCTGCCCCCAGATGTCGTTCACCAGGATGTGTAGCGCCCCCTGCTCGCGCTCGATCCGCTCGACCAGAGCGCGCACCTGCTCGGGGTCCAGATGATCCACAGGTACGGCGATGCCGCGGCCACCCGCCTTGTCGACGAGCTCGGCCGTTTCCTCGATCGTCTCCGGCCGGTTCATCTCCGACTGCCGGCTCCGGGTGGTCCGGCCGGTCACGTACACGGTCGCGCCGGCCGCACCGAGCTCGACCGCGATCCCCCGCCCGGCCGCACGGGTCGCCCCGGCGACCAACGCCACCTTCCCCGCCAACGGTTTCATCGCTCCTCCTAATCCATACGTTGTACGATTATGTACCATACGGCGTATGAATACCGTCGGCAAGCGCTCCGGGCGGCCCCGCGCCGGGGAGGAGCGGCTGAGCCGGGAGGCGATCCTGACCGCGGCGCTGCGGATCGTCGACGACGAGGGCATCGACGCGCTGACAATGCGGCGGCTCGCGGCGACGCTCAAGGTCAACCCGATGTCGCTGTACCACCACCTGCCGAACAAGGCCGCCGTACTGGCGGGCCTCGCGGAGCTGGTGTTCGCCGGTCTCGAACTGCCTGACCCCGGCGACGCCGTGCCGTGGGACGAGCAGCTCAAGGAGGCCGCCCGCGCCTACCGCAACGGCCTCCGCCAGCACCCGAACCTCGCATTGCAGGTGCTGTCCGACACGTCCGCGGTCTCGGACGTCGTCGTGGTCACGATGGAGCCGTTCTACCGCGCGCTCGACCGCGCAGGTCTGACACCACGTCAAATTTTTGAGGCGGCCAACACTTTGATCGACTTCATCCACGGGTTCAGCCTCGGCGAGGCGTCCGTGCGGGCCGAGACGTTCGAACTGGCCCCCGACCTACTCACCCGAGTGCGTGCACTGCCGGCGGACAAGGCGCCGACGCTGACCCGCATCATCGACGAACTCGGCGTCGAGGGCCTTGCCTACGACTTCGACGGCGGTTTCGAGTCGGGACTCTCCACGCTGACGGCGGGCATCGCCGCAACGGCTCGCCGCCGGTAGCGCGAGATCGCGACGCCGACCAGGCACAGCACGCCACCGCCGTACGCGAGCGGCGCCGGGCTCTCGCCGAGCAGCAGCCAACCGAGGAAGATCGTGATCGGCGGGACGAGGTACGTCGTGGCGCCCATCCGCCCGGCCGTCGTCCGGGCCAACGCATAGGCCCAGGTCGTGAACGCGATCGCCGTCGGGAAGGCCCCCAGGAACACCACCCACCAGATCGTCGACGGTCGCGCGTCGGCGGCCTCACGAACCAGCGTCGGCCCGAACGGCAGGCACGCGACGGCACCGATCACGCACGACAACCAGGTCACCTCCAGCGCAGGCAGTCGCGCGAGCAGCGGCTTCTGCGAGACCACACCGATCGCGTACGCCGCCGCGGCCACCAGGCACAGTACGACGCCCCACGTCTCGGCGCCGCCGTTGGACGACGAGAGCCCGATCAGGACGACCCCACCGAACGCGACCGCACTCCCGATCACCAGCTGACGCGGGAAGCCC